>CAZSEH010000004.1:25462-74349 GCA_964605835.1 uncultured Opitutaceae bacterium
CCCGCCACTTCCTCGTGCATAGTCGTCAGCGATTCGCTCCAATGACTGTCGGACTCGGCGTAGGCGATGACACGCATCGGCTGGCCTCCGAGCCGGAAGGCGTCGCCTGTCCAAACCGGAACAACGCCGTCCACCCCCACGGGCGGCCAGGGAAAGTCGGATAGGGGCATGCCACGCTTGTACGCCGGACAAACGACAGGGCAAGCGGGATTGGACCGGCGATCGCGCCCCTATGGGGCGGCCGGCCCGAACTTCACGGTCACTGTCGTGCCGATCTCCGGGGCGCTTTCGAAATCGATCGTGGCGCAGTTCTTGTCGACCAGGCGCTTGACAATCGCCAGCCCGATTCCGAGGCCCTGCTGTTCGAAGCGCCTACGATCAAACTGCGTGAAGAGCCCGATCTGCTCGATCTGCTCGGCCTTCATCCCGCGGCCGCGGTCCTTGATTGCGAGGGAAGGGCGGCCGTCTTGCATCCCGAGGGAGACGATCACCGGCCTGCCGGCGACGGAGTAGCCGAACGCATTCTCGATGAGGCGCTCGGTGATGGTCTGCAGGTCGTTTTCGCTGCAGTGCAGGCCGACCGATTCGATCCCGGTCGTCAGATCGCCTTCGCGGCCGCATTGCTGGGCCGCGGAGTGGGCGACGGCGTCCAAAAGCTGCGCGGCGCGGCCGGGGGCGACCGCGGGCCGGGGGAGGGCCGGATCGGGCGCCGGCGCATTCTCGATCGTCACAAGCAAGATGTAATTCATGAGCGTGCGGTGGAGGCGGCGCGCGCAGGTCTCGATGTCGGAGAGCATCTGCAGGGATTCCTCGCGAGGTATCCGGCCGAGGTCCTCCTTCAGGATCTCCGCAAATCCGAGGATGCCGTTGAGAGGCGTCATGAACTCATGCGGCAGAGTGCTGCTGAAAAGTTCCCCGTGGCGGCGGAACATGGCTTCCTCCAGCCGGCGGTACATCGTTGCGCGCCGGAGCCGGGCCTCGACGCAGGTCCGAAGCTGGCCGATCTCGAAGGGCTTGGGCAGGTAGTCGTCTGCGCCAAGATTCATCCCTTCGCGCAGGGGGTGCGCATCCTGGTTGCCCGTCATCAGGATGACCTGGCAGTTGGCGAGCTGCGGATCGTTGCGCAGGACCTGGAGCACGGCGCGACCGTCCATCCCCGGCATGTTGACGTCGCAAAGGACCAGGTCGGGCTTCCATTCCCGTGCGAGCGGCACGCCTTCGTCGCCTGTCGTGGCGACCCTCACACCGTAGCCGAAGTGCCTGAGCGCAGCGTCGAGGGTCCTTCGAAGACCTTCGTCATCATCGATGACCAGGATTTTGCGCATTGTCACAGGTTGCTAATGGTGGGTTGGAAGCAGATTGACGGCTCGTTTGGCGCACACCGGCCCGCGTCCGCGCCGGCGAAAGCCTGGAACCAAGGGTTCATCGGCACACTTGCCAGCCCAATCCAATGGTTATTGAATCGCGGGCTGTGTCGGTTTCGAAACGATTCTTCCAACGATCGCCGGCTGTCGTCGGCATGATTCATGTCGCCGCGCTCCCGGGAACACCCGCGGGCCGCCTCAGTCTGCGCGAAATCGAGGCGCAGGCCGTGCGCGAGGCGGGGATTTACCGCGACGCGGGTGTGGATGCCGTCATGCTCGAGAACATGCACGACACGCCGTATCTGCGCGCCCGTGTCGGGCCGGAGATTGTCGCGGCCATGGCGGTCATCGCCCGCGGCGCAAAGGATTGCTCGGGACTTCCCTGCGGGGTGCAGATTCTCGCGGGCGCAAACAGCGAGGCGCTTGCGGTTGCCCTGGCGGCCGGCCTGGACTTCATCCGGGCGGAGGGCTTTGCGTTCGCGCATGTCGCCGATGAGGGGCTGATCCAGTCCTCGGCTGCGGAATTGCTGCGGTATCGGCGCTCGATCGGCGCCGAACGGGTGCGTGTCTGGGCGGACGTGAAGAAAAAGCACTGTTCTCATGCGATCACATCCGACGTCGGAATTGGAGAAACCGCCCGGGCCGTCGAATTCATGCGAGGGGACGCCGTTATCGTGACCGGGGCCGTGACCGGCGACCCGCCCGATGCGGCGGACCTGGACGAGGTCAAAGGGGCGACGGAGCTGCCTGTTTACGTGGGCTCCGGCGTCACGGCGGGGAACATCGGCTCGTTTTTCGGGAAAGCCGACGGCTTCATCGTGGGATCGGAATTCAAGGTCGGCGGCCATTGGACCGGAGGCGTGGATCCGAAGCGGGTGAGCCGGTTCATGCGGGCGCTCGATGGACTACGCCGGGCTACCCGGAGGTGAAGGTGTCGTTGGTCGTCAGGATTGCGCCGCCGGGAAGGGCGTACTTGTCCGGCTCGGGATCGAGCAGTTCGACATCGAACACCCCCGCGGACTCCGAATAGATGCGGTAGCCGAACTCATTCGCGACAATCGCGAAGTCGAAGGCCCGGAAGGCGCGGGGAAAGGATGCGGTGAGCAGCCACGCCACGTCATGAAGGCGGTTGACCGCCTCGGCCGCATCGTACCATCCGGGGAAATCGACTTCGATCGATCCGTGCGCGGGTATCGGGCGGCCCCGTCCGGCGTAGCGAATGAGGGCCTCCTTCTCACCGTGATTCAGTATCCGGAATCCAAAGCGGTTCATGCGTTTCTCCGATTACGTATCGGCCAATCGCCGGCGTAATGTAGGACGAACGGCCCCGCGGCAATTCGGGCTTCAGAAAACCCCGCAGCGGGCGCCCCCCGGGTCGCGGCGAAGGTCCTGCCGTCCTCAGCCTCTGGAGGGCAGGACGAAAAGCAGGAGGGCGATCAGATGGCAGGCGCTGCCGCCGAACGCGAACACCTGGCGGACTACCAGATGATAGGGCATGCGATTCAATCGGTGGAATATCGTTCCGCCCGCGTAGCAGAGCGCCCCCGCGAGGAGGAGCCAGATTGCGCCGGAAGGCACTATGGCAAAGAGGGGCTTGACGGCAATCAGGGCGAGGAGTCCCAGCATCACGTAGGCTGCGGTGGCGACCGACCGGATCCGACCGGACCCGCAAAGCCTGGCGCAGCCGCCCAGGAGGCAGAGCCCCCAGACAATCCCAAACACGGTCCAGCCCCAGGCCTCGCGCCTGTTTGCAAGCAGGAACGGCGTGACCGTGCCCGCGATAAGGAGGAAGAGTGCGGGATGCTTGTAGCGGTCAAAAAGCTTCCGCCTCTCGGCGCGATGCCCGGGCCCAAAAAAGGCGAACATCGCGTAAAGCAGCACCAGGCTGATGCCGTAGACGGCAAAAGTCGCGATGTGCCATACGCTGCCGCGCAGGCAGGCGAGCACCAGCAGCAGGATCATGGAAGCGATGCTGGCCGCCAGACCCACGCCATGCGTCAGGTAATGCGCGATCCTTTCGCCGCGTGTGTAGGCGACGGGCGCCGCGTCTTCGGCACACGGGGCGAGCGCGCCCCGGGAGAGCGCCCGCCGGCCCTGCACGATCGCATCCGCCCTGGCGTCACACCAGCGGATGAACGCGAACGGACGGGGGGCGGAGAATTCGGCCTGCTGCCAGTCCCCGCCGTCGGTGTAAAGGGTCTCCGGAAGGACGAACGTGCCAAACACCCAATCGGAGACGGGAAGCGTGAAGAACCCGGATATCGCCTCGTTGCAGTCGATCACCGCATGGTGGCGAAGGTGAAAGCTGTAGACTTTGCGCCAGATCCGCCCGAAGCGGGGGTGCTCGATGAGCGGCGCCCATTTCTCGAAGGGCCAGTGTTCAATCGCGTGGAAGACCTCGTACAGCGCCAGCGACCCGGCGAGCGCCGCGTAACCGGCGAGGAACCATGGGAAGGCCGGCGCCAGCCACTGGCAAAGGGCGAGGAGGGGAGTGAGGACTGCGGCGAAGACCACCAGCGTGTACCACGGAAAAAATGAGGCCTCGTTCTGCTCGGCAGTCGTGATGGGAAAGATGTTCTCGACAAACGGCACTTCCCGTCCGCCCGGTGTCCGGCGGCGGCCGATTCGCGTCAGGCTGTGGTGCTGCGTGTGCTGCCTGTAGAAATGGCTGAGGAAGGGCACGACCGGCTTGTGCAGCACGTAGCGGTGAAAGAAGTATTCGATGAAGCAGTTCAGCAGCGTGACAGCCAGAAATGCGGCGGCAAAGCGTGCCGGCGCCGCCGAAACCTGCGCGAGCCAGACCCCCGGCGGGGCTAACAGCTTCAAAAGGACGATCAGGCCTGCGAGCGACGCGACCACCGTGAAAACAAAGTGGGGAAGGGAGAACTTCTCCCCGGCAGGCGCGCGCGGGTTCTTGGGGCTTGAAATGGACATTCCAGCCAGTGTTCCTCCGATCCGGGACCGTTGCAACACACCGCGCGCGATTTACGGAAACAACCGCAGAATTTGCGCGGCATGGCGGGGCAATCGACCCGGCGCGCGCATTTTCGGCGGAATGGCATGGCCTGGGTCATGTTACATCCGTAGCGCACGCTTTGGGCCGCGGCTCGTCGCTTTTGGGCTCAACCGCCCTTAGCCTGCAGGAGGCGCAATCGGCTCAATTTTTCCAAATGCAAAAAACAAAAAAGTCCGTCGCAAAACGGTTCAAACTGACGGCCACGGGAAAGCTCATGCGCCGCACGCCGGGATTCCGGCATCTGCTTCGCTCGAAGAGCACCAAATCCAAGCGCCGCGCCTCGCGCGACAAACTCGTTGCGCCGGGCCATGCCGACGCGTTGAAGCGGTGCCTGCCGTTCGGGTTGTAACGCGAAACCGTCCGTAGTCCGTCCCGCCGCCCTCAACCGGTCTTTACACGGGCCTGGTTGACGGAGTCGCGGAAGGGTGTGTGGCCGGCTGCGGCCAGCTCTTCGGGCGTCGCCAGTTCGAAGCTGATCTTGCCTTCGGCGATCTCGCGCAGGGCCGTGTCCTCGGCGGACAGTTTTTCCAGCGATTCAACAAGGGCGCGATTGCCGCGTTTGAGCTGCTTCACGCGGCGGGAGACAACATTGACCAGGATGTTGGGGTCGTCGATGATCTTGAGCGCGTTCTGGAGGTAGTCGTTTCGCATCATAAGTACACCAGGCCTTGTTCTCGGCTAGGTGTCGCATCCTATGGCAGCATGCCAAAAATCGCGACGCATATCGTTCCCGGCGGCGGCTCAATCGGGTAATCTGCTCGCGGACCACGTGTTTGAAGCGATTATTAGTGAACGCGTTCGGTTGCGGTCCGCCGGATCGGATCGCAATTCGGAGAAGTCGGATTGAACATTCGATTCATGGCAAAAGCCCCCCACCGAGTCCTGTTTTCCGTGAACGCCGCCGCGCTGGCCGCAGCCCTTCTGCTTTCGACAGGCTGCCACAGGAACACGGCCCTGCCGGTGCAGGGCCCCGAGCCGTTCACAGCCCAATTGCCGGAAGTCGATGGCATTCAGGCGATCCTTAGCCTGAGGCACCCCGGCCTGGTCAATCAGGACCTGGAAAAGCTGATGGTGGGGGTTCCGGAGACGGGAATCCTGCGAATGCTGCTTTCCCAATGTGCAGCATACGGCTACCCCGATTTTTCGGATATCGCCGCCGGGTCCAATATCGGGGTGGCTATCCTGGGCGTTTCCGCGGCCGACCTTAAGGCAAACTCCGTCGTTTACGTCGGGTTCGCCAAACTGAAAAAGGGAGGCAAACTTTGGGCTCTCTTGAACGCAGCCCATCTTGCCGCCCAGGAAAGCGGAGAGTGGGTGATGTTTGCGAAGGACCCGGCGAGCCTCGCAAAACTGAAGACGCCCGAGACTGTCATGGCGTTCCTTGAAAAGCCGCAGGCCGCGGATATTCGACTCTGGGGCCAGACCTCGCCGGAACTGCTCGCGGGACTCAAGGAAAGGCTGATGCTTCCCTTCGATGCCAGGATCGCGAGTCTCACGCAGGAAGAGCAGAAGGCAGCCCACGGCTACATCGACGCGCTCTTCTCGATGTTTTCGCAGCTGCACTCCGTCGACATATCGCTCGGTTTCGATGACGCAGGTTTCAAAATGGCCGAATCTGCGCAGTTCCTGCCGGAGACCCCCATCGGGACATTCCTGCGGTACAGGGCGGGCCCGCATCCCGACGTTGCGGGCTTCGTCTCGGCCGATGCGCTTGGGACGATGATCATCCGCCAGAATCCGAAGGCGGTGAGCGACTTGTCCGGCTCCATCATCGACACGCTGGCAGCCGTCGACTACCCGAAGGTGTCCGGGCCGTTGAAGGAGTTGAAGGCCAGCTATGGCCCGATGATGGCAGCGAGTTCCGGCGGCGGCGCCGCAACAATCGACCTGGCGTTCGGCTCGAAGAACGGCAGGGAGCAGATGACGCCGGAATTCTTCTACGTTTTGTCAGGACAGTTCACCCGGGAGATCGTGAGGGCCTACGCAAAGTCAACCCAGGCGCTGACAACGGACTTCTCGTCGTTTGTTGCCGGCAAGATCGCCTCCGCGCCCGGGGTCGCGGCGATCGCCCCATCCTTTCCCTACACCTATGCCGAGGACTCGCTGAACATCGACGGAATCCCATTCGATTGCTGGACGCTTCCTGTCGTCGTGGATGGCAGGGAACTCTCACGGACGACGGAGTATTTTGGCGTCGCCGACGGCACCTTCATCATGGCCAGCAGCGAGGCGGCCCTCAGGAAACGCCTGCCCGGCCTGATGTCCAGGACCGCCCTTTCGGATGGCATCCGGATGGCGGAGGGCCCCGGCGAAATCGCCCGGATGGAACTGAACGGCGGCAAGCTCGTCGATGTCTTCGCTGCCGCAGCCAAGCTCGACCTGGCCGATCCAGTTACGAAAACCCGGATCGACGGACTGAAGGCGGATTACGCCGCGGGCGAACCCGCGTCAGCCGCGGTGACGGCCGGCCAGGCAAAGGGCACGGTCAGCCTCTCCATTCCGTACAAGTTCATCGAGGGCAGCGTTCATCTCGGCCAGTACATGAGCGCGAAAAAGGTCAACCTTTTCAGCCTAATGGCCGGCGCCGCCGTGCCACCCGCGGCTTCGAAACCGCCGGGGCTCGGGGCCGCCAGCCCTTAGCAGCCGGAACACGGCAGTTCATCAGGATCATCCTCGGTTAACGAAGCTGGACGTCCCAGACCTTGGATCGGCGGGATGTGCCCGCGGGGCCGTCGACATCGAGGATGACGACGAAATTGCCGGGCGCCTTGTACGAATGGATGGGATTCTGTTCGGCCGAGGTCGTGCCATCGCCGAAGTCCCACTTCCACGAGGCGACCTTGCCGACCGAAAGGTCCTTGAAGGCCACTAGGTGGCGGTCCATGTCGACGACCTTCCACGACCACCGGGCCTCGATCGGCTTCAGGAATTGGGCCTCGAGGGGCATCAGCCGGAAGGCGCACAATTCCGAGGCGTCGCCGTACATCATGTGGTGGCGGGAGAGGTTCCAGAAATGATGGTTAACCTTCCGGTTGACGTCGCCATAGTCGATGATCGCCCAGGAAAGGCCGATGACCTTGTTTTCGCGAAACACGGACTCGACCGCGCGCTGCGGTCCCTCGGGACCCGCGTAATCGTACGAAGTGACGTAGAATTCCAGCACCAGGTGGCCGGGCTGGCCGGGCCGGAAGGTGTAGTGGGTGGCCGCATTGGAGTACGGAAACTCCTTTGTCCAGGTCGGCGCGCCCCAGGCCATGCACCAGTCCTTGTTCTCGGCCGGGGTGAAGATGTGGTAGTTCTGGGCCTGGACCCCGTGGATTGCCCAATTGGCCTCGTCGACGCTGATCCGGTCGTCCGGGGTCGCCGCGCCCTGGCCCACGTGCTCGTTTGTCCAGAATTCCTTGTGCCCCTTGTCGATCAGCGGGCCACCCGACGCGTCACCATCCACCACGATTTCAAAAGTGTCGTTGTGGAGGGTGGGCAGGGCAAAGTCCCAGTACGATTTGTCGGCCTCGTAGAGAAAATAAAGGCGGTTCAGCCCCTTTACCCAGCCGACCTTCACCTTCATGCTGAACTCCTTCGGGTCCGGCTTGGCGTGGTCGTTGTAATCGTCGATCATCAGGTCGGAGCTGACCGCGTAGTCATCCGGCACGATGGCCCAGTCGCCCGGGTCGCCGTCGATCCGCGGGATCTTGTCCTGCGGAAACTGGAAGACCTTGAAGGTGACGTCAGGCCGGTCCAGGGCCCGTGCCGAATAGGTTGCACCGGCCGAAAAAGCCAGCGCTGCGAGGAGTAGCCGAGCGGGGTTCATAAGGCGCCTTTATTTTGGGGATGATCTGACGGACGATGGCCGAAGTCGAGCCGACTGTGAGGATGCGCGCAGTCGGACAGTCGCAGTCATCGGGTGCAACTCGGAATCGTGGCGAGGCCAAATCCGCTAGGTAACGTCCCTGGCCCGCGACCAGGAAAGCGTCAGCTCAAGCCAGGCGGTCTTCCCAAGTTCGGCGGTCAGGGTGGCTCCCATTGCCTCGGCGAAAGTGCGCGCGAGCGAAAGCCCGAGGCCGACGTGCTGACCGCCGCTTCGGGCGGCCTCCTTGCGCCAAAACCGCTCAAACAGCCGCGGCAGGTCCGCCGGCTCGAGCTCGGCGGTGGCGTTCGCCACCCGCAGGCTGACCCTATCCGCGCGATCCTCGATCGCCAGTTCCACGGCTCCTCCCTCGGTCGCGTAGTCCACCGCATTTTCCAGCAGGTTGCTGATGATCGCCCGAAGCAGCAGGGGATCCGCCTCCACCTCCGCATGAGGGAGGTCCGTCGCGACCCGCAGTCCCCGGGTCGCCGCCCGGCCGGCGACCTTGGCCAGATGCTCGCGGACCATCTGGTCGAGGGCGACTTTGGTGCGCTTTCCGCCGAGCTGCCTCTGCTCGCCCCGCGCCAGGGCGAGCATGTGCTCCACCATTGCCTCCATCTGCTCCGCGATCGCCAGCGCATCGCGGTCGGTCGCCGGGTCCCGGGACTCGGGCCACTTGATGGCGCATTCGGCCATGCTCCGCAATTCCGCGAGCGGCGTGCGCAATTCATGGGCGAGGTCGGCCGTGAAACGCCGCTCGCGCTCGAAGGATTGCTGGATCCGGGAGAGCAGTTCGTTCAGCCGGCCCGCGATCGGCGCCAATTCCCGGGGCAGCGCGTCGGTGCGGAAGCGCGTGCCGAGGGAGCCGGCGTCGACCGAGGCCACCCGGTCGCCCATCTCTTCCAGCGGCTGCAGGCCGCGGCGAAGCACGCGGGGAATCAGCCAGAAAGCCACTGCAAGCAGCACGCCGGCCGAGACCGAGGCCAGAGCCAGGCACTGCCAGAGCGTTTCATCCAGGCCGGTGCGGTCGGAGGCGACGGTGAGCTGAATCGTCGGTGCGGCCCGGGCAGCGGAGGCCGCCTTCGGCTGGAAAAGGAAACCGAGCGCCCGCCCGGGGTGGCCCGTGGGCAGGACGAGATTCCAGCGCCGGAGCCTGGCTTCGAGGTCCGATCGGCGCGGCAGGTCGCCTGTTCCCAGGGAATCGGACCGGGCGAGCGGGTGGCCCGCCGCATCCCAGATCTCGAAAAAATCGCGGGAATGGCGCTCATCGAAACCGCGGAAGAAATGATCGGAAAAGCGAACCTGCACGCCGTTGCCATCCGGAGCCGGCTCGGTGAGCTCGCTGATGGCGAGCGCCTTGGCCTGCAGCGCGGCGTCAAATTGTTCGATGACGCTGTCGCGGGCCGCGAAAAAGAGGGCGAGAAACCCCGCCCCGCCAAGGGTCAGGGTGGCGATCAGGAGGTTGCGGGTGAGCCGCCGGCGGATCGAGATCATCCCGGGGGCGGGGTTCCCGCGGCATCCTCCAGGACGTAGCCCAGGCCCCGGCGCGTGTGGATCAGCGACGCCGCGCTGGCCCCGTTCAGTTTCTTGCGGAGGCTGCAGATCGCCGAATCGACGACGTTGCTCATCGGGTCCACCTGCCCGTCGTAGATATGATCCTCGATTTCCCCGCGCGAGACCACCTGGCCGCGGCGGCAGGCCAGGTACTCCAGGAGCAGGTATTCGCGGGCGGTGAGTTCGACCGGCTGTCCGGCGCGCCGGACGGTGCGTCCGAGGATGTCGACCTCAAGGTCGCCGGCCACGAGGATATTCTGCTTGGTGCCGTAGGCCCGGCGGCATAGCGCCTGCACACGGGCGAGGAACTCTTCCAGGGCGAACGGCTTGACCAGGTAGTCGTCCGCTCCGGCCTGCAATCCCTGGACGCGGTCGGATATGGCGTCTCGCGCGGTCAGCACGAGGACGTGGACCTTGGACCCGCGCCGGCGCAGGCGCTCGAGCACCGCCAGTCCATCGAGCTTGGGCAGCATGATATCGAGGACGATGACGTCATACTGGTGCGACTCGGCCTGCCAAAGGCCCTCCTCGCCGTCGCCAGCCAGGTCGACGGCGTAGCCGGACTTGCGCAGGGCGGTGCCCAAACTGCGCTGCAACCGGAGGGAATCCTCGACGACCAAAATGCGCATGAGACGGGACCCAGGGGCGCCCTCACGATGGGCGCCGCCTGGGTCGGAAGGCAGCGTGCGCGGACTAGGCGCCCGGCGCCAGCCCGTAGACGAGAATCTTGAAGCTTCCGGGGATCATCTTCGGACGGGGAGGGCGCCCGCCTCCCGCCGGCGCGGCCGCCGGGGCCTCGTATTTTGCCGAGGCGAGGTAGATCTTGTGGGTTGCAGGATCCACCTGCATCGTGCGCGCGCCCTTCTCGGTGGGCAGCGTTTGCACCACGGTGAATTGATCCGGGCTGTCCTCATGCACCACGGTCACGGTGGCGCTGCCGCCGTTGGAGGTGAAGGCGAACCCGGTGCCGGAGTCGAAGGCCGCGGCGTCGACCCCGTCGCCCACGGGGGCGGAGCCCACGACTTTTCCCGTCGCGCTGTCGAGGACCACCATGACGTTGTCGCAGCCGACAAACAGCCGGTGGTGCGCGACATCCAGGGCGAGGCCGCTCGGGCCCTCGCCGGGTGCGACCGGCCATTGGGCGACGACCGCGTGGGTCGTGGTGTCGATCGCCACGACCGCGCTCTTGTCCTCGAGATTGTCATAGACCCGGCCCGCAGCGGAATCCGCCTGGGCAAATTCCGGCTTTCCAGGGAGCGGAATCGTGGCGACCACCTTCCCGGAGGCGGCGCCGATAACGGTCGCCGACTGGCTGCGGCCATTGAAGGCATAGACCTCATTGCGGCCCGGCTCGTAAAGAATGCAGTCGGGATTGGCGCCGGTGGCCGCCTCGCCGACCGTCTTCAGGGTCGCCAGATCAACAATGCTGACCTTGTTGGCCCTGCCGTCGCTGACAAAGCCCTTGTTGAGCTGCGGCGCCACCGCGAGGCCGTGGACCCCTGGGGTGTCGGCGATTGTGCCGACCACCGTGTCGGTTGCAGTGTCGATCACCACGACCTGGTTGCCGTGGGCCACGTACAGCCGGTGGGCGGCCGAGTCGACCGACAGGTAGTCCCAGCCGCCGTCGGTGCCCACCGGGATTTCCTTGAGAAAACGATAGGGGCCGTCGGCCATGGCGGCCGGTGCGGCAACGAGGAGAAGGCCAAACGCCGCGAAGGCGGAAAAAAGGCGGTGCCGGGAGAACAAGCGCGGTTTTGAGGGCATTTTAGGATTTGGGTATTGGTCCGCCCCGCCACGCGACTGCGCTCGGTCCGGACATCCGTCAGGCTAGCAGCCGAGGATTACCCCCAGATTATGCGGCGGAGAAAATCGGTCCCACATCATCGAGGGCGCCACTGGTGACTTTGCCGGGGATCGCGTTCCGGGCGATCGTCATCGGCCCGCCGCCGGTGACTGCACGCCGGGCGGCGCGTCCACTTCCGGCGCCGAGGGCTGGTTGGGCTGCGCCGCGCGCGGCCCTGCCTCCCCGCGTCCGCGCATGCTCGCCCACTGCTTTCGCAGATCGCCCGGTGACACCGCAGCGGCGGGCTGGAATCGGCTGCCGCCCATGTAGTCCAGAAGCGAATGCCGAAGCGATTCTGCTCCGGGCCGCCCGCTCCCCAGGTCGACGCTGCTGACGAGCAGGCGGCCGGTGCCGACCCGGCACTCATACAGAAGGGCGAACTTCCAGTTCCGGTTCCAGTCGTCGATGGGCTGCACGATGGGCTGAATCTCCCGGGGAAGGGTGTCCATGTTCAGCGCGTGGACGTCGCGGAACAGGTCCACCCACTGCCAGTCGCAGCCCGCTTCCGTCGGGAAGCCGGCCAGCGCAGGATGCTTCGCATCGCACAAAAGCCCCAGCATCCAGGCGCCGCTCGGATTCATCAGGCGGTTCCAGAATATCGGAACCGTTGAAATCAACGGATCATCCGGGTCCAGATCTTGCGGCTTTGGCTGAAATAGGACCTTTCCGCCCGCCGCCAGGCGCGCCTCAGCCTCGGGCCAGTCGCGGGTGATGAGCACGTCCCCGGGCGTGGAACCATCGATCCGCGCCGGATAGACCCAGAAGTTCCAGTCGTTTTCAACTTCCGTGCCGCGGAGTCCGACGAAAAGCCTGTACGCGCCCGGAGCGCGCAGGGCCGACAGGTCCGCCGCCACCTTCCCGAGCGGGATGTTCTTGCCGATGGGGATGTCCCTGGCGGCCCAGCCGCCCTTGGCGACGACCGCGCCCGTGGAGTCCTCGATCCGCCACTCGGGCACGGCGGCCGAAAGCGGCGTTGCGCCGAAATGCGCCACTTCCACATCGGCCGACAGCGATTCAGCCGTGGTGTAGACCCTCTTGCCGAGGCGCGCCAGGGGCACGGTCGTGTTGCAGAACCGGCGGAATTCGGCGGCCGTGGCGTAGCCTTTTGATTCCCAGAATGGGTCGAGCATGCCGATGAGGGCGCCCCCCTGGCCCAGGTAGTCGTGCAGGTCGAGCAAGACGAAGCCGCTGAAACTTGGCGTCCGCAGGTTGGCCTCGACCTCCTCCTTGTAGCAGGCGAGCTGGAACCGGCCTGATGCCAGGGCCAGCTGCCTGTTCTGCTCCAGCAGCCCGTGCGCGGCCGCCGAATCGCGCATGATCTCGTAATTGCCGGGGCGCAGGTAGCCCGTGAACTTCCGGATGATGCCGAAGTCCGGGTAGGCGCACCACTGGCCGAGTTCGTGGGAAATGACCGGGACGTCGACGTCGTGCAGGGCCTTCTCGTAATCGGCGCCAAACCATCCGCCGGGGCCGCGGGAGCGGCCGATTCGACCGTAACCCGCAGTGACAACATAGTCCGACGGGAAAGGCTGGCCCGCCGGGGGAATGACGACAAATCCGCTGCTGTCAGCGTACAGGTGACGGGAGTCGGCCGCCCGCCATTTCCGGTCCCAGTTCGGCAGCTGTTTTTGAAAATCCCCGTGCGCCTCGTTGGATGCGGCGAGCATGACGAAGGAAGGGTGGTTGCCGTACGCCTTCAGCAGCCGCGAGGTCTCGTCATCGAGGACCTCGTACATCTTGCCGCCGGAGTCGAATGCGTTCCACATTCCGCATTCGGGCTGCAGGTAGAAGCCAAGTTCGTCCGCCGCGGTGAAGGCCGCCTCCGGAGGGCACCAGGAGTGGAACCGGATCCCATTGAATCCCCACTCCTTGCAAATCCCGATAATGCGCCGCCACGAGCCGACGTCGGTCGCCGGATAGCCGGTGAGCGGGAAGCCGCCCCCGTCGTGGGTGGCCCGCAGATCCATCACCGTGCCGTTCAGCAGCAGGTGTTTTCCGTCGGTCCTGATTTCGCGCAGGCCGAACGTCAGATCGCACGCGTCATCCGCAACTCCTCCCGACAGCGCAACCCGCAGGTGCTGAAGAACGGGCGCAAACTCGCTCCAAGTCTTCGCATCCGCTCCCAAAGGCACATCGATCACGGTCCTGCCTCCCGCGGCATCCCAATTCACCTGCGCCCGGATGGCACCTGCCGAGACCGTGCCCGATCCAGCCGCGCCGGTCGAGTTGCCGACCTGAAGCCGGATCCGAACCCTCTTCCCTTTCACGTCGGGGTAGGCCTGCGCGTCCTCGATCCATACCGGGGTGGTCGCGGTCAGCTCGATCCTCCCTACGATGCCGTTCCATGCGGCGCCCTCGGCGTCGGATACGCTGTGCCCGTCGGGCCGGTACGGCAGGATCATCCGGTTGTCGACGCGGATGCTCAGCCGGTGCCTTCCCGCCCCGACGACGCCAAGGTCGAATGCGTGCGGCGCGACCAGGCTGTGGCACGAGCCGACCTGCCTGCCGTCGATGTAGGCGGTTGTCTCCCAATGCGCGCGTTCGAGGGTCAGGACGACGCGCCTCGACCGCCACGACTCGGGAAGCCCGACGTCCCGCTGATACCAGGCGACGCCCAGGTAATGCCTGGGCGGCTGCGAAAGGTAGGGAACCTTCACGTTGCCCGGCTGGGTGTAAGCCTTGTATTGCGGCAGGAGATACCAGCGCATGTCTCTCGGGAGCGCCGCCACCCAGGGCGTGTCGACGCTGATTTCGTCGCCGTATCCCTGGGCCTGGAGAATCCCGGGAAGCTCGATGCGTTCCGACAGGTCCCGGTTGAACCATTGCTCCCTTGCGCCGATGTCCGTGCGGTCCATGGAGAACCGCCATTGTCCCGCGAGGGATTGCGTGAACTCGCCAGCCGGCGCCGCGGCCATGGGGCAACGGGTGGACAGCAGCAGGGCTGCCGTCCAGGCCGCTGCGTTCGATATGAGGAGAACTCGCCTGGCGATTGATGGCATGGGTGGGATTGCGATGGAATTGGGATCGGGTGACGCATGCCGCAGCCGCGGCCGGAGCAACATCGCGCGGACACGTTGCGGCAAGTCGACGCCTGCCGAACCAATAGAGAAGCGGAAGCGCAGGTTCGATTCAAAAAGGACGGGTTTGCAAGGCCCAACCCCGACTCCTACCGGATACGGCGCCAGAGGGCGCGATAGGCCGCGATCCAATCGCTTGCGGAATGCCCCCGGGCATTCAACTCGGTTTCAAGGCGGCTTCGCAGCCCCGGATCGGAGAATATCGACGGCTCCCACAAAAGGAGCGTCATGGATCGGAAGATCCGCCCCCGGGGATTGCGCCAGGGACTCGGGTGGACCCGCGGCCGGAGGCCGGCGGCGCGCAGGTTGAGGAAAAGGTTGGTGACAGGCGATGACCCGGGGCACTTGTCGCCCGCATCGTCGGCATACGCGCGCGCGGAAGGAAAGGCGCGGCCGAGGCGGCGGCCTTCCAAGGACAGCCAGCATTGCAGCGCGAGGGCGGTGACTTCGCTGTGAAGGGCCATGAGGGCGCCGCGCGGGAGCCCGTCCAGGGCGGGATGAAGCTTGAACTCGACACCTGCGCCGTGATGGCGGAGCACCGCGTCCAGCCATGGCGCCGGCTCGGAGGCGGCGAGGATCTCCAGTCGCCGGTGGCGTTCGAGGCAGCTCCAGTGATATCGGCCGGCCGCCGCGAGCACTGCGTCGCCGCACGCCAGCTGGACCTTCGCAATATTGCGGCGGACGAAGTCGGCGGCAGCCGGAGTGAACGGCTCCCGCCCGAGTTCGACGCGGGCGAACAGGAGGCCCGAGCAGCGGTTCATGAGCAAACGGGCCGCCTCGGCCGGCGGAATTTCCCCGGCGCGGCCGTGATGGTCGCAGCCGGGCAACAGTCCGGCGGCCTGCGAGCCCCAGAGGCGGCGATGGCCGGCGATCAGGTCGTAGGAGAACATGCTGATCGGCCGGGCCGCCAATTCCGCAAGGGAGGTGATCTTGAACTCGATCTCCACGTCGGCGAGGTGGGAGAGGATCTCACCCAGGACGTCCAGCCGCCGGTGGAAACGGAATTCGTTGAAGTGGCGGTTGCCCCGGATCGCGACGTAGAACTCCAGGTCGTTGTACGGGCGGTCGCCATCCAACCCGCGCAGCACGCCGCCTTCGCCGCGACCGTAGCCGCCCCCGAGCATGACCGCCTCGAGGTTTTGGGAGGGAATGAGCCCGCGGATCCCGCTCAGCACGCGGGCGCAGGTCAGGTCGAGGTGGCCTTCCAGGGCGGCGTCGCCGTCGAGCGTAAATCGCGGCGGCCGGGCGGGCCGTTCGCCAGCCCCGGCGCTCTGCGCGATCCTGCCGGAATCGGTGATCGTCATAACACGCGGTCGACCCTGTGCATTTGCCAGCCGGCCTGAAACCCGTGAAGGCGGCCGAGCCGCTGGTGCCACCGGGTGGCCAGAGCGCGCGGCCACTGGCCGAGGCGGCCCGTCCGCCCGCAGAAGCGCAGGTCGGCCGCGGCATCGCGCAGCCAGCCTGGAAATGGCGACCGGGGCGCGTTGCATTCCTTTGAGGCGCCCTGCGCCGTGGCGGCGAGAGCCCACGCTTCGCCGAAGCTGCGCTTGTAGGCCTGCCGGGGCGTGTAGTTGTGCGAGTGCATCACGACCGAATCCGGACAGTAACGGATGAGATAGCCCGCCGCGCGGCACCAGCGGGTGTATTCGTCGTCCTCGGAATACTGCAGGGTCTCGCGAAATCCGCGGCGGGCCCATGGGCCGCGTCGCAATCCGCTGCTGACCATGCTGAAGAAATGATCCCATCGGACCGATTCGCGGTTCGCGCCGAAGCAACGGTCATAGTCGCGGGCGAAGGCCGCCTGGCAATCGGGCCGCGGGATCTGCCGGCCGAAGACCGCCGCCACCCCCGGCTCGCCGAGCGCCTCCACGAGCGGCCCCAGCCAGTTCGGACCCTGGGGCGTGGCGTCGGCGTTCAGGAAGACAACCCGATCCGTGCGGGCGAGTTCCATGGCCTGGTTCAGGACCCGGCCCGGCCGATACTCGTGCGGCAAAAGCTGGACGAGGCACCGGGGCTTCGCGGCCTGAAGAAGGCTGACCGAACCATCCGAGGAACCGGAGTCGAATCCAATGAGCTCCCAGTTGCGATAGTCTTGCGCAGTCAGGGCCGCGAGCGTGTCGCGCAGCGCCCAGGCTTCGTTGAACGAGCGAAGAATGATGCTGACGGGCGGATCGGGCATGCCTTCCCATTCTAGCTCGGGACGATTGCCCGAAAAATGGGGTGATGACCCTCCTCCCGGCTGGGGGCGGGTGGGTGAACACCTACCGTCCGTCCGGCTTGTCCGGAGGTCGGAAATGAATGGGTATTTGTGAGACATCAAACCGCCAGATGACGGAAGCATGACCCATCCAAAGACCGATCCTCCGATCACCTTTTCGATCGGTATCATGGCCTGGAACGAGGAAGCGTCGATCGTTCCCATGCTGGCCTCGCTCTTCGGCCAGACCCTGTTCGCCCATCTGGCCTCTCGCAATGAGGGCTGCGAGATCGTCTGCCTGGCCAACGGCTGCAGCGACCGGACTGCGGCGGTCGCGGCGGAGATTTTCGCGGAGATGGAACGCAGCACTCCCGCGCAGGGCAGGCCCCGCGCGCGGGTGGAGGACATAGCGGCTCGCGGCCGGAACAATGCCTGGAACCGGTTCGTCCACGAGCTTTCCGCCCGCGAAGCCCGGTTCATCTGCATAATGGACGCGGACATCATCTTCAACCGGGCCGACACGCTGCAACTGGTCCTGAACGAACTGGAGCGGAATCCGCGCCTCGGCTGCGCCTCGGACTGGCCCGTCAAAAGCATTGCCGGCAAGGCGAGACCTTCGATTCGCGAGCGGGTCTCCCTGGCGACCTCGGAAATGACCGATGCGATCCCGGGCCGGATGAATGGAATGCTCTACTGCATGCGCGCGGAAATCGCGCGCAATCTTTACCTCCCGCGCGATGTCCTCGCCAATGACGACGGCTTCTTCAAGGCCGCGATCTGCAGCGATTTCTTCCGCGCGCCGGTCGATCAGGGAAGGGTGGTCTCTGTGCGCGCGGCGACGCACCTCTACCAGCCCTACCTGTCCCTGCGCGATGTGCTGAACAACCAGAAACGCCAGATGATCGGGCAGGCGACCGTCCACGTGATCGTCGAGTACCTGCGCACCCTGCCCGAGCCGGACCGCGCCCGTCTCGCCGAAACCCTGCGGCGCCTGGAGGAGCGGGATCCCGACTGGCTGAAGAAACGGATCGACGCGCACGTCGTAGGGACGCGCCGCTTCTGGCGGCTCTTCCCGGGCATCCTGGGATTCCGCTGGCGGCGCCTGGCGCACCTGCGCGGCATGCGCCGGCTGACGCACCTGCCGGCGGCCGCGGCGGGATTCGCGGTCACCCTGGTTGCGTGCTGGCAGGCCGCGCGGTTTCTTCGCGGCGGCGTTTCAACCTACTGGCCGAAGGCGGCGCGCCAGGCCATTCGAGTCGGGGAGCCAGGATGAAGCCAGCGCATGCGGTCGCCCTGGCGCTGATCCCGCTTCTTGCGGTGGCCGGAGCCGTGGCGGCGACGTGGTTCCAGCGGGTCCGGGACATTCTTTTTTTCCTCATGGTGAGCCTGGCGGTGTTTTCGGAACGGATGGACGTGAACTTCTTCAGCCAGGCGTGGTACAGGGGCACGACGCGCGGCGTGCAGGTCACGCTCCTCGAGATTCTCGCATTCAGCCTGCTCCTCGGCTGCTGGATCGGCCGGCGGGGGGAAAAGCGGCGCTGGTTCTGGCCCGCGAGCCTTGGGCTGATTCTGGCCTACACGGCCTACGCCGCCGGATCCGTCGTTGCGTCGGAGCCGAGGATGTTCGGGGTCTTCGAACTTTCCAGGATGACAGGCGGAATCGTCGTTTTTCTTGCGGCGGCGGCCTACGTTCGGGGAAGGCGCGAGTGGACCCTGCTGCTGGTCGCGCTGGGCTGCGCTGTCGGATTCGAGGGACTGTGGGCGGTGAAACAGCGCTTCCTGACAAACCTCGACCGGGTTGCCGGCACCCTGGATCACGCGAACAGCCTTTCGATGTACCTTTGCCTCACGGTTCCGCCGCTTGTCGCCGCCGCCTTTGCGGGATGGTCGCGTGCGCTGCGGTGGTTTTGCGCGGCGGCCTCAGCGTTGGGCGCGATTGGGCTGTTCATGACCGTCTCGCGCGCGGGCATTCCAGTCTTCGCCGCGGTGGTCCTTGGCGCGGGACTCGCGTGCGCTTCCTGGCGCCTGGGCGTGCGCCAAATGGCGTTTAGGGCGGTTCTCGTCATCGGCATCGCGGCCCTGGTGGCCGGCTCCTGGACCCAGGTCGCGCGGCGCTATGCCGAGGCGACGATCGAGGAGGAATACCTCGATCCGACAGTCGACGGCCGCGGCATTTACCTGCGCCTGGCCGGAATGATAGCGGCCGATCATTTTTTCGGCGTGGGCCTGAACAACTGGTCGTATCAAGTGAGCCGCACCTACGGGGCGCGCATCGGCTTCCGGTTTGTGGATTACGACTATCTGGTGTCGACGTATGGCACCGGCGACGACGTGCTTTACGCCGATTCGTACCTGGCGGCGCCGGCGCACAACCTCGCGGCGCTGACGCTGGGCGAACTCGGCGTGCCCGGACTCGTCCTCTTCGGACTGCTCTGGCTGCGCTGGTTTGGGATGGGGGCCGCATTCCTCCCCCTGCCGCGCACCGAGCCCATGCGGGTGATGGGCGTCGGCCTGTTCTTCGGCATCTGCGGCATCTTCGGCCAGAGCCTGACCGAGTGGGTCTACCGGCAGACGCCGATATTTCTTACGTTCTGCATCATGATGGGCGCGCTCGCGAGCCTGACGGCGGCCCGGCGGCGGATACGGAACGAAGGAGCCGCGCCCGGGGACGGGGCGGCCGCGGACTGCGAGCCCCTCATCGCGGAAGGGGTGTAGCGCGATGCGCGTGGCCCACATCCTGCGCAAATACGACCCCTTGGAATGGGGCGGCATCGAGACATCCCTTGAGCGGCTGGCCGCGGGATTCGCCGGACAGGGCGTCGAGTCGGTCATTTACGCGCCGAGGCTTTTGCGGGCGGCGACGGAGAAGGATCCCCTGGCGGCGGCCGGCTGCGTCGTGCGGAGGTTTCGCGCCTTCGTTTCGGTGTTGGGCATGCCGGCCGGCCAGAAACGGCAAATGATCGCCGTGGGCGGAAATCTGCTGTCGTTCGACCTGCTGGCGTCGCTTTGGCGAGAGCCGGGCATTGGCGTCATTCATTCGCACGCCCTCGGGCGGCTGGGCGCCATCGGGCGCGTGGCGGCGCGGAGCCGCCGGCTGCCCTTTGTGCTGAGCATACACGGCGGAGCCTACGATCTGCCCGCCCTGGTGCGCCGGAGGCTTGGCCAGTCGGCCGCCGGCGGATGGGACTGGGGCCGGCCGCTCGGCCTGCTGCTCCGCGCAAGGCAACTCATCGGGGATGCCGATGCGGTCGTCACATGCAACCCGCGCGAGGCGGAGCTGGTTCGCGAGCGCCATCCCGGTCTGCGGGTTTTCATCCAGCCGCACGGCGTTCCCCTGGCGCTCTTCGCGCGGGACCAGCGCGCCGCGGCGCGGGAGGCGTTCCCGGTGGTGATGGGGCGGTCCGTGCTGCTCCTGCCGGGAAGGATCGATCCGACAAAGAACCAGGACTGGGTAGTGGCGCAGGCCGCGGAACTTACGCGAAGGCATCCGCGGCTCCTGCTGGCGCTGGTCGGCGCCTGCACCGACCCGGAATACGGCGCGGCGCTGCAGGCCCGCATCGCGCGCGAGGGCCTGCGCGGGCACGTGCTGATGGCGGGCAAGCTGCCGCCGGGCGACGCCCGCCTGATCGGACTCTTCCAGGAGGCGCAGGCCGTGGTCCTGCCGTCGATTTCCGAGACGTTCGGGCTGGTCATCCTGGAGGGCTGGGCGGCCAAGACGCCGGTGATCTCAAGCCGCACCTCGGGCGCCACCGCCCTCGTGCAGGACGGCGTGAATGGGTTCCTGTTTGACCTGGACCGGCCGGCGTCATTTCACGCGGCCGTCGACCGGGTCTTGACGCAGCCCGACATGCGCCTGCAATGGGGAGCGGCCGGCTTTGCCAGGGTCGCGGCTGAATTCGATTCCGCGCAGCTGGCGGGCCGGATGAGACAAATCTACGAAGGCCTCATCGAGGAAAAAAATGCACACCGTAATCCTGCGCGACGATGACACCTGCGCATCGACGCCGGGCGCCTGCCTCGAGCGGCTGTATCGCCCGTTCCTGGACCGCGGGTTTCCGGTCAACCTGGCCGTGATACCCGAGGTGCGCACGGATGTGCGCACGCCAGACGGCCGGCTTGAGGGGTTTCTGACCTCGGGCCTGGTCCCCGCGGGCCCGCTGGCGCCGATCGGCGGCAACCGGGAACTGGCGGACTACCTTCAGGCAGAGCCGGGCTACCGCCTCGTGCAGCACGGTTGTCACCACGACTATTTCGAATTTGGCGGCTCCGACCGCGGGGAGCTGGCGCGGCGGCTCGATCGCGGCGCGGAGTGCCTGCGCGAGGCGGGTTTCGCGAGGCCTGCGGCATTCGTGGCGCCCTATGACCGGCTGTCCCGCGCGGCAATGCTCGAGGTGGCCGCGCGCTTCAGGGTGATTTCCACGGGCTGGTTTGAAGCCGGCCGCATACCGCTGCGCTGGTGGCCGGCGTATGGGTTGAAGAAACTGCTGCGGCGGCCGCATTGGAGGGCGGGCCGGACGAGGCTGCTCAGCCATCCGGGCTGCCTCCTTTCCTTTCACAAGCCGTATGGCGGCATTCTCGATTCAGTCCGGCGCACCGTCGAGAGCCGTGCTCTGACGGTGCTTGTCACCCATTGGTGGGAGTACTACCGCGGCGGATCGCCCGACGAGGAGTTCATCGCCGTGCTGCACGAGGTGGCCGCCTGGCTTTCAAGCCGGCCGGACATCCGGGTGGTCTCGTTCAACGATGTCGCCGGCGGCGCGGACGCATGATTGACCCGGAAGGCGTGTTCGGCCTGCCCGGCCATGAGCTCGTAGATGTGCGGGATCGCGGTGATCCGGGACGGCACGGGCGAATAGTTTGTGAGCAGGCTCGCATAGCTGTGCGGAGCGTCGGGATGATAACCGTGCATCGCGCGGATGGGGCGTTCGCCCATGTGGCTCGGCACGATCAGGACGCCCTCGTCGGCGAGAAATATGAGCTCGCCGAAATAGCGGTCGGGAAACAGCGTGCCGAGCTCGGCGAGCTCCGCATCGGGCATGATGCGCCCCTCGGTGACCCCATGCAGGACCTCCATGACGAGCCGGCGCGCGCGGTCGTTGAAGAACCAGAACCTGGCCATGGTTGAGTCGTAGACCACGGCGTAGTCCCCGCCCATGCGCAGCCCGAGCGGATCGATCCGGGCGCGCAGGTCGAGGAGGCGGTCGCAATTCGCCATTCCGTGGTCGCTGAAGATCGTCAGCCGCACCTCCCCGTAGTGTTCGCGCGCGCGAGCCATGAGCTCGGCGAGCCAGGGTTCGTAGGAATCGAGTTTCGCGGGGACCTCGGGCGAGGCATTGCCCACGCGATGGAGGACGCCGTCCAGATCGGGCCAGTAAAGAAACGCAAAATCGATCCGCTCGCGGCCGATGTCGGCAAGCAGGCGGTCGAGGTTCTGCCGCTCGCCAAGCGTTGGATCGCTCACGTGGTAGGGGATGCCGCTGTCCTGAAGGTGGTCGAAGATGTTCGGCCCGCTGTTCAATCCGGAGGGCTGCAGCGGGTTCTTCTTTTCCGAAAAGTCGAACAGCGAGATGTATTTGAACGGAATGTTGTACAGATCGAAATAACCGCGGAATTTCAGGTGAACCTTGAGCGCTCGGGAGAGCCGGTGCCGGAAAAAGCGCCTGCCGGTCAGGGCGCGCGGCAGCCAGCGGAGGTGCCGGAGGCTGCGAAACGGCGAGCGGGGCGGATCGTAGACGAAGTAGCACCAGTTGCGGTGACTGACCGGCCAGCGTCCTGAAAGAATCGAAGGGATGCAGGCGGAGCTGTAACCGAAGACCGAACGGAGTTTGCGGCGCTCGGGAGCCAGGCTTCGGGCGAACGGGCGGTCCTTTATGATTTCCCAGCCGCAGGCGTCGACGAACACGAACAGGGCGAGGAAAGGCTTCATGAACGGTTGAAACTACCCGTTTATGCGGACAAAGGCGGAGTCCTGAAGGGCGGGATCGCGCTGTGTGTCGAAGTCCGGCGCGCCATCCGGGTTCATGCGGGCCTCGGTCAGCACGAGGAAGGCCTGGTCGTCGGTCATCTCCGCGGCGCCGCGGAAACGGTTTAGCTCAAGGGCCAGCCGGTCGCGCAACCCGCCGGCGCTGTGGCCGGCGAATGCGTTGGCGCCCAGCCACTTCGTCAAGTGACGCTGGCCAAAAAGCTTTCCCGCCGGGTTTCGGGTGTCCGTGAGGCCATCGGTGTACAACAGCAGCGTGGCGGGTTCGCCCAGAACGGCGGTGGCGGGGCTGTAAACGGTGTCCGGCAGGACGCCGATCGGAATCCCCTTCGTCGGCAGGGCCAGAACCGTGCGCTGGCCGGAGGGCACGTAGAGCAGCGGACAATGTCCGGCGCTCGCGGCCGTGATCTGGCGGGTCCGCAGATCGACGTGCACGACCTGGGCCGTGATGAACATGTTGACGGCGGAAAGCTCGGCATAAAGGAGGCTGTTCAGGCCGCTGAGGATCTTGGCCGGATCGGTGGTGCGCGCGGCAAGGCCGCGCAGCATCCCCCGCATGGTCGCGGCGAACAGCGCCGCGGGCACGCCCTTTCCCATCACGTCTGCGACCATCAGGACGAGCGATTGGACGTCGACCGCAAGGGCATCGTAGAAGTCGCCGCCGACCTCGCGGGCGCTGTGCCAGCCGCCCGCCAGGCCGAAACTCTCCAGCTGCGGCAGCGTGCGCGGCAGCAGCAGATGCTGGATTTCCTGCGCGATCTCGAGCTCGCGCGCGAACACGTGGCGCCGCACCTCGTCCCTGTGGTGGCGGAGGTTGACATTCTGGATTGCCAGAAACTCGGCGAAGATGCGCACCACCTCCTCCTGGAGTTTTCCGAGGGGGAAGTCCCCGCCGCGCCGGCCGACCGCGATTGTGCCGACCAAGGCGCCGCCAAACACCAGGGGGCAGACAAGTCCGGTGGCCCCGGGTCCGACGGCGCGCAGCGGTTCGGAGCGGTCCCGTCCTTCCCTCAGGTCGAATCTCGCCGCGGTTTGGCTCGCCGCCACGGCGGCCTCGATGCCGCGGGGCGCCTCGCCGGGGGGCGGAAGGTTGATGGCTTCCGCAACCAGTTCGGACTCGGAGGCGGCCGCGACAACGAGCTGCCGGCCGTCGGCTGAAAGCAGGCGAAGGACGCACCAGTCCGCCGTCGTAAGATGAAAAAGATCGACCAGAAGGCGCTTTCCAAAGTCCTCGGCCAGGGCGTCGCTGCGCCCGAGTTCGGCGCAGCAGCGGAAAATGGCGGAGAGCGTGTCGGAACGAAACAGGAGCTCGCCCGCCATGCTCGCCCGGGCGCTCTTTGACTCGGACAGCTGGCGCTGGCTCTCCTCCAGGGAAAGGGCGCCGGGCCTGCCGGGCTCCCGCTCCTCGGCGGGCGGCTGGATGGCCCGCCTGCGCTTGCGCATGATCAGGATGTTCTCCGTCGCGCCGCGGATATAGCGCACCTCGTCCATCACCGATTTGATGAGGAAGAGCCCGCGGCCGCGGTCTTTCAGCGGCGGCGGCAGGACGATGCGTTCCGGCAGCACAAAGCCGGGCGTATGGTCGGTCATCCGCAGTTCGATCTGATCGGGCGTGAAGAGCGCCTCGGCGACGGGCATCAGCGCCCGGGCGGGGCCCTCGGCGTACGCGATCGCGTTATTCCCGGCCTCGGCGATGCAGAGTTCAAAGGAGAAGAGCTCCTTTTCACCGACGCCCTGTTCGGCCAGAAACTTGCGGACCGCCTCCGCCGCAGTCCGGACGGACTGCGGATCGGGGGAGAAGGGCAGGCGCAGGGCGGAGGACGGCGCCGGCTGGGGCGGAGCGGCGGCCATGGGGTCAGCGCTGGACGATCTCAAAAAGCTGCTGCATTTGGGTGAGCTCGAGCAATTGCTGGATCTCCGGCCGCGGGTTGAGCAGCCGCAGGACAACGCCCTGGCATTGGGCGGTGGCGCGGTACAGCGCAAACAGGGCGCCGAGTCCGCTGCTGTCGACAAAGCGGGTTTGGGAAAGGTCGATCTCAATGACCGACGGCGAATTGGGCAGCACGGCGCGCACCTCGTCCCGGAAATTGGCCGAATTCACAGCGGTCAACTCCGAGATTTCGGAGATGCTCAGGCATTTGCCCTGATTTTCTATTTTCATGGAAGTTGATCCGAGGCCCAGCCCCGGGGATTCGATTCCTGCGCGGGCCACGCTGCGATCCTGCGCAGCGGCGAAGCGACCCTTCGCGCCGGCACCTTGACCGCGGGATCCGGCAGTCCGATCGGGGTCGACAGGGAGCACAGGAGGAAGGGATCGGGCACCCTCAGCGAGGAGTCCGAAACCCAGTTGGAAAGGCCGCTGCCCCAGGCCAGCGAGGAGGCAACCGACGTCAGGGGACCCACGAAGGTGTCGGGCCCCACCCAGCTGTGGGCGACGCGGGCATCGGCCTCGATGACGCACCGATCCTCGATGATCGCATCCGGGCCGATGATCGCGCCGGGCTCGACAAAGGACTGGTCGCCGACCCAGCAGGGCGCGATCAATCGGGCCTTGGGCGAAACATGGGCCCGGGATCCGACCCAGACGCCGGGGCGGATCTCGCTCACGCGGACCCGCGCGGGCGTGACGGCGCGCGGCATCCAGGCGAGCAGGGCCGCGAACCAGCTCGCATAGCTCTCAAACAGCGGAAGCCTCGGGTTGCCCGGCAGATGGTCCATGAGCACGATGCCGAATGGCTCGGGAAGCCACCCCGGTTCACCGGCCGGCCGATGGCGGGCTCCGGCCTCGCCGGGCGTCGGCTCGGTGCCGACGGCGAGCACCTCGAGCTGCACTCCCCATTGGCCCCCGTCGCCGAGCGCCTCCTGCACGCGCTCCGGGCGGTCCTGAACGACGACCTGGACGCGACTCGCGCCGAGGCTGGCCACGTGCTCCACCCAATTGCCGACGACGCACCCCCCGAAGATCGGAGCGATGGCGAGCGGACCGGTTTCCGCCAGCTGAGGCACGGCCGGCCGCATCGAAGGGCAGATGAGCAGCGTTTTCATCAGTAGGCGCCGGATCCGTTCACTATGGCCCGCGGAGTCCGGGCGAGAATTTGCATGTCCTGCAGGAGGCTCTGGCTCTCGATGTAGCTCACATCCAGCCGCACCTGGCCGGGGAAGTCGATCTCCGCCCGGCCGCTGACCTGCCAGGTGCACGTGATGCCAGGCTTCACGAGCAGGCGGCGGCGGTCGGCGAGGGAGTAGAGCGCGACCTCCCGTGGCACGGGCGGGCGCGGCCCGACGAGCGACATATTGCCGATGAGCACATTGCAGAACTGCGGGAGCTCATCCAGCGAGAAGCGCCTCAGCCACCGGCCCGTGCGAGTGACGCGCGGATCGTCCTTGATCTTGAAGGTGACGCCGGCCGTGTGCTCGTTGACCGCGAGCAGCGCGGCCAGATTCTGTTCGGCATCCGGCCGCATGGAGCGGAACTTGAACATCTTGAACGGGCGGCCGAATCGGCCGACGCGGGTCTGCGCGAAGAGCACCGGGCCGCCGTCAAGCCGGATGAGCACGGCGATCGGTATCAGCAGCGGGCTCAGGGCGACCAGCGCGGCCAGGCTGCCGACCACGTCCGTGCCGCGCTTCAAAACGTCCGCGCTCTCCACAAACCACCGCCAGGCGAGGCGGCGCAGGGTGAAGCGCGTCTTGAGCCGCCGCAGCCCGAGCGGGCTCTGGAACGTCGAGAAGTGCCCAAGCAAACGGGGGCTGATGGGGATGGGATGATCGGCGCTCATGCGGTTGCCTCCTGAAGTTGGGCGCGGTCGGCCGGGTGTTGCGCCTCTGCGGCGCGGGTGAAAAGTCCTTCGAGCCCGTCGATGTAGGAGGCGAAACTGAAGCGCTCGTTGGCGAGTGCGCGACCGTTCGCGCCCAGGCGGCGGGCGAGCGTCTTGTCGCCGAGCAGCAAATCCACCCGCGCGGCAAAAGCAGTCCGGTCCATCCACGGCACCAGGAAGCCGTTAACCCCGTCGAGGAGCCATTCGCTGATTCCGCCGGCGTCAAAGGCCACGACCGGCAGCCCGCACCGCATTGCCTCGAGGCCGGTGGCTCCGAAGGGTTCGGGCCAAAGGGAGCTCATCACGGCCAGGGAGGCGTCGCCATAGGCTTCGGCGACCCGGGACTGCGCCACAAAGCCCGCGAATCGCACGCGGCCCTGCAGCCCGAGGCGCGCGCTCAGCCGCTCGCATTCCGCCCGCTGGCTCCCGTCCCCGAGGATGACGCATTCGAAGGGCGCCGTCACCCGGGCGAGCGACTCGAGCAGGACGTCGACGCCTTTGCCGCGAATGATCTGGCCGGCGTAGACGATGAGATTCCTGTCGCTGAACGTGGGAACGCCCTCGGTCCGGGCCGGACGCGGAACAGGCGGATGAATCTCGATCCGATCGGCCGCAAAACCGTTCCGCAGCAGCTCATCCCGCATGTAGCCGGAGGCGACTATCAGGCGGTGCAGGCCCTTGTTCAGCCCGATCTCCCGGCGCTTCGCGCGGTAGCTGATCCAGCGGATCGGAAAGCCGGAACCCGTGCCGCGGGCCACGGAGGCTCCGCACGGAAATACGCAGTAGGCGGAGGCGGCCCGAAGGCAGATTCGGCGGGTGAAATAATTGTACTTGTAGCCGCGCATGCAATACAGCTCGTGGTCGTGGACCATGCGCACGACCGGCAGGCCGCAGGACAGCAGGAATTGAAGCGCGGCCGGATCGGAAAACTTGTGCACGAAGACGACGTCGGGCCGGAACTGCGCGAGCGCCCGCCCGAGTACCGCGGCGCCGTCAACCGCCGTCGCCGGGAAACGGCTCTGGAAGACTTCCTGCCATCCGCCTTCGCCGCGATTTGCGCCGGGCCCGTGCACGAGACCCACGGAGTGCCCGCGCGATCGAAGCTCTTCCGCCGTCACGAGGACGTTCGCCTCGGCTCCGCCGAGGGCACCGATCCGATCATGAACAAATAGCAATCGCATTGGCGGAATGAGCTTGGGTGGCGGAAAGGCGGAAAGGGGGCGCCAAAGCGCCCTTTTATAGTCATTCGCGGAGAGTTGTGGTTCGGGGGGTGTACACCCTAATCGGCCCCCCGGGCAGCCTGGAGCGACCGGCTCCCGACCGGCCAATGGACGGTCTCCAGGCGGTTGGAGGACCAAGCGGGATGGAGCCATTCGCCGGGCGGCGAATCGGCCGCGAAATCAGGGCAGGCCTTGGCGATCTGGGAGCGGAGTGTCTTCCGGGCCCGGGCGATGCGGCTTTTCACCGTGCCGATGCTGACGCCGAGCCTCAGGGCGATTTCATTGTACGAGCAGTCAAGGACACCGCGCTGGGTGAGGGCCTCGCGGCGATTGGGGCCGAGCCGCTCCATGCACGCGGAAACCAGTTCCGAAATCTCGCCGGTTTCGGCCTCCTGGGCGGGATTTGGGGCGTTGCTTGCGACAAGGCTTGCGAAGGTGGCGGGGTTGTCGTCGCTGAATGCGCAGTCGAACGAGCGGGTCGCGTGCTGGCGCCGGCGGAAGACATACCAGTAGCGGTTGCGAGAAAGATTGAGGGCGATCTGGTGCAGCCAGGTGGACAGGGCGGAGTCGCCGCGAAAACGGTCCAGCCCGCGGTAGGCGCGGATGAAGGTGTCCTGGGCGATCTCCTCGGCGTCAGCCCTGTTTCGCACTACGGAAAACGCGACGGCGAACATCCTCTCCCGATAACGCGCGATGATCTCGTCGAAGGCGCCCTCGTCCCCGCCCCTGAAGCGATTCACCAGCGCGGCATCGTGCAGCGCCTCCTGGCCGGAGGCCGCGGTGCGATCGGCTTGGTCGATGGCGCGGCGCGCCGGTTTGGCGGGGCCGGAGTGGCGGATGGCTACCATGCGTCATACTACCGCAGGCGGACGATGGCGGATATGGGGTGTTGGCCTAACGGGTTCCTGCGCCCGCCAGGCCGGCCGCGCCCCAAGAGGCGCAGCCGTCCACCAGGCAGAAATACATGCCGTCGACCGTGGCGCCCGCGAGATCGACGGCGCCGGCGGGAACCTCCAGCCGGACCCACCGGCCCGCGGGCGGCATCGGTCCCGCGGGGTGGCGTCCGGACGATCCGCTCTTGCCGTAGGTTATCGTGTTGGCGCCCCAATAGGCGCGGTGTTCCCGGGATGAACCGGAGCTCCAGGTCAGCATGATTTCCGTCGGCGGATTGGCGGGATCGAGGCGGACCCATGCGAAGAGCGTATCGCCGGCGCCGACGGCGAGCGTCGCCGTGGCTCCGGTGAACCCGTGTTCGTGAAGGCCGGCCGCCGCATTCGACTGGTGCGTGGCATCGGAGGACGGAGGCGCGGGATGGTCGAAGGACCAGGTCCAGCCGTCGCCGCCGCTCGAGCCGGCCGTCCCGCCGGAGGGCACGGCGCCCGACACCCAGTTGACGAGGGGGCTGTTGGCCTTGAATGAACTCGCCCCGAATGAGCGGCGGCCATCGGGCCACTCGGCTTCGACCTCGACCCATTGGGCGCCGTTGTCCCTTGGGACAATGGTGTACGTGGGACCAAACGCCGGCTCCTGGCCGCGGGCTTCCCACACGATGCGGGCGCCGGCCAGGTCCCGGCCCGGCACGGTCACGCCGAGGGTGATTGGCGCCCCGATCGGCGAAACCGCCGCGGGTACGTCGATCCGGGCGGCGGCCGAAGTCCACGCCCCGGAGACGCCCGGCGTCCGGGCGGCGAGAAAGCCGCAGGCGAGAAGGCTGCGCGCCTGGTTCACGGCGATAAACTCGGTCGTCACGTTGTAAGCGTCGCTCCAGCGGTCGTAGAATGGAAACGGTCCCGTGCCCGCGTTGTCGTCTGGGTACGTCGCATCGCGCAGCTCGGAGCCGTAGTTCGGCAGGTATTGGAACGAGGCCTGGATATTGCCGATGGGAATGCCCGAGGGCGGAAGCGCGCGGCGGCTGTTCTGGGCGTATTGGTCGACGACCTCGCGCTGGCGTCTGCGGCCCAGGCCGCTGAGGAAGGCGGTGTTGACCGGGTTGCAGCCGCCCTCGTAGTTCATCGCGCCGACCAAGGCGTCGATATAGGCGGCCTTTGGCTCAATCTGATAGGCGACCGCCATGTCGGAGGCCTGGTCGAGGGAAAAATACCATCCCGCGCCGCGCACCGCCTTGGTCGCCGACGGAAACGGGGTGGCATAGGCGTTTTTCTCCGACCAATCGAGCGCATCGTCGCCCGCGGCGACGACCTGGCCCTCGCAGAGGGCGAGATAGGCGGCATCCAGCGCGCTCGCGGGCTGGCGGCCGCTGCGGGCCGCAAAAGCGTAGCTGCGGATTGCGTTGCCCCAGGACTCGGACATGCGCCACCAGCCCCATCGGAAGGTCGCCGGGTCGGCGGGGTTCGGAAACCAGGCGAGGAGCCTTTGCCGGTATTGCGGATCGCCGGTGGCAAGGAAGAGCTCGCACGCCGCCCAGGCGAGCTCGTCGTCGTGCGTGTAATGGTCGCCGTAGAATGTGATCTTCTGGTAGGCCCCGTCCTTGCCGTATTTGGCGATCGCGCGCATGAGGAACGCCCAGCCGATCCGCGCCTGCCTCAGGTATCCCGCCACAGCGCCGGGATATTGCCGCCTGAACAGGGGCGAGGAGGAGCACTGCGCCAGCGCCGCGACCGCGGCGGCGGTGGCCGCGGTGTTCTTCGGCCAGACCACCTGCGGATCGCCATGGTCCGGCGTGACATTCGACTCGTATTCGCGGTTTTCGGGGTAGACCAGAAAATAGAACCCCCCGTCGGCATCCTGGAGTTTGGCGATGTAGTCGGCCTCCCGCTTGGCCTCCTGGAGGACATCGCTGATCCCGTCTCCGCTCTCGGGCAGGCCGAGGTTGTCGAGCTGCGCAATGCCCGGGATCGAGTCCACCGAGAATATGAGGTAATGGATCAATTCGGCGCTGTTGATCGTGTATTTGCCGTAATCGCCGGCGTCATGGTGGCCTCCGGAAACGTCGACGGGCCCCCGGTTGACGAAGGGGTACAGCTGGCTGGCCTCGCTCGTGAGCGGCGGCGCGATCTGCGGAGGGTGGTCCGCTCCGGGAACGCCTCCGTATCCGGCGATCGTCGCCCACGTGAAGTCAAACCTGTGATCCGACTGCACGGGGACCTGTGCCGGGGCGGAATGGCACGCATCGTGGACGAAGCGGGTGAAGGGCAGTTCGTTGGCGGCGCCGCAGCGCTGGTGGTAAAGGCCGAGGGCGTATGTGCGCGCAAAACCCATCGCTATGCCGTCGTTCACAAGAAACGGCGCGGAGGCGCCGAGCCCGGGCACCTGCAACCGGTACTCCCCGGGCGCCGTGAAATCGCTGAAGTCAGCCACGAGCACCCGTTGGTACGGAGTCGGTCTCGTTTGGTAACCGGCATCGCGGCGCAGGGCGAGGCTTCCCCGGTAGACTGGATCGCCGGTCCGGGCATCGATCAGGGCGAAGCCCGGCGAAGCCGGAATTTCCATCTCCCCTGCGTCGCCGAGATAATAGCCGATCATTGCCTTCTTCGGCAGCGTCGGCGCGTAACCCTCCTGGTTCACGTGAATCGCGGGACTGTAGCGGCTTGGTTCGCTGCCGGCCGAGGCCGCGACATCCGGCCCTCCTGGCAGATCGGCGGGAAATCGGACCTCGACGATCCGGGAAGGGCCGGCCGGGTCGATCGGATCCGCCAGGCTGAAGTAGAATTGCGTTGCGACTCGCAGGTCGCGCCGGGCCAGGGGGGCGTAGACCACCCGCCGCTTCGTCCCGATTGCCCGCACCACGACGGGGCGGCCGCCAACCGTTACGCGAACGGCGGGCGGCTCAGGCGGCAGCCATGCGGATTGCCTTTCCTTCGTGGAAATCCGGGTGAGTTCGAGAATCGACGGCGACAGAACCAGCAGTGAACAATCGCCCACGGCGGGCAGGCTCAGCGAGCGGGTGTCCACCTCCGACCGCAATTGCCCGAAGAGGGCCGGCGCGGAATGGAATGCCCATGCGACGCAGCAGGCTAAACACAAAGTCTTTGGCTTCGAACGGAAAATCAAGCCGTCGCCCGAGCGGGCGCGGCTTATTTCCTGTTCAGGGATAAATGGCGTTGTGTATGGTAGGAGACGGGTCGGCACGTCGCTTCATTTTACGCGGGAAGACAGCCGGGGCCATGGGGTGCTCACCTCCCATTGGCTCCGGGTGCGCCGGCTTCGTCAGGCTGGAAAAGGGATACGGTTCGTCATGCGCATCGTCGCCCGGGGGCGACTAGAGCCGCAGTTAGAGACCGTATTTTTGGGTAAATTGGGTGAAACGGCCGGAAGGCGAACCGTCCCCGGGATGCGTCATTGGCCGGCGGAAGCCCTTCCGATCGTGTCCCAGGCGGCCCGGCCGCCGAATTCGACGAAGGACATGCCGCTGACGGTATCGCCCTCCAGGCCGACGGCCTTGGCGGGGACGGAGAGCTCGACCCACTGCCCGGGGGTTGGCAGGGCTCCGGCGCCAAACCGCCCCGCCGTTCCATTGTTGCCCCAGGAGATGGTGTTGGCGCCCCAATAGGCGCGATGATCGTAGGACGAGCCATCGTACCAGCACAGCATGAGCTCGGTCGGGGGATTTGCCGGATCGATGTAGACCCATGCGAAGAGGGTGTCCCCGGCGTTGACCTGCATGCTGCCGCTCTGGCCCAGGGTCGACTCGTCGTCGTCCATGCCGCCGGTTGCGCCCGTGAAATTTAGGTCGTGCACGCCGGAGACGATGCCGGACTGGAATGCGATCGAGCCTGTGTGGGGCGAGGGATTGCCCGCAACCCAGTTCCAACTGTCCCCGCCATCCGCGCCGGGGACTGCGTTCGCGGGCAGCGCGTCGTCGATCCAGACCTGGTTCGCTGAGTTTGCCTGGAAATGGCTCGCTGCGAAGGCGCGGCGGCCGTCGGGCCACTCGATTTCGGCCTCGACCCACTGGTCGCCGTTGTTCGCGGGCGAAATTGTGTACGTCGATCCGTAGGCCGGCGCCTGGTCGCGGGCTTCCCAGACGATGCGGGTGTTGGCCAGATTCAGGCCGGGCACCTGCACGCTGAGCGTCACGGGCGCCTTTAGAGGCACTGTGGCGGCAGGCACCGCGATCGTCGCCTGGGGCGCCGTCCAGGCCGCAAAGGACCCGGTGGTCAGGCTAGCCAGGAAACCGGCCGAGATGAGGCTTCGGGCCTGGTTCACCGTGATCTGTTCGGTGGTGACGTTGTAGGCATCGCTCCAGCGGTCGTAGTACGGGTACGTGTTCGCGGTCCCGCTGTCGCTCGGGTAGGAAAGGTTGGAGAGCTCCAGGCCGTAGCTGTTCAGGTACTCGAAGCCCGCCGTCACCTGCCCAATCGTGTCCCCGGTGGGCGAAAGGACCCGACGCGAGTTCTGCGCGTACTGGCTGACGGTCTGCTGCTGGCGCTTCAGGCCGAGGCCTTCCAGATAAGTGACGTTCACCGGATTGCAGCCGCCCTCGTAGTTCATGGCGGCCACGAGCCCGTCGATGTACGCGGGCTTGGGATTGATCTGGTAGGCGACGGCCATGTCGGAAGCCTGGTCCAGCGAGAAGTACCAGCCGCCGCCCAGGACCGCCTTGGTGGCGGGCGGGAACGGCGTTCCGTAGGCGCATTGGCCGCCCCAGGTGACCGCGGCGTCGCCGGCGGCCACGATCTGGCCGTTGCACGCGGCAAGGTAGTTCGGGTCCAGGGCGCCCGGCTGCAACCGCCCGCTGCGAACCGCGAAGGCGTAGGTGCGGATCGCATTGCCCCAGCACTCGGACATCTGCCACCAGCCCCACCGGAAGGTCGAGGAATCGGCCGGATTCGGGAACCACTGGAAGAGCTGGGTCTGGTACTGCGCGCCGCCGGTCGCCGCGTACATGGCCGATGCGGCCCAGGCGAGTTCGTCGTTGTGGGTCCAACCGTCGCCGTAAAAGGTGATCTTCTGGTAGGAGCCCGCCAGGCCGTGTTTTGCGATCGCGTTCGCGAGGAACTGCCAGCCGAGCCGCGCCTCCTGCAGGTATTTGGCGGCCGCCTGCGGGTAATACTTGATCATGGCCGGCGAGGATCCCGCCTCGGCCAGGGCCGCCACGGACGCGGCGGTGGCGGAGGTGTTCTTCGGCCAGACGACCTGGGGGTCGCCGTTCTCGGGCAGGACGTTCGACTCGTATTCGCGGCCGATCGGGTAAACGAGAAAGTAGAAGCCGCCGTCGGCATCCTGCATCTTGGCCAGGAAGTCGGCCTCCCATTTCGCCTCCTGCAGCACGTCGGGAATGCCGTCCCCGCTTTCGGGGATGCCGAGGTTGTCGAACGTCTTCAAGCCCGGGATGTTGTCGGCGGCGAAGACCAGCTCGTGGATGAGCTGGGCGCTGTTGAGGGTGTACTTGCTGTAGTCGCCGGCGTCAAAATGGCCGCCGGAAACATCGATCTTTCCTGTATTTACATACGGATACAGAGCGGCTTCGTTGCTGGTCAGGAGCGGCGCGGTCTGCGCCGGGTTGGCCGTGTTCGCCGTGGCGGCGTAGCCGGAGATGCAGTTCCAGGTGAAGGCGAACTGCGGGCTTGTGTCCGGGACCGGGACCGCGGCCGGCGCGGTGTGGTCGGCCGAGTGGGTGAAGCGGGTGAAGGGCAGGCTTACCGCCATGCCGCTGCGCTGCTCGTACATCCCGAGCGCGTAGGTGCGGGTCCATCCCATGGCGATGCCGTCGTCGATCAGGAAGGGCAGCGACGCTCCCAGGCCCGGCACCTGCACCTGGTACTGCCCGGGCTTCGTGAAGCCGCTGAAACTGGCGGTGTACACCTGCTGGTAGGGCAGCGGCGCCGTCGTGTAGCCGGTGTCCGTGTGCAAGGCGAGGCTACCCGAGAACACAACAGCGCCGGTTGCGGCGTCGATGAGATTGAATCCCGTGCCGGGGTTGACCGGCATCTCGCCCATGTCGCCGAGGTAGTAGCCCACGATCGCCGTCTTGGCCAGGGCCGGGACATAGCCCTCCTCGTTGACGTGGATCGCGGGCGAATAGCGCTGCGGGTCAACCAGGGCCGAGAACTGCGTGCCAGGCGACCAGACGCTTCCGTCGGGATTGGTGACGCTTACCAGCTGGCCGTCCGTCACCGGGGTGGCGATCCGCAGGTACAGGCTGTTCTCGATGCGCGGGTCGTAGGATTGGAGAGGCGCGTACAGCACGCGGCGCTTGAAGCCGACCGCCTGGACCTGGACGGTCTGGCCATTGACCGTGACCGTGAATTCCGCGGGGGCGGGTTCGCCCGCCCGGCCGCCGGAGTCGACGAAGTTCCAGCTGGCCGCCTTGGCGGGATCGGGCTGCTTCGTGGTGATGGAGACCAGTTCGAGCAGGGAGGGCGAGAGAACATGGAGCAGATGGTCGCCCACCGCCGGCAGGCGCAACGCCGTGTCGTCGACATTGTCGCCGGAGGCGATAGACTCAGCCGTGCGGTCGGCCCCATCGGTCCCGGAGGCGCCTGCTATGACTCCGGTCGATCCCGCGCCACCCGTCGGGCCCGGGTCGACGGTGGGGGCAGGGGGGGGAGTTGTCGTTGGGGTGGGATTCGCAGTCGGGACGGCGACGGTCGAACCGGCGGCCACGATCGCGATCGTGGCGGCGCCGGGGGAGCCGACCGCGTAGGAGGGATCCGCCACCAGGGTGAAGGTCACCGTTTCCGGGTTGGCCCCCGTGGAATTGGCCCGGGCGGTGATCGGCAGGGCCGCGGACGAGGAGCCGGCCGGAATCGTCACGGCAACCGGCATGTCGCCCTGCGGCAGGCGGAAATAGTCGATCCACTTGGTGGCGGTGCCTCCGAGCGAAAATTTGACGGTCAAATCGGCCGGAGCGGGCGCTGACAGGGTGAAAGTGATCAGGCCGGCTTCGGCGCCGTCAAGGCTGGCGGTGGCGGTGCTGGCCGCGATTGCCACTGTCGGAGGCGTTGGGGAGCTTGTGGTCGCGGGCGGGATCGTGACAGGGGCAGGCGCCGCTGTGACAACGGCAGGCGGATCGGACGGAGCTGGATTCGCAACAGGGGCAGGGTTGCCCGTCGTGGCGGGAACGGTCGGGTCGGATGGCGCCGGATCCGCGGTGGCAACGGGGGAAGGCGTTGCCGCGGGCGGTGTCGCAGCGGTGGAGGGAGGGACCGACGGGGCCGGAGTCGTGACAGGGGCCGCGGGTGGCGTCGTGGTGGAAACAATCGGATCCGGAGGCGGCGGAGTCACAACAGGGGCGGGAGGGATTGGCGTCGCGGGGTCGGCCGGCGCTGCGGCCGGAGCGGTGGCGACCGTGTCCGGTGGCGCGTCGGCGGGTGTGATGTCGTACACTTCAACGAGCGCGACCCCCGTCGTTCCGCCGTTGCCGGTCACCTGGATCGTGTAACCGCCGGGCGCGAGGGAAGTGATCAGGGCCGAATCCTTGCTGCCGGCGGGAAGCGCAAAAGCGTAGGACTGGGTAAAGGCGGCGTCGATCGCGGCGGGGCCGGCGGCGCCGCCGCCGACCGGGGTTCCCCAATCGTCGTTGCCCGCGATGGCGGCATGCGAGGCGTCCAGCACCGCCATATTCGGATCGGCCAGGACGCCGGTCATTCTCAGCGTGGAAAGCGTGGGGCCGACCGCGCGAATCAGCAGGGTCCGGGCGCCTCCGGAACCGGAGATGTACAGTCCGGACGTCGCGATATTGCTGCCGGTGCCAACCTGGAGGCGCGTGGAAAAGTTGAGCATCGGGGATGAGCCGGCGGCCGCCCCCACCACATAGGCTTCGAGCAGGACAACGCCCGAGTCGCCGCTGGCTCCGGACACCTGGGCCGTGTAGCTGCCCGCCGGGAGCGAAACAACCAGCGCCGAGTCCCTGCTGCCGACGGCCAGGGGAAACGCGCCGACCGAGCCCATCAGGGCGGCGGTGACACCGGGCGCGGCGCCCCAGGAATTGTTGGTGGCCAGCGTTGCACCATTGCTGTTGAAAAGGGTGAGGACGGGATCGGGCAGGACCCCCGGAATGGCAAAGGGCGCGGCGGCCAGGCCCGGACCGACGGCGCGAATGAGGATGGTTTCACCTGCGCCCGGGCCGATGACGAAACCCGCGACCATCGCGTTGTTTCCGGTTCCGACCATTCCCCGGGTGGACATGTTGACGACGCTGGTGGCGGCATTGGCGACGAAACATTGGGTTCCGATTGCGGTCGAAAGGGCGAAGGTGGACAGGAAAACGCGGCCTGCTCTTGAAAAGGGTCTCATTGGACCCGAGATCGTACAGGGTCCAAAAAGGGTCTAGTAGCCGTGTTGGTCTGATAATGAGGTCAGATCATTCGCAGGGATTCTGTAGGGGTCTTGCCCGGGGGCGTGTCAGCGTCTGTCTGTCAGCGGGGTGGGAGCAGGGGGATGGGGACGCTCCGTCTTCGCCCGATGGGCTGGCCGCGGCCTTGGCGAAGGAGGGACGCAAAAAGGCGGCGGATGAAATATCCGCCGCCCGGCCGGCACGAGCCCCCTCCCCTTAGCCCGCTAGGGCGTGACGCTGACGCCGACACCGACCGGCGAGGACTTTCCGGTTATGGCGTAGGCGCCCTCATTGACTCCGACCGTGCGCGCGAAGGTGTCGAGAATCAGGTTCACGTAGCGGGCCAGCAGGGCATTGGGCGAAACGGGAACATAGACGATGTCGTTTGCCTCGAGCCGGACGTCGGGAGCCTTTCCGTGGAGGATTGCGTCCACCGGGACGACTGCAATCTGCGGGTGGGAGAGCGAGCCGCGAAGGATCGCCACATCCGAGAGGCAGGCCTCCGGCTCGGTGCCGCCGGCCAGCGCGATCGCCTGGATCAAGGTGAGCGGTCCGGCCATCCGTTCGGAATGCGGCTGGAGGACGGCTCCGAGGACATGAACCTGCGCCGAGCGCATCGAAGGAAGGAAAATGAAATCGTCGGGCTGAAGATAGATGTTTTGGGAAAGGTCGCCGTCCCGCAAAAGCCGCTGGAAATCGACGGGAACAAGCCGTCCCTTGCGGATGAGGAAGCTGCGCGACAAATCGGCGGACTCCGATCCGCCGCCTGCCGGCAGGCTGACGCCGATGCTGGCGGCGAGGGAGGCAAGGGCCGACGACGACGAAAGGCCGCCGGCCTGCGCAAGCGCATCGAGGAGGGTTGTCGGACCGCCCAGAGTGTAGACTCCGGGACTGCCAACGCGGCCAAGCACCCAGACCCTCTGGCTTGCGACCGTGCGCAGCGTAACCGAGACAACCGGCTTTTCGCGCAGAAACTTGTTCAGTTCCCCGCCGAGGCGGTCCCGCGCCTCGGGAATCGTCAAACCCCAGACATCGAGGCCGGGCAGCAGGTAATAGTATATCTTCCCGTCGGGCCCGACGGTGACGCTGGTCCGGGTCGACGCATCGCCGATCACCTCGATGTCGACCCGGTCGCCCGGACCCAGGCGGAATGCCGCCGTCCCCGGCTGCAGCAGGGCCGCATCGAGCGGCGCCGCAGCCGGCGCATCGGCTGCGTCGCCGGCGAACGCGGAAGCAACCGGCATGCTTTGGCGGGCGGCGGGCACGGGAAGGCTCTCGCAACCGGCAAAAAGGCATGATCCGGCGGCGATTGCCAGGCCGAACGGCAGCCGGGATGAGGGCCTCATGGCGAGATTCTCGGCCGGCTGATGATATTCGGACCGACGTTGATTCCCGTCCAGGTGACGACGGCGGACTCCACGAAGGCCGTTGCCGCGCGATCAAGCAGTTCCCCGGCCTTGATCCACGGGCTGCTGCTCACGTAGACCAGGTCGCCGGGCAGCAGCGCCAGGTTGGGCGCCAGTCCATCGAGCGCGCCGGCGACATCGACGGTGAAGGTCTCGGGGCGTTCCAGGGAGCCGCGGATAACCAGAACGCGCCTTTTCCAGGCGCGGTCGGTGAAGCCGCCCCGCGCGGTGATTGCCGAAAGAGCGTTCGCATCCGAATCCCATGGCGCGGAACCGGGTGTGCGCACCTCGCCGAGCACAAAGATCTGCCCGGAGGAGACGGCTGGAAAATAGAGATAGTCGCCCGGCTCCAGAACGGTGTTCTGGGTCAGGTCGCCGCGCAGAAACAGTCGTTCGAAATTCACCGGCATCCGCCTGCCGCCCCGCTCCAGGAAACTGCGGGAGAAATCGGTCGTTTCGATGGTGTCGCCGCGGGACACGCCGGTCTCGAAGCCGCTCGCGCGCGCGACCGCCTCGATGATCGTGATCGGCCGGTCCAGGGGAAAGATCCCCTTCTGCACGACGGTGCCCAGCATGTAGTATCTCTTGCTGTGGTAGGCGACCGGCGTGACGAAGGCCTGGGGCGAACGGCGGTATTTCCCGAGTTCGGCGTTCAGACGGCCGCGGAGTTCGTCCACGGTCAGGCCGGCGGCGACGATGTTTTCGGCCTCGAGATAAGAAACGCACCCGTCGGGGCCGATCGGCACCTCCTCGCGGGTCAGCTCTGGGGATCCAAACAGGTGGAAGCTCAGCACATCTCCCGGCCCAAGCGTGAGCCGCTGCTGCCAGTCCGCGCGCTGCGAGGGTCCGACAACCGAAAACGCATCCTGCGCCGCCGAATTGGGCGCCGTCCAGCCCAGGCCCAGGAGGAGCAGGGCCGCGCCGCTGCCAATCCATCGGCTGAAATGATTGCGCACAGGCGCGGCGCGTTCGTGGTTGAGCACGGCGCCGACGATGTTGCATCCGGCGTCGACCAGGGTTTCCAGGTCTTCCCTCGTTTCCGCGGCATCGGAGCGGCTGCTGTCCACGAGCCAGAGGAGATTCGGAATGTTTTCCGCAAGCAAAACGGCCTCGGGCGCCGACGCGGGCGGCAGCTCGACGAAGATCGCGACGTGCTCGATCGCGCGACAGGCCTCTATCGCAGCCTGCCATTGCTTGCGGCGTTCCAGGCTCCACACCCATCCGGAGATCGAGATGTCGACCCTCGGCCGGCCGTTTGCGCCGGACATCTGCTCGACGATCCGGCCCGGCGCGGACAGGAAGCTTTCCGTCTGGGCGACGCTGTCCGAAGCGCCGGACGACGGCCTTGGCGGCACGGGCGGTTGCGCGCGGCGCGCAGGCTCAACCGGACCCCCGGGGGAGGATCGGGCGGTGATTGTCAGCGTGCGAAATCCGCAGTTGCCCGCGGCGCCGGCGAGCAGGTCGATCCAAGTCGAGCGCCCGTCCCCGCAATGGGCGGAGGTGATGCCGCAGATCATCCCGCGATTGGAGGAGGGACCGATCCGGCTCCGGAGAGCCGTCCAGGTGCGGAACGCCCACTGGTCCCTTTCGGCGGACGCAAGGCGGTCCAGGTCGCCCAGCGCGCCGAGAAGCGGCAGCCCGGTGACGCGCAGGACATCGGCGCGAGTCTTGATGCGGTTGTCCATGAATTCCCCGAGCAGGACCTGGCCGGCGGAACCAATGAGGCCGAAGAAGGCGCCCAGGCAGGCAAACAGGACCATTTCGAGGCGGTGGTTGTGCTGGAGCGTCGGGTTGGCCGAGACCGACAGGAGAACGCGGAAGTAGCCGGGGGGATTTTCGCGAAACGGCTGGATCGCCTGCTGGCGGCCGATGAGCATGGCGCGGGTGGTCTCCAGGCTGCGGAAGCGTTCGCCCATCGCGATCTCCTCGGGCGTGATGTGCTCGTAGAAGGCAGGCGACATCGCCGCCGGGGACGCCAGGCGGGAGGAGGCGGGCGGGGCGCTGGCGGCGGCAAGCGCGGTCCGGCGCTCGATTTCCTCGAGGGCCGCCACTCGCGCGCGCTGCTCGCGGACGAGCGGATGGACATCGGTGTAGCGCACAAGCAGATCGTCCAGCTGGTCGCGCGCCGCCTGGATCCGCTGGGGAAGGTCGCTGGCTGGGGGAGCCGGGCTGTCCCGAAGGGACGCGAGCGCTGCCACGGTCGCGAAGCTGGCGGCAGGAACCGCCGCAAGCGCGGTTGCGATTTCGGTTTCGACCTGGGCCAGCTGGTGGGTCACGCGGTCGCCGGCCTCGATGGCCTCCTGGCGCTGGATCGCCTGGGTGTAGGCGATGGCGGCGTCGCAGAAGCGCCTGACGAGGTCGGCCGTGGCTTCCGCAGATGAGCCGGTAGCCGTGACCGTGGCCACGTCGTTATTCCGGTCGAGCGTGATCTCCAGGTGGCTGGCCAGCTCCTTGGCGGGTACGGGCGGGCTGAGGTGCGATCCGACCTCCTCCAGCAGGCCGGGCGACTGCAGCATCACGACCAGGCTGGGCGTCGCCAGCGCCCGCGGACGGAATGTGTCGTCGATCGCCGAGGGTTCGTAGTGGATCAACTGGGCGGTGGACGTGAAGGAGCGGCCCCAGACCACGCGGGCGACGCAGGCGCCGGCGATCCCAAGGATGGCCGTGCAGCAGGCCAGCCGCCGCCAGCGGCGCATCCAGAAATCGAGAACAGCCCACGTATCGAAGGGTGCGTGGGGACTTTGCCTGCAGTTGGTTGCATTCATCGGGAACTCAAAAGGAAGGGAGGTGGCCATGCTTGGACGCCGCCGCGAGCCGCCGGCTCCCGCAAAGCGCATGGGGTGTCACCCTACCTGGGGGCTGGTCGGGCCGAGATCCCCGGAAGAGCCGTCCACAAGCTTGTGCTGGAAGGCGTAGTGAACGAGCTGGGCGTTGTTGGACATGCCCATTTTCTCAAGAAGGCGGCTGCGGTAGGTGCTGATAGTCTTCACGCTGAGCGACAGCTCGCGGGCGATTATGCTCACGGATTTGCCCGAGGCGATCAGGCTCAGGATGAGGAACTCGCGGTCGGAGAGCGTCTCGTGCGGAGCCACCTGAACGTCATTCACAAGCAGCGATGCCATCTTCTCGGCCAGGCCCTGGCTGATGTAACGGCCTCCGGCGATCGCTTTTCGCACGGCGCCCACGAGTTCCTCCGGCGCGCTCTCCTTGGTCATGTAGCCGGCCGCTCCGGCCTTGAGCAGGCGGACGGCGAACTGGTCCTCCGGGTGCATGCTCAGAATGAGGACCGGAAGGGAGGGATGGGCCCTCTTGATTTCCTTGAGAACCTCCAGGCCGCTGCGCCCCGGCATCGTCAGGTCGAGAATGACGATATTCCAGTGCTCCTTCCAAACGCGCTCGAGCGCCTCCTGGGAGTTGGCCGCCTCGCCGAAGGATGCCCCCTTGAAGACCCTGGCCAGGATCTGCCTGAGGCCCTGGCGCACGACGGCGTGGTCGTCTGCAATCAGTATTCTCATGGGTTGCCCGCGTGGGTGGCCGCCGCGGGCAGGGGCGCGCGCAGCGTGACCGTGGTGCCGCGGCCGGGCACGCCGGTGAAGACGACCTCGCCGCCCACTTGGGCCGCGCGCTCCTTCATTCCAATGAGCCCGATCGAGCGGGCGTGGGCGATCTCCCTTTCGGTGATGCCCCGGCCGTTGTCCCGGACTGTTAGTGTCAGCTCCTGGTCGTCCTGCGAAAGGCTCACCTCGACCAGGGTCGCGCTCGCGTGGCGGATGATGTTGGTCAGCGTCTCCTGGAAGATCCGGAAGCAGGCGGTGCTGAGATTCGCCTCCCAGATGCCTTCCGTCGTGCCCAGCGTGGTCTCGCAGCGGATGCCGGTGCGCGCCTGGAACTCGGCGGCCTGCCATTCGATCGCCGCGGCGAGCCCGAGGCTGTCGAGGACGCCCGGCCGCAGCTCGGCGGCGATGCGGCGGACCGCATGGATCGTCATGTCGATATGGCCGCACATTGCCTTGATCTTGCCCTGCACGCCGCGCGCGCCGCGCAGCTTGCCGGAGAGCCACGACAGGTCGAGCTTCAGTCCGGTGAGGGCCTGCCCGAGTTCGTCGTGGACCTCCCGGGCGATCCGGGTGCGCTCCTCTTCCCGGACGAACTGCAGGTGGCCTGTGAGCGCCCGCAGCTGGTCGTGCGAGCGCCGGAGCCTTTCCTCGGCCTGTTCGCGCTCGCGCCTCTGGCCGGCCTCGGACAGCGCGCGGCTGACGGCGGGCGTCAGGCGGGTGAGGCTTCCCTTCAGGACGTAGTCGGTGGCGCCCTCCCTGAGCATGTCGATCGCAACCTCCTCGCCCAGCGTGCCCGTGACAAAGATGAAAGGGACGCGGGGCGCGAGGCGCCGGGCGATTTCCAGGGCCTCGCTGCCGTTGAGGGTTGGCAGGGAATAGTCGGACAGGATGATATCCGGCGGCCGGAGCCGGAGCTCGGTTTCGAACGCCTCCCGCGTGTCGACGTCGACGACGCAGACCCCGCTGTCCCAGGCGAGCAGCATGTGCCTGATCAGTTCAACGTCCGGCGGGCTGTCCTCCACCAGGAGAATGCGGAGCGGCTCGGCCATGACCGGGGGCGACAGGGTGCGGTCCCGGCGGTCGACGCCGACCGCGACAGGGGAGGTCTCCGCCGGGATGGGAGCCAATTTTGGCCGGTTGTTCATGTGGCGTGCCGGGGACGCTCCCAGGACGGGGGCGCTGCGGGCGAACGCGATCGCCGCGCAGCGGCCCTGGAGTAGGCGCCAAGTGTCGCCGAAGCCGTCGTCCGCCAGTCGAATTGGCGGGCGCGGGCAAAACCCGCAGTGCGCAGGCGCTCGCGCCACTGCCAATCGGCCGAAATGCGGGCGAGCTGGGCCTGGATCTGCCCGGGATCGCCGGGATCCAGTTCCGCCGCGGCGTTCCCGACCGTGTCCGCAAGCGCTCCCCGCCTGGACGAAAGCACCGGGCATCCGCAGGCCATCGCCTCGATGGGGGGAAGGCCGAAGCCCTCGTAGAGGGAGGGAAAGACGAACACATCGGCGGCGCGATACCAGTCGGGCAGGTCGGCGGGCGGCACGAATCCCGGGCAATGGATGTCGCGCGCAAAGGGCGAGGCGCGGACAAGCGCGTGGATGGCCTCCGCGCCGGGCCAGTCGCCGCCGGCCAGGACGAGCTGCCAGGCGGAGGGGGCCGAAGCCTTGAAACCGTTGAAGGCGGCGATGAGTCCGGCGTGGTTTTTCGCCGGATGCTCGAGCCGCGCAACATAAAGAAAGAACGGCCCCACAACGCCACGGGGGGCGCAGACCGCCTCTCTCGCGCGCGCCGGATCTCCCGGCTGAAACCGCTCGTGGTCGATGCCGTTGGGCACGACCGTCACCCTGCCGGCCGGCACGCGAAAGAACATGCGGACGTCGCGGGCGGTGGACGGGCTGACTGCGATGATCCCGTCCTGCCTGCGGGCGAGCCGCCGGGCGACAACCCGGCCGTAGAACATCCGGGCCAGGTCGTATTTTCCCGCGAGGTGAAAGGGAGCCAGGTCATGGATCGTCGCGACGAGGGCGCACGGGCGGGGCCAGAGCATCCGGCGGTAGCTCGGGACGTGCAAAACGTCGAGCGACCCGCGCCGCGCGAGGCGCGGAAGGGCCGTTTGATGCCAGAGGATGTTCCTCACCGGAGGACGGTGGCGTTCATCGACCGGCTCAAGCCGCATCCTGCCGCCGGCAAAGGCAAACAGCGGCAGGTCCGCCTCCAGGACGAAGAGCGTGAACTCATGCCCGACCGCCGCCGGGAGCAGGGCGCGGACGAGCGAAAGGACGTATTGGCCGACACCGCTGCGCCCGCGCCCGATCACCGAGGTGGACAGGCCGATTCTCACGGTCCGCCCCTCGGCGCCGCCGTCGCGCGCGGGGGGCCGCCGTCGGTTATGATGAACTGCTCCGTCAGGTGCATGTGCTCCAGGGCGGAACGGACTGGCGTGCTCGGCCGGAAAAGAATGAGGTTGCGCCGCCCCTGGGCGAGGCGCCTCTGCCAGTGCGAGAGAAATGCTAGGCCGGTGCTGTCGATCGACTTCACTCCGGCGAGGTCGATCAGGCAGTGGCCCTGCTGCTCCAGCGCGGCAGCCCAGAAGGCCGACCCGCTTTCGAGGAAGTTCCGCTGCAGCCGCTCGGCGGCCAGCACCTTGATGCCGTAATACATCGCGGCGGATGACGGCGTGTCGCGCGCAGCGCCGGTCCTGCCGGCGCGGGAGGGCAGGCGCCAGTGCTGCGCCAGGAGCGCCGGGACAAACCGGAGCAGATCGCCCGCATAGCGCGCGAACAGCCGCCGCGGCTCCTGGCAAAGGCGGAAGACGCATTCCGTGCCCGTGCGTCGCATCCACAGGGGTGCGCGTCCCAGGCGTCCGGCGAGAAAATCGACGGTTCCGCCGGCGCCGATCATCACCGGGGCCCCGACCGCGCGATAGTGGCGGAAGATCCACTTCTCCTGCTTGGGGCAGCCGAAGCAAACGAGCACGATATCCGGCTTTGCGGCGCGCATCCGCGCGATGATCGCGCCGTGGTCCATCTGGGCCAGCGTGCGCATGGGAGGGGAATAGTGGGAGACCTCCGGCAGGGCGGGATGGGCCTCGGCGATGCGCCGCGCCGCCTCGGCGGCCACGCCGGCGGCGCCGCCGAGCAGGAAGATCCGCCAGCCGCGCCGCTCGGCCCGCTGAAGGAGGAGCGGCACCAGATCGGATCCGGCCACGCGGCCCGGCAGGGAATTGCCCAGCCATCGCGAGGCCCAAACGAGCGGCTTGCCGTCGCACAGCACCAGGTCCGCGCGCGCCAGAATCTCGTGCAGTTCGGGGTCCTGCCGGGCCTGAACGAGGAAATCGACGTTGGGCGTGACGATGTAGGTCGAGCCGGGCGCTCCGACCATCGCCTCGATGCGATCGACGGCGCCGTCGAGCGTCATCGGATCAAAGGACACGCCGAGAATGGCGATCGGCCACAAACCGCCGCGGGCGCGCCCGGGCTGCCCGGACGCCGGCGAATGCGCAGGCTCCTCCCGCGCAAACGAAGCGGACTGCGGACTCGCAAAGGACGGGGCGGTTGACGGCATTTTCACCTCCGACCGCGAAATCGGTTCCCCGCCCGTGGGGTCTCGGCCCCATGCGGCCGGGCGGATCGGCGGCCGATCGCCGCTGGCTGGGGTGAAGACCCCCTTTCACGCCTCCATTCCGTCCGGTATTCTGGCGGCCCGCCCGAGGGAATCCCCCACCGCAACCATGACCCTCCTGCGCTTCCTGGTCCGTTACTCGCCGAGAATGGTGATCTGGACCTCCATTGCCGCGCTTCTCAGCGGCGCCTGCAATGCCGGGTTGATCGCCGTGATCAACTCGGCGCTGAACCGCCGCGGCGATCCCGGAGTCGCGCTGATCATCGGATTTGCGGCCCTCGGGCTCGGCCGGATCGCGACCAATGCATTCGCGCAGGTGACGCTCGCTTATTTTTCGCAGGCGACGACCGCCCGCCTGCGCCGGGACCTGGTTGAGAAGATCCTGGCCGTGCCGCTGCGCCAGCTTGAGGAGCTCGGAACTCCCAAGCTCATGGCCGCCCTGACCGAGGATATCCTGGAAATCACCCAGGCGACGCTGAGCATCCCCATCTTCGCCGTGAACTTCGCCCTGCTTCTGGGAGGGGCGGTGTATCTGGCGTGGCTGTCGCTGCCCGTCCTTGTGGCGATGGCGGCCTTTGCCGTGCTCGGCGCCTTCAGCTACCGCCTGATGATCCGAAGCGGTTTCGGGCACCTGACCGCGGCGCGCGAGGGCCAGGACCGGCTTTTCCGCCATTTTCGCGCGCTCACGGAGGGAATCAAGGAGCTCAAGCTCCATCGGACGCGCCGCGCCGAATTCCTGGAGGAGGACGTCGCCTCCGCGGCGGCGGTTTGCCAGAAGCACAACGTCGCGGCCGAGATGCGCTTCATAGCGGCCCAGAATTGGAACCAGCTGCTCTTCGTCGCCCTGATCGGAATGCTCCTCTTTATGCTGCCGCGCATGGAGCACATAAGCCCGCAGGTGCTCACCGGATACATAATCGCCACGCTTTACCTGATGGGGCCCCTGGCGGGATTGCTCGGGAGCCTGTCCGTGTTCTCGCGCGCCAATGTCTCGCTGCGGAAGGTCGAGCAGCTCGGGCTGGCCCTGGCGACGCATCCGGACGGAAGCGGGACCGGCCAACACGCGCCCGCGGCGCCGCCGGAGCCATTCAAGACGCTGGAACTCATCGGCGTGACGCACCATTATTACCGCGAACGGGAGGACGATAATTTCGTGCTGGGTCCGATCGATCTCCTGCTTGTTCCGGGCGAACTCGTCTTTCTCATCGGGGGCAACGGCAGCGGAAAATCCACGCTGGCGAAGGTGATCGCCGGCCTGTATCCGCCCGCAGGAGGGGAGATCCGGCTCAACGGACGCGTGATCGACGACGGAAACCGCGACGATTACCGGCAGTGCTTTTCGGCGGTCTTCTCCGACTTCTTCCTGTTCGACCGGATCATCGGCGTTTCGCGAGCCGGCGGCGACGGGCGCGCCCGGGACTACCTCGAGCAGCTGCACCTCAACCACAAGGTGTCGGTCACCGACGGCGTGTTTTCCACGACGGAGCTCTCCCAGGGCCAGCGCAAGCGCCTCGCGCTGCTTTGCGCATACCTGGAGGACCGGCCCTTCTATCTGTTCGACGAGTGGGCCTCGGACCAGGATCCGCTCTTCAAGGAGGTGTTTTACAGCCGCCTCCTGCCTGAGCTGCGCTCGCGCAGGAAGGCGGTGCTCGTGATCACGCACGACGATCGGTATTTTTCGCATGCGGACAGGCTTATCAGGCTGGACTACGGCAAGATGACCCGGGTCGGTGCGCCCGCTTCCGCGGGCGGCGGTAGCAGTTGACCCCAGAAACAACGGAGGCTGCCGCGCATCCAAGCCGGCATCACCTATGAGACTATCCATGACCAGACGCAAAGGGGCGGCATATCCGGCGGCGACAGAGGCGAGGGCGCCCGGTCGGGCGGGGGGCGGCCTGGCTATGGCAGGGATCCTGTATCTTTTCGCAGCCGGCGCGGCGGGGGCGGGTGTCTACGTCTTCAGCCCTCTGGCCGGCAACGGGATCGCCCTGGACCATTCCGACGGCACCGGGGGCAATGCGCGATTCTTCAACCCAACCGGGACGGCCGTTGACGCCGCCGGAAACATCTACATCGCCGATGGCGGCGACCACACGGTTCGCGAAGTGACGAGCAGCGGCGTCGTCACGACGATCGCCGGAAGCTCCGGACAGCCCGGCAGCGCCGATGGCGTTGGCGCCAATGCGCGGTTCCTCTATCCGTACGCGGTCGCGACCGATGGCGCGGGCAACGTGTACGTGACCGACACCGGCAACCAGAATGTGCGAAAGATCACGGCCGGCGGCGTCGTAACGACGCTGGCCGGAACCCTTGGCATTGCAGGCAGCGTCGACGGAAGCGCGACGGCCGCGCAGTTCAATCTTCCCCAGGGGATAGCGGTGGATGCGGCCGGCAATGTCTACGTCAGCGACACCAACAACGACACAATCCGCCTGATCTCGCCCGGCGGCGTCGTGACGACCCTGGCGGGCGCCGCCGGTCAGTCCGGCGATGCCGCCGGGACGGGAGCCGCGGCGCGGTTCAACTACCCCTTTGGCATCGCCGTGGATTCGGTGGGCAACCTTTATGTGGCGGACTACGGCAACAGCCTGATCCGCAGGGTGGCGCCGGGCGGAGGGGTCACGATTTTCGCCGGAAGCCCGGGACTGACGGGGAGCGCGAATGGGGCGGCGAGCGTCGCCCAATTCAACCATCCCTCGGCGGTGTCGGTGGACGGCGCGGGCAACGTGTACGTCATCGACACATCCAACCAGACGGTCCGGAAAATCTCCGCAGGCGGCAGCGTGTCGACGCTTGCCGGAACTGCGGGCGTGACCGGCCGGGCCGACGGCGCGAGCGCATCGGCGACATTCTTCTATCCCGGCGGCATCGCCGCGACCGGCAGCGGCGTCATCTACGTCGCAGACACCGGCAACCACCTGCTTCGGGTGGTGGCGAGCGGCCTCGTCTCGACGCTGGCTGGGGCCGAAGGAGTGCAGGGCGGCGTCGACGGAGCAGGCTCCTCGGCGGCATTCGCCTATCCCTACGGCGTCGCCGTCGACGGCTCCGGAAACCTTTATGTCGCCGATCACGACAATGACACGATCCGCAAGGTGACCCCCGCCGGCGCGGTCACGACCCTCGCCGGCTCCGCGGGAGTCCCCGGCAGCGCCGAC
>CAZSEH010000005.1:0-55347 GCA_964605835.1 uncultured Opitutaceae bacterium
CGCCAAAGACCCTTTTCGAAAAAGTCTGGAATGCCCATGCCGTTCGCGCACTCGCCAACGGCCAGACCCAGCTTCTGGTCGGCACCCATCTCATCCACGAGGTCACGAGCCCGCAGGCCTTCGGCATGGTGCGCGACCTGGGCCTGAAGGTCGCCATGCCGCACCGAACGTTTGCGACGGTCGACCATATCGTGCCGACCGACCGGTTCAGCGAGCCGTTCGCCGATCCGCTGGCCGACGCGATGATCAAGGAGCTCAGGCGCAACTGCGCAGAGTTCGGGCTCACCTTTTTCGACCGCAGCACGGGCCACCAGGGCATCGTGCACATCGTGGGCCCCGAACAGGGCATCACCCAGCCGGGGACAACGATCGCCTGCGGCGACTCGCACACGAGCACCCACGGTGCCTTTGGCGCGATTGCGTTTGGAATCGGAACGACCCAGATCCGCGACGTGCTCGCGACCCAGACGATGGCGCTTGGCCGGCTGAAGGTCCGCCGGATCAATGTCAACGGGAGGCTGCGCCCCGGAGTCTACGCGAAGGACGTCATTCTCCACATCATCCGGACGCTGGGCGTGAACGGCGGCACGGGCTACGCGTACGAATACGGCGGCGAGGTCTTCGACCGCTTCACGATGGAGGAGCGGATGACGGTGTGCAACATGTCGATCGAGGGCGGCGCCCGTGCGGGCTACGTCAATCCCGACGAAACCACTTTCGCGTACCTGGAGGGGCGCCCGTATTCCCCAAAGGGCGCCGCCTGGAACGAAGCCGTGGCGCGGTGGCGCGCCGTGGCCAGCGATCCCGGGTGCGTTTACGACGATGTCGTCACCCTGGACGCCGGGGAGATTGTCCCCACGGTGACCTGGGGAATCAATCCCGGACAGGCAATAGCGATCACCGAGCACATCCCGGATCCGGCCAAGGCGGCATCGCCGGACGCCAGGGCCTCGATCGAGGAGGCTCTCGCGTACATGAAGCTGACCCCCGGGGCCGCGATCAAGGGGACGCGGATTGACGTCGCCTTCCTGGGGTCCTGCACCAACGGGCGTCTCAGCGATTTCCAGGAGGTCGCCAGGCACCTGAAGGGGCGCCGCGTCTCCGCGGGCGTAAAGGCGATCGCCGTTCCCGGCTCCCAGGCCGTGGGCCGCCTCTGCGCGGATCTCGGCATCGACCGGGTTTTCCGCGACGCCGGCTTTGAATGGCGCGAGGCGGGGTGCTCGATGTGCCTGGCCATGAATCCGGACAAGCTCGTCGGCGACCAGCTTTGCGCGAGTTCGTCCAACCGCAATTTCAAGGGCCGGCAGGGAAGCCCCACCGGCCGCACGATCCTCATGAGCCCGCTCATGGTCGCCGCGGCCGCGGTGGCCGGTTCGGTCGCGGACGCACGCGAAGTCTTTGGAGTCTGAACCCGGTGAACCCACGAAAATGTCCCTGCCCAAGATAACTGAAATCGCCGGCCGCGCAGTCGCCGTGCCGGGAAACGACATCGACACGGACCGGATCATTCCGGCCCGCTTCATGAAATGCGTGACTTTCGACGGACTGGGGGAGTTCCTTTTTTACGACGTTCGAAGGAACGCGGACGGAACAAGCAAGCCCCATCCGCTGAACGATCCGCGCTTTTCCGGGGCGACCATCCTCCTTTCCGGGACCAATTTTGGCTGCGGGTCGTCCCGCGAGCATGCGCCGCAGGCGCTTCAAAAGCACGGTTTCAAGGTGATCGTCGCCGAGAGTTTTGCCGAGATCTTCTTCGGCAACTGCACGACCCTGGGAATTCCGTGCCTGTCGGCCCGCCGGGAGGACATCGCGGCCCTGGCGTCGGCAATTGAGGCGGATCCGGCGCTCGAGGTCCGTGTCGATGTCGCCGGGCAGAAGATCCGATTCGGCCGCAGCGAGGTCGTCGCGGGTATCCGCGAGGCGGCCCGCGACGCGCTGATCAACGGGCGCTGGGACGCCATCGGCGAACTGCTCGAGGGTCTTCCGGCCGCGATGGGCCAGGCCGCCCAATTGGCCTATATGCGGTCCTGAAAGCCGTTTTGGGGCTTGGCGAAGAGGCAATATTGCGGAGAATCGTTGAACCTTTTGCCTTTTTCGGCGTCACAGTCAGGCACATTCAACCCATTCCCGCTCCATGTTCCTTGCTCTAGTCGATTGGGGTCGCGTTATCAAGGAGGCCGGATTCCTGGCCTATCCGCTCGGCCTTTGCTCGCTGTTTTCGGTCTTCATCATCTGTGAGCGCACCTTTGCCCTGCGCGAGGCCTCCATTCTTCCGAATGACCTCGCGGAGGCCGTCCTCCAGGGCAGGCCGGTGACGGGCGGCAGCCATTCGGCCCTCAGCCGGATCATCGCCTTTGCCGAGCGCCATCCGGGCGATGTCGAGGGCGCCAAGGCGTACGCCAGGCTCGAATTCATGCGGATGGAGCGCGGGGTGAGCTATCTGGACACCATTTACACCGGAGCCCCGCTTTTGGGTCTTATCGGGACCGTTTCGGGCCTGCTGGCCGCCTTTAACGTCATCGATCCCGAAACCCAGATGCCCGATCCGGTCCGGTTCACGGAAAGCGTCGGATACGCGCTGTCGGCGACCCTCATCGGACTTTGCGTCGCAATCATCGCCCTGGCCGGCAACGGTTATCTCGGCAGGCGAATCGACCATCACGCCGCGCGCCTCGACGTGCTCCTGGAGCGCATTCTGGCGAGGTCCCACTCCGCTCCGGAAAATCCGGCTCCGCCCGCTCGATGAGCAGCATCAGGGTCAAGAGAAGGCGCCGGCCCGAGCTTCCGCTCGTGCCGCTGATCGACGTCCTCGTGATGCTGGTCCTTTTCGCATTCGTCACGATGCGCTTCACGGTGAATCAGATCCGGAACATCACGCTGCCGAAAATCTCGACGGCGGGCAAGAACACCCTGACTAGCAGCATCACAATCTCGATAGAGAACGACGGACGCATCGTCTTCAACGGCCGTCCGGTGACCGACGAGCAGCTGGTCGCCCAGCTCGATCAGGTGCAAAGCGTCGGCAAGGACATACCGATCCTGATCAAGGCCGACGAGGCCACGCAGCTCAAGAAGCTCGCGTTCGTCTGGGATTCGTGCCGAAGATCGGGCTTGAACAATGTCCATATCCAGACGCGATAGGTGTACATAGTCATTACCGGAGTCACTCGGGGTTTGGGACGCGCCCTGGCCGATTGGTACATCGCCAACGGCCATACGGTGGCGGGCTGCGGGCGCAGCGGCCAGGTCATCTTTGAATTGCGTTTTGCCCATGCCGAACCGCACCTCTTCGAGGTCCTCGACGTGACGCAGCCTGTGAAGGTGGGGATCTGGGCCGAAAGGGTTCTCGCAAACGGCGCACCCGACATCCTGATCAACAACGCCGGCGTGATGAATGATCCCGCGCCCCTCTGGCAGGTGCCGGCGGACAAGTTTGCGCAGGTCATGGCCGTCAATGTGACCGGGGTCGCCAATGTCATTCGGGCGCTGGCGCCCGCCATGATCGAGCGGAAGAAAGGGGTGATTGTGAATTTCAGTTCCGGATGGGGACGCAGCGTTTCGCCGGACGTGGCCCCTTATTGCGCGTCAAAATGGGCGATCGAGGGGCTGACCAAAGCCCTGGCGGAGGAGTTGCCCGAGGGGATGGCCGCCGTGCCCCTCAATCCGGGTGTCATCGACACGGAAATGCTCCGCAAATGCTGGGCGGACGGGGCCGCTTCCTACCCAAAGGCCGAAAAATGGGCCGAGACCGCCGCGCCCTTCATCCTGGGTCTCGGGCCGGCGCACAACGGAAAGTCGATCAGCGTCGGCGGATTCGCGGACTAGCGCCCCCTACGGCATCGTGACGTGCGGCTCGATATCCGCATCGTAATCGATTCCGGCGAGGCCAAATCCGAAGAGCTTCAGGAAGTCGGCCCGGTAACCGGCGATGTCCGTCAGTTCGGCGAGGTTGTCGGTGGCAACCTGCGGCCAAACCTGGGCTGCGGCGTCCTGGACCTCGGCGAGCATCTCCCGTTCGTCGATCCGGATCCTTCCTTCCTCATCGAGACCAGGGCCGCCGGGCGCATAGAGTTTCGTCGCGAACAGCCGCCTCATCTGCTCGATGCAGCCCTCGTGCAACCCTTTAGCCTTCATAATTTTGTAAACAATCGAGATATAGAGCGGCACGACCGGAATCGCCGAGCTGGCCTGGGTGACAAGCGCCTTGTTCACAGCAATATAGGCACGGCCCCCCAGCCGCCGAAGGCGCACATCGATCGCCCGGGCAGCCCGCTCCAGATCGTTCTTGGCGAGTCCTATGGTCCCGTTCTTGTAGATCGGCCACGTTACCTTTGGACCGATATAGGAGTAGGCGACCGAGTGCGCTCCGGATGCGAGCAGACCGGCATCCTCCAGGGCCTGAATCCACATTTCCCAGTCCTCACCCCCCATGACGGCAATCGTGTCTGCGACCTCCTGTTCGGTCGCCGGATCGATGCTGATCGTGCTCACGACACCGGTGTCCGTATCCAGAGTCTTGTTCACATAGGAGGAGCCGACAGGCTTCAGGGTGGACTTGTGTGTCGCACCGGTTCTCGGATGGATCCTCCGGGGCGACGCCAGGCTGTAAACGATGAGATCCACCGAGCCCAGGTCCCTGCGGATCAGTTCAATCGTCCTGCGCTTTATTTCGTCGCTGAAGGCGTCCCCGTTGAGGTTCTGGGCATAAAGGCCTGCCGCGCGGGCCGCCCGGGTGAAGGAAATCGAATTGTACCAGCCGGGGGTCGCCGGGCGGCCGTCCTCGGACGGCCGCTCATAGAATACGCCGACTGTCGCGGCGCCCGAACCGAAGGCCGCTGTGATCCGCGAAGCGAGTCCGTAACCGGTTGAGGCCCCGATCACGAGAACCCTCTTTGGGCCTCCGCCGATCGCCGGCTGGCTTTGCACATGGCCGATCCATTCCCTGACGTGGGCGTCGCAGCCGGCCGGATGCGAGGTGACGCAGACGAATCCGCGGACCTTGGGTTTGATGATCATTCCCTGCAAAGATTTGGGCCGGTCCAAGCTGTGGCAAGAGGCAATTACTTGCCCGCCGGCTGGGGTTGCGTTCCAGCCGCCTGACCTGGCGCCGCCTGGGCCTGTCCCAAGGCGTCAGCCAATTGTCTCTTCCCCACGATGCGTTCTGCTTCCAATTGGTTTCGAATACTTTGCGACTCCAGCTCGGTCAAACGCAGCTGATCGTGGAGGAGTGCGCTTTCAACGCGGCCCGTCAGATAAAGCTCCGCCAGCCAAATGGTCGCCAAGCCGAAAAAGACCGCGAGAATCCAGGGCAGCAGCTTGTTCATCGTCTGCAAGAAAGGCCAAGGGATGGCTCTTGAGCCGGTGTTTGCGAGGCAAAAGTCAGCAATGTCTGAATCGACGGAGGCATGTCTTCGCGAGGAGATTGCTGCCTCCTTCGCCATCTCTTGGCCGCCATCTGGCCGTCAGACCTGACGGCTGCATTGGCGGCCGGTCTTGACGGCGAATCCGGGCCTTGGCAGCACCCGACGAGAGAGGACATGCCTCCGTCGATTCGGAAACGCTACGAAGTGACGATTACCGGATCGCCAAGGCTATCAAACCCAGGATGATGAGCAGCGCTAGAATGCTGAGAATTCTTTTTTCCAGGCGTGTGACTTGCAAGGGCATGACGGAGGATTTGGATCCATTATGGCAAGACGGCTGATCATCTCCGCTTATCCCGATTTCAGGCGTTTTTCGATCGCACGGTGCGCCTCAACCCTGGCGTTCCAGATGCTGGCGGTCGCCGTCGGATGGCAGGTCTATGCCTTCACGCACAGCACGTTCGCATTGGGAATGGTGGGTCTGGCGCAGTTCCTGCCGATGTTTCTTTGCACGCTTCCTGCGGGCCATGCCGCCGACCATTGGGACCGGCGGATGATTTCAGGCCTCATGGTCGGCGCGCAGGGCCTGGCGATGGCCTTTCTCGCCTTTGGCTGCAATGAGAGATGGATGGGCCCCCCGGTCCTTTTTGCAGCGGTGGCCGCAGTCGGAGCCGCCCGCGCCTTCGAGCGCCCCGCCACACAGGCGCTGATTCCTGCGCTCGTGGCCCCGGCTGAGCTTTCGGAGGCGGTCGCCTGGTCCTCAGGCATTTTCGAGTTTTCAACTGTCGTGGGCCCTGTGCTGGGCGGATTCCTTTTCGCCTGGAATCCGTCGCTTTGCTACGCGACCGCGGCGGCGCTAGCCTTTGCGGGGTCAGGGTTTCTGAGCCTGATATCCCCTGAAAGGGGCGCGCGGTCCCGGCCGCCGGCGACGCTTTCATCGCTGTTCTCGGGCATCCACTACATCAGGAGCCGCCCGGTGATTCTCGGGAGCATTTCGCTCGACCTGTTCGCCGTCCTCCTCGGGGGAGCCACTGCGCTCCTGCCCGCGTACGCCCGGGACATCCTGGGCACGGGCGTCGGGGGCCTTGGCGCGCTGCGCGCGGCCCCCGCCATGGGTTCGCTCGCCATGACCGGATTGCTCGTCACGCGGCCCATCCGGCGGCGCGCCGGACGCAAGATGTTCGCCGCGGTGTTCGCCTTCGGGGCCGCAACGGTCGTCTTCGGACTATCGCGCTCCTTCGCCCTGTCGTTTGCGGCCCTGGTCGCGCTGGGCGCGGCGGACGTCGTCAGCGTCGTCATCCGGGGCTCCCTGGTTCAGTTGCAGACTCCCGAGGAGATGCGAGGGCGCGTCAGCGCAGTGAACGGACTGTTCATCGGAACGTCCAACCAGCTCGGCGAATTCGAGTCGGGAGTCACCGCGGCCTGGTGGGGAACCGTTCCGGCCACCGTCCTGGGCGGGATCGGCACGCTCGTCGTGGGGCTGCTTTGGATCCGCGCGTTTCCCGATCTGGTCGCCTGCGACCGGCTCGACAAGGGGCCTCCGGCCAGCCCTGGCTCGCTGTAAGATTCAACCTAAGACCGTCTAACCCCCGGCTCAGGGCTTGAGCACGGTCGCACCCTGCGCGGGGCGCGAGACGAACATCGTCGGGGCGATCCCGGTTGCGGCTTCGTACTGTCTCCCAAGGGTCGCTACGACCGCGTCCACGGAATCGGTCTTGACGAGCGCCACGGCGCACCCGCCGAAACCGCCGCCGGTCATCCGGCAGCCGAACACCCCGCCGGAAGGACCGATCGCCCTGGCGATATCGACAACGGTGTCGAGCTCCGAGCAGCTCACCTCGTAGTCGTCCCTGAGGGAGGCGTGACTGGCATACATCGCCGTGCCGGCCTCCGCCCAGTCGCCCCGGCGGATGGCGGCCGCCGCGAGGGGCGTGCGGGCGATCTCGCCGATGACATGCCTCGCCCGGCGATAGACAACTTCGTCGAGCTTTCCGCGGCTGCGCTCCAGAAGTTCCCCGGTGGCGTCGCGCAGCGAAGGGACGCCAAGCGCGAGGGCCGCGGCCTCGCACTGCCTGCGGCGCGTCGGGTACTCGCTGCCGGTCAGCTCATGCTTGACGTTCGTGTTCGTGATGAGGATCGCCATCGTCCTGTCCGTGAACGGGACGAGTTCCGTCCGCCTCGACCGGCAGTCGAGCAGCAGCACATGGTCCTTCTGGCCGAGCGTGGAGATGAACTGGTCCATGATGCCGCAGGGCATGCCCGCGTAGTCGTGCTCGGCCTTCTGGCATAGCAGGGCCTTCTCGACCGGGTCCAGCTTCGCGCCTGTGGCGGCCTCGAGAAGCGTGGCTGTGGCGACCTCGAGCGACGCGCTGCTGGACAGGCCGCCGCCGAGGGGAACGCTCGAATGGATCACGGCGTCGAACCCGGCCGGCACGATATTGCGCGCGATGAAGCCGGCGATGACGCCCGCGGGGTAGTTGGACCATGCGCCCCTGGGTCCAGGCTTGAGCGGACGCCCAAGGTCGATCGCCGCGACGCCCTGGCCCGCGGCGCTGCGCAGGGTGATCCCCGGCAAGTTGTTTGGCGCCGCGGCGATGACCGTGTAGCGCTCGATCGCCATCGGGAAGACGAAGCCGTCGTTGTAATCGGTGTGTTCGCCGATGATGTTGACGCGGCCGGGGGCGGCGGCAATCCACGATGGCTCGCGGCCAAAGGCTTTGACAAAGTCGGATGCGGTCTGCTGGGCGAGTGTTTGGAGGCTCACGAGTGGTAAGGAATGGGGCGAAGGGCACGCCGCCCCGCACCTCGCAAAAAGGGTTTAATCAAAGCCGGACGGGCTATTTCTCCTCCGGCGAACCGGGATCATCCTTGTGGCGCGTCGCCATCCAGAGCATGAACCCGCCGAAGACCAGCAGGACGATGCCCCATATCAGGTTGATGTTGATGTCGAGCGAACGGCGGTACATCGCGGCATCGCCGTTTGTGGCGAGGCCGAAGACTGTCATTGCCAGTCCGACGAGCGAAAACATGAGGCCGATTGGCCAGCGGATGTCGAGACCCATGGTAGGTTCCTTTCTATCTGAGGATGAAATTGATGACTACGCAGGCGGCGATCAGCGCCGTGCCCAGGACGGCCGGGCGCTGGTACCAGGGCGTGCCTTCGTCCCGGATCTTGGGCGTCAGCGAGTAGACGAGCCCCTTGAGGTCCTCGTCCGACTTGGTCCGCCGGCTCGCCAGCGAGATGCCCGCCGTCAGGCTGAAGCACACGAGGAAGGCGAAGATGGCCAGCCAGAAGTTCTGGGCCATCTCGCTCGGGAACTCGTGGACAACGCCCAGGTAGCCGCCCTTCATGCCCGGCGCATTGCCCTGGGAGATGGTCAGCGCGTGAACGACCCCGGAAGTGGCCGTTCCGAAGATGAGCCCCAGGAAGGCGCCCGTGCCCGTCGTCCGCTTCCAGAACATCCCGAGCAGGAAGGTGGCGAAGAGCGGGGCGTTAACGAATGCGAACACGAGCTGGATGATATCCATGGCATTGTTGTACATGGACGCGAAATACGCGCAGGCTATGCTGAGAAGGATGCCGACGACGGTCATGATCTGTCCCATCCGCATGTAGTGCGAATCGGACTTGTTCGGCGCGAAGTAGGCCTGGTAAAGGTCGTAGGTCCAGACCGTGTTGAAGGCGGTGACGTTGCCCGCCATCCCCGACATGAACGAGGCAAGCAGGCCCGTGAGGGCGAGGCCGAGGAGTCCGGGCGGGCAGTAGCGCTTCACGAGCGAAAGGATGGTGCCGTCATAGTCGTATTCAGCGACGGCGTTCCACAGGCGATCCTGGAAGACATCCGGCGGGAGAGGCGCTGCGGCCCAGTCCTTCATCAGGGCGGCGACCTTGGCTGCGTCCATCTTCTTGCCGACCGCGGCGCTGACGTCCCTGAATGCCTGGTCGGCGGGAGCGTTGGCGTCGGCAGCGACAACCGTCATCGCCCTTGCGTACACTGCATTGTCGAGGATGGGCGCGGGGATGCGGTATCCCTTGTTCGGCAGGGTCATCAATGCGACGGCGATCATTCCGGGCAGGATGACGAGGGCTGGAAAGAGCATCTTCGGCACTGCGGCGACCAGCGGGGTGTTGCGCGCGGCGGTCATGTTGCGCGCGGCCATGGCGCGCTGGATGACGAGAAAGTTGGTGCACCAATAGCCGAACGAGAGCACGAACCCGAGGCCGAAGACCATCGCGAACCAGTCGACCCCCATCGGGTTGTAGGCCGGCCCGGCAAGCAGCGGCTTCCATGCGCTCGTCCATGCGTCTGCGCTATAGGTAGTGGCGGTTTCCCTCAAATGGAGGGCCGCGGGGTTGGTCGCGACGCCCCTGAGCATCTCCGTCATGGCGTGGTAGCCGCCGACGTCCTTGAGGCCCAGGTAGACGACCGGCGCAAAACCGAGCACGATCATGAAGAACTGCAGCACTTCCGTATAGATGGCCGAAGTGAGGCCGCCCTTGAGCACGTAGAGCAGCACAACCGCCGAACAGATCCAGAGGCTCGCGTTATAGTTCCATCCGAGAAGGAGGTGAAGGAGCTTCGCCAGCGCATTCATCGATATGCCGGAGGCGAACACCGTCATCACGGCAAACGAGATCGAGTTGAGCGTGCGCACCCGCTCGTCGAAGCGCATCTTCAGGTATTCCGGCACGGAGCGGGCCTTTGAGCCGTAATAGAACGGCATCATGAAGACGGAGAGAAACACCATGGCCGGGATGGCGCCGACCCAGTAGAAATTGGCCTGGATGATTCCATACTTTGCGCCGCTGGCCGCCATGCCCACGAGTTCCAGCGCGCCGAGGTTCGCCGAGATGAAGGCCAGTCCGGTGACCCAGGTCGGAAGCGAGCGGCCGGACGTGAGAAAGTCCGACGAACTCCGCATGTATTTCTTGAGGGCGAAGCCTATGCCGACGACGAAGCCGGTATAGGTGAGCAGGATGAGGTAATCGAGCCAGGTAAGCGTGACTTGCATAACTCTCGGGGTTTATGGGTATCGGATATCGTTGCCGCATCAGGCATTGCGCCAGACTTCCGGCACAGCTGTCAGGAAAGGGTGGGATGCGGGCTGTGGGTTATCAAGCACCAATGGCCGCCCTGTCCGGTAGCGGACACAGTTTCAGTCCGGCTTTTCACGGGAAATATTTTCCTAATCAGCCGGCCGGGGGCCTGGAAGGCACCGTGAAGAAAAACGTGGCGCCGGAATCCGGGGCGGCCTCCGCCCAGATGCGCCCCCCGTGCCGCTCGATGATGCGCCGGGCGGTGGCGAGCCCCACGCCCGTGCCTTCAAACTCATGGGCATGATGCAGACGCTGGAACACCCCGAAGAGCCGGTCGGCATGGCGCATGTCGAAGCCCACTCCGTTGTCCCGCACAAAATAGACCGGGGCCGCGCCGGCATTTCCAGGCATGCATCCGACCTCGACGATCGCTGGGTTGCGCCCCCGGGTGAATTTGAGCGCATTTGAGATCAGATTGGCCACGGCCTGGCGAAGCAGCGTCGGGTCTCCCTGCGCCGGCGGCAGCGCCTGAACGCGGAAGTCCACGCGGCGACCGGCCGACTCCCTCTCCAGATCCGTGAACACATCGCGGCAGAGGCGCTCGAGGTCCACGGCAGCCCGGGTGAGAGCCTGCTGGCCGAAGCGGGAGAAGGAGAGAAGGGCGCCGATGAGCCCGTCCATTTCCACTGCGCCCGCATCGATCAAGTCGAGGTAGTGTCGCACTTCCGCGGGCAGGGCCCGCACGTGGTTGTCGCGGATGATCTCGATGAAGCCGCTGATGGTGCGCAGGGGCGTGCGCAGATCGTGGGCGACCGAGGAGGAAAACGCCTCCAGATCGCGGTTGGCCGCTTCCAGGCTTGCCGCGTGATCCTGCACCTGCCTTTCCAATTCGGCGTTCTTCTTCCGCAGGCGCTGCACGGTCAGGGCGCGCTCCAGCGCGGGCAGGAGCGCGTGCAGCTTGATCGGTTTCAGCACGTAATCGATGGCCCCGGTCCGCATCGCCTCCACGGCCGTGGGGATCGATCCGTGACCGGTCATGATGATTGCGACGAGGCCCGGATCGATCGAAAGCGCGTCCTTGAGAAGGGCGATGCCGTCCATCTTCGGCATGACAAGATCGGTCAGCACAAGGTCGAACTTGCCCTGCCTGAGTGCGCCCAGGGCCTCGGCCGCCGAGGCGACGGCAACCACATGGTAGCCCTCGTCCCGCAGCGTGTTGCGCAGGGCGGTCATCAGCGAAATTTCGTCGTCGACGACGAGCAGGCGGCCGGTTGGTCGGTTTGGCATTCTTGGAGGCGGGCGGACGCTCAAACCCCGCCCAGGGCTTCGCGCAACTCGCGCAGCTTGGGGGGCTTTGTCAGGATGCGGTCCACGTTCGTCGGGACCGGCCCCTCGGCAGGCGGACCATGGCCCCATCCGGTGAGAAGGAAGACAGGCGTGCCCGGCGACGCCGACTTTACGACGGTGGCGACCCGGTGGCCGTCCACATGGGGCATTCCAAGGTCGGTGATGACAACGTCAAAAGGCCGGTCCGACCTTTGCGCCGCCAGGAAGGCCTCGATGCCCGCCTGCCCGCCGCCGGCCTGCTCCACCTCGTGTCCTTCATCGGTGAGCGTTCTGGCGAGCGAATCGAGGAGACTTGCATCATCGTCCACGACAAGAATGCGCAAGGGGGATGAGGCGCGGGGTCCCGGGCCGGTGTCGGTTGGAAGTTCCACGGCGGCCGCTGGAAGCGTGAAAAGCAGCCTGACCGTCGTTCCCGCCCCCGGCGCGCTGTCGATTTCGATCCTGGCGTCGTGGCGCCGCACGGTTCCATACACCATGGCTAGCCCGAGACCGGTGCCGCGTTCCCCCTTTGTCGTAAAGAACGGCTCCATGCACCGCCGCCTGGTTTCTTCGTCCATGCCAACACCCGTGTCCGACACCTCGATGCTTGCAACGGACGATTCCGGGGATCCGCCGCCGGTTGCCCCGCCGCGAACAAGGCTCGTGCGAAGGGTGAGCGTGCCGCCCTCGGGCATCGCGTCGACCGCGTTGAAGATGAGGTTGGTCAGCGCCTCGCGAATCTCGCTCTCCACCCCCATCACGGCGACCTGGGCGGGCGCCAGGTCGGTCTTCATCCGTATGACCACGCCGCGCTGCTGGGCGGTGTAGGACCAATGGGCGCGCGTCAGCTCGGCGACCTGCTCCACCGATCGGTTGAGGTCGACTGGCGTGAGGGCGAGCTGCGGCTCGCGCTTGCGGTAGAACTCCCGCAGCCTCCGGACGGTCTGCGCGACATCGTCGATTGCTCGCTGGATCGTGGTCAGGTAGGTCCGCGTCCTTTCGCTGAGGTTCGGCTCCCTCTCGAGAAGGGACTCGAGGTAAAGGGAGGCAGGCGAGATGGCGTTGTTGATGTCATGGGCGATGCCGCTCGCCATCTGCCCGAGCGCGCGCAGCCGCTCCTGCTGCGTGATGGCCAGCTGCGTCTGGCGCAAGTCGTCATAGGCCTTCTGCAGGGCCATGTTCTGCTCCTGGATCTGGCCGAGCATATGGTTGAATGCGGCGGTGAGCAGGCCCAGCTCGTCGTCCCCGAATTTGTGCGCGCGAACGGAATAGTCCTGACGGTCGGACACCGCCTTGGCCGTCTCGGCGAGCGCCAGGATCGGCCGCGAGATCTGCTTCTGCAGCTTTCGCGCCAGGGTGTAGGCAACCAAAGACGTGGCGGCGATGACCAGGATCGCTATTGTGGAATAGAGGCGGAGGCGATCGTACAGCGCGGCCATGTCGGACTCGAGATACAGCGTCCCCAGGCGCTGGCCCACAACCTGCTCCACCGGGGCAAAGCCGACCATGTGCCCCCGCTCGAAATGGTACCCATCGGCCTCCGGGGCGGCGGGAAGGGCCGTGTCGTGCAGGCCGGCCGGATAACGGGCAAAGACCTTTCCCTGTCGGTCGTAAAGGCACGCCGCGACGATGTGGCGTTCGGCCTTGAGCGCCGCCAGGATCTCCGTCGCGTCATCCTGGTTGGCAAATGCGAGAACGCCCGTGCTGTTTGCGGCGACCACCTCGCCCAGTGTGGAAAGCTGGCGGACCGAGTCCTGTCGGAAGGTGAACACATCGTAGGAAAGGAACGCCGTGCAGGTCAAAAGGAGCACGACCGCGCTCGTGCCGAGAATGATCGTCGTCAGTTTCCGCCTGATCGGTATGTCCTGGAAGCGCATGGGCTAGTTCGTCCCTGTCGCCACGATCGTCGCGTGGGCCAGGAGTTTGGAACTGATCGTCAGGCCGGACGCCTTGGCCGCGGCCACGTTGATCCTGAGCCGGATCTTCCCGTTTTCGGTCACAAATCGGACCATTCCGCCCAGGCGCGCAAAGTTGTCGAGGTCGCCAACCGTAAGGAGGCTTCGGCCCTTGATCCGCGCAAGGACGCTGCCGAGATGGTCGGCCTCAGAGCGGCTGATGAACAGGATGTGACAATCCGCGACGTCCTCGACCTGGCTGTACCGGCGCACAACCAGGCGGCGGTCTCCGATCTTTTCGCCCTGGACAACCCTGTCCAGATAGGAACCGAATGGGTCGTCTCCGAGTACGCCGATGACGATCGGCGACTGCGCCCCCTGAAAGGCGCCCGGCGGCCACGAAACGAACTGCGCGAAGTTGAAAAGGAAGACCGCCTTGAGTTGGTACCCCGCGGGAATCGCCGCCTGCGCGGGCGGCTCAGCCGACGCGACCGGGAGAATGGCCACGGCTGCGCAGCAGGCCGCGAAAACCCTGATTGCGGCGAGGCGGAGCCACCGGCATCCCGTGGTCATCAAAAACGCCATGACGTTTCTGCGTAAATGCTGCGCGGGATCTCCCGGCGGGTCCCGGGGGTGTTGAATTCGGCGTGCCGGCTGTGCAGGAGGTTCTTCCCGTCAATTGACAACTCCCAGCCGGCGACCGGCCGCCATCCCAGGTGCAGGTTCAACTCGGCGTAGCCCGGCACGGACTGGCTGCCGATCGGCCCGATTGCGCGGAAGTCGGCGTCGAGCTGCAATTCCGAGGAGACGTCCCACAGCGAATGGAGCGAAAATTGCTGGTTCGGATCGTGGGAGATCTCCCGGTTGACACGCCGGTCCGGGGTCCCCGGCTGCGGTTCGCTGCTGGCGCGCAAGTCCGTGTAGCCCGCGCGCAGGCGCCACGTCCCGGTGACCCGCCAGTCCGCCGCCAATTCCGCGCCCGCGGACTGTCCGACAAGACCGCTGCTGCGAACGACGGGGAAAGGCTTCGGGGGATTCAGGGGCTCGAGGCTCCGCAGATCACGGTAGTCATTGTAAAAAGTGGATATGGAGACGGCCAGCCTTGGATCGACCTGGACGCGGTACCCCAGCTCATAAGCGATCAGTATCTCGGAAACCACATTCGGGCCGCCGGCGATGTTATAGGGCGGGTTGGCCGGGGAATAGAGGTCGACGTCGACCCGGTTGGGCGTCCGCACGGCCCGCGAAACGGCGGTCCATACAGTCTGCGTCTTGTCCGGGGTCCACGCAATTCGCCCGCTCGGCTCAAACTCGAAACCGGTATACTCGTTGTGCTCGACCTTCGAGCCGACGATCAGGTGCCATTGATCCGGACTCAGCGCAATATCGTCCTGGGCGAAGGCGTTGAACAGGCTCCGCCCGAGATTCGGCGGCAGGAACGCCTCCGCGGGCGTGAAATTGGCAATGTCGTCGTCCTCCCGTCGGTAACCGACGCCGCATACGATATCATGCGCGTTGCCGGGCAGGCAATGGAACTGGAAATCGGAGTCATAGGCGTCGACGTCCTGGGTGAACGAGCCGGGAATCCGCCGGTGGGTCTGGTCGTAATAGACCTGGAATTTGAAGTCGGAGGTTTCGGAGAGCTGGTCCGACCAGCGGCCGAGGAGGTTGCCGCCGTTCGCCCGGATGTTGTCCGGACCGACCTGGCCCATGGTGGCGTCGTAGGCGTCGCCCTGGAATGTGAGCAGGTTGCCTCCCGCCTCATCCCAATCGACCCGAAACCCGGTCTGCCCGGTCCTCCACGCGTCATTCCCATTCTGGCCGTTTGGCTGGAACGAATTGCCGCGATCGGTGTATTTTGCGTAGACGCGATAATAGGCGTCCGGCGCAAGCTTGCCGCCGTAGCGCGCTCCGCCGGACTCCGTCAGTTCGGTCCCTCCGCCGGCGAACAGCAGCCCCCCCTGGGTGTCCTTGGCGCTCTTCGTCGTGATATTGATTACCCCATTGACGGCGTTGGCGCCCCACTGCGTCGCGCCCGGCCCGCTGATGACCTCGATCCGGTCCACGTCCTGCAGGAGCGTGTCCTGCACGTCCCAGTAAACGCCGCCATAAAGCGGGGAGTAGACAGAGCGCCCGTCCATAAGGACGAGCATCTTGTCGGCGAAAAGGTCGTCGAATCCGCGCGCCGTGACGGCCCATTGGCGGGAATCGATCTGCGCCACCTCAAGGTTTGAGGCGAGGCGCAATGCCTCGGGTATGCTCGTTGCGCCGGCGCGGGCGATGTCGTCGCCCGTTATGACCTGGATCGCCGAGGCCACCTCGAGCAGCTTCTCCGGGCGCTTCGAAACCGAAGTCACCACCATGTCCAGGAGCTGGTCCACGCTCAGCTTCTTCAAGGCGTCCGGCGGAGGGAGAACGGGCTCGGCCTGTCCTGCCGCGCGCGGCATGGCGCCACCGAGGCCAGCCAGAAAAAGGAGCAGCGCGATCCAGCCCGCCGACCCAGGGTGACCATTGCACGGAGAGCGCGGGTGACGCGGGGAGGTCATCGTTCTTTTCTTTGGGATCTCGGCTCTGTCATGGCAAGAATTCGGAAATTCACATTTCCCAGGCGAACGCAGGCCGCTACAGGCCGCGCTGGCGGTCGTCCCACAGCACGGCCTCCCGCATGAGGGCACCCGCGTTCCTCAAACCGAGCTTCTCCTTGATTCGCGCCTCATAGGAGCCGACCGTTTTTGCGCTCACGTGAATGAGACCGGCTATTTCCTTCGCGGTGCGGCCCTGGCCGCGCAGCTGGAAGACCTCCATTTCGCGGTCGCTCAGAAGCTCGTCCGGCGAACTGCCTCCCGGCGCGGCCCCGCTGAAGAGCTTTCCCGCCAGCTGGGACGACAGGGTCGGGCTGGCGTAAAATTTCCCCTCAAGCACGGCCCGGATGGCCTCGATGATCCGGGGACCGGGATCGCGCTTGACTGCGTAGCCGTGCGCCCCGGCGCGGAATGCCCGTATTGCCACGGTGGCGTCATCGTAGGTGGTCAGGACAAGCAGCCGCACCTTTGGAAACCGCGCCCGCAAATCCTTGATCAATTCCAGGCCCGAACCGCGCGGCAGGGCAAGATCCACGATCACGATGTCGGGTCGTGCCTCCGGAACCATGGCGAGCGCCCCGGCGGCCTCGTCGGCCTGCCCGCAGATCTCGAGGTCCGATTCGAGGGCGATCATGCTGGCGAGCCATTCCCGCACCAGGGGGTGGTCGTCCATCAGGAACACGCGGGCCCGGGCCGCCGCGGCGGGCTTGTGCAAACCTTTCAAAACAGGGGATGGCAGCGCAGTCTTCACGGACGGCCCTAGTATGCCGCCGGTGATCCCGATGGCAATAAGGGATAGGGGCCGGGCGCGGGCTAGCTACCATTCCGGAGATGTCCCTGTTTGCGGGTGGGTTGCGGATAATCTTGTGAGGAAAATCCCTACAGGATTGGATTCCGTCGTTGGCAGAGCCGGATCGCCAGGGGCGCTTCGCCGGCCACAATAACGGATGCAATGATGAAACTTTACTTCATGGGGATTTGCGGGACGGCGATGGGCAATGCGGCCCTGCTCCTCCGCTCGGCCGGTCACGAGGTGCTCGGCTCGGACTCCGGGATCTATCCGCCGATGAGCACGGTCCTCGCCGAGGCGGGAATCGCCGTGCACGAGGGGTACGATCCGAGGCGGCTGAGGGAACTGAAGCCGGACCTGGTCGTCGTCGGCAACGCAATGACGCGGGGAAACCCGGAGGTCGAGTGGCTGCTCGAGACGCGGGCCTTTCCGTTCCGTTCCCTGCCGGAGACCCTCCGCGAGTTCGTCCTGGAGAGGCGCAGCAACATCGTCGTTTGCGGCACGCACGGGAAGACGACGACGACGGCCGTTGCCGCCTTCCTCCTGCGCGAAAACGGCCGCGACCCGGGATATCTGATCGGCGGGGCGCCCCGTGATCCGCCGACGGGAAGCCGGCTCGGGACCGAGTCCGATCCGTTCGTCATCGAAGGGGACGAGTACGACAGCGCGTTCTTCGACAAGCGAAGCAAGTTCATCCACTACGCCCCCCACATCGCCGTCCTGAACAACCTCGAGTTCGACCACGCCGATATCTTTCGCGATCTGGCCGATGTGCAGCGTGCATTCAGCCATCTGGCCCGAATTGTTCCCCGAAACGGCTTCATCGCGCTAAACGGGGACGACGGGAACATCCGGGCGCTCGGGGGCATGGAATGGACGCGGATTGTCCGGGTCGGAACGCGGGACGACAACGATGCCCGGATCGAAGGTTTTGCCGAATCGCCCGCCGGGTCCGGATTCAGGCTGACCTGGAAGGGCAGGTTGTGGGCGGATGTGCGGTGGGACCTTCCGGGCCTTTACAACGCGCGAAACGCCGCGATGGCGGCCGTGGCATGCGGGCTCGCGCTTGATCCGGACAACCCGGACCGCCTGGATTTGTCGCCCCTGGCGCGGTTTCGGGGCGTGAGGCGCAGGCAGGAGGTCCGGGCCGACGCCGGGGGGCTGACCGTCATCGAGGATTTCGGGCATCATCCCACGGCCCTTGGCGAAGCGCTGCGATCCTTTCGGGCCCGGTTTCCCGATGCGCGCCTGACGGCGGTCTTTGAGCCGCGCAGCAACACTGCGCGGGTCCGGACGCTGCAGGAGGATTTTCGGAAGGCCCTGGCCGAGGCGGATGAGATTTATCTTGGCCCGGTGAGCCGGGGCGAGAAGCTCAGGGAGGAGGAGCGCTTCGACGGGCCGGGAGTTGCCCGGGCGCTGATGGCGGAAGGGCGCGTTGCGCAGAGCTTTCCGAGCAACGCCCTGCTGCTGGAGGGCCTTTCAACGGCGACCCTTTCCGACCGGGGGGCCAGAAGGGTCGTCGTCTTTTTCAGCAACGGCAGCTTCGACGGCATCATCGGACGCTATGCGGCCGACGTTGCGCGCGCGAGGGCGTGACAGGGAGGCCCGTTCGCTCAGCGCCCGGCGTTGCGGATCAATGGCGCGCGCTCCCCGATGACCCGCTCCAGTTCGGCGGCGTCATCGACCGAACCGGAAACGGCCGCGTCCGCAAAGATGAGTTGCGGCAGGCGAAGGCTGTTTGTCGCCTGGCTCGTGGCGATATAGAGCCGGACGTCCTCATCGATCTGGCGCCCCACCCAGGGATCCGAAAGCACCTTCTCCAGGGCGGTTTTGCCCAGGAGGGTTTCGGCCTTCATCCGGGCCTCGGGAAGGGTGGGAAGCCCGGCCGAATCAAACAGCCAATCGTCAAATCCGCGAAACGCGTCCGGCCGGCCGCGCCAGACGGCCAAAGCGAGCCGGGCATATTCGCATGCGCCCCGGTTTGCCGGATCGGTGAGGGGTATCATCGGATTGCAACCGGTTTCGAGCGGAACCGGGAGCATGATGAAGGTCAAACGCCCCGCAAAGTGCGCCTGCGCTTCCTTCAGAAGAGGGTGGAGCCGGCGGCAGTGAGTGCACGTGTAGTCAAAAAGTCCGACGACGAAGCCCTGGGCTGAGGCCGGTCCCATCCCCGGCAGGGCATCCGGGTCCAGGCCAAACCGGCCGGAATCGAGCGTCAGCTGCCCCTTCGGCGCGCGGCCGCCGAGGGAAAGCGGAACCAGCACATAGCCCGCCCGCTCCAAGACCACGAACTGGCCGCCGATCAGCAGGGTGGTCCCGACAAGGCCAAGGACGAGACCGACTTTCAGGGCCCCGCCGGTGGGTGGGACCGTTTCCCCTCCGGCCGGGCTTCGGCGCGATCCAAGCAAAGGGGCGAGGAGCCAGCATGCGGAGAAAAATGCGCTCGCGTGCGTTGCGAGGCAGAATCGGCACCAGCTTTGGATGACCGCATCCTGCAGGAAAATGAACCACAATGCCGCAGCGACGACCACGGTGCACAGGGCGATCGCCAGCGGTCGAAAACGATTCTTTGGATCGTGGCCCGGGCGGAGCCGCCAGGTCGTTGCGAGCAGAATCGAATAAAGGGCGGCCGCCGGAAGACTCACCGGAACGCCCAGCCAATAGGCCCAGCGGCTGGACAGAACCAAGTCGCAACCCGACCCGGGCCCGCACCCGGCCACCCCGCCGGCCTGCAGCGAGACGGAGGCGAGATAACCCGCTCCCCCGATTGCGAGAACGAGGCCGATTCGCGCCGGCCAAAGCGGCGCGACGCCTCCGCCGGGTCTGCCGGCCACTTCTTCGCCCACGGCGTTGTGCCTTTGTTCAGTGATGGGATTGGGATGCGCAGGAACGGGACCGCCCGGACAGGGAGCCAACTCCGGCCGGGCGTCAAACGCCAGCCAAACCCGGCGGGCTGGTCAGCCCGCCATTCTTGCGGTCTTAAACTCGGCCGGCTCCTCGCCCTCCGGCAGGGCCAGCAGATCATAGTCACGGGATCGCGTGATTGTGACGTTTGAGAATTCGCCGACGGGCAGCTCCCGCGAAACATAGACCCGGCCGTCGATGTCCGGCGCATCGGCCTCGCCGCGCGCGACGCCCGGCTCCTCGACCAGCACCCTGAGTCTGCTGCCGACCGCGCGGGCGCCTGCATCGGCCGCGATCTCCTTCTGCAGGGCCATGAGGCGGCGCCATCTCAGCTCCTTTTCGCGGGCGGGAACCTGGCCCTCCATTTTCCCCGCGCGCGTGCCTTCCTCCTGCGAATAGCGGAACACGCCCAGGCGCTCGAACCTTGCCTCGCGGATGAAGGAGCAGAGTTCATCGACATCCGCCTCTGTCTCGCCGGGGAAGCCGACGATGAAGGTCGTTCGCAGGGCGATGCCGGGAATCCCAGCGCGGATGCGCCGCACCAGGTCCCGAATGTAATCGCCTCCCGTCTCCCGCTTCATGGCGGCCAGCATGCTCTCGCTGATGTGCTGCAGGGGCATGTCGACGTACCGCGCGACCTTTCCGCATTCGGCGATCGTGCGGATGAGCTCGTCGCTCCAGTGGGCGGGATGGGTGTAGAGCAGGCGGATCCAGAAGTCTCCCTGAATCGAGTTCAGTTCGCGCAGAAGGGTCGTGAGCGCCGCGCCTCGGGAGGAGTCGACGGGCGTCCGCGGATTCGGACGCTGATCCCACGTGTCCATTCCGAAAAAGGTCGTGTCCTGGGAAATGAGGTTCAGCTCCCGGACGCCCTCGGCCACGAGCTGCCGCGCCTCCGCGACGACGCTTTCCACGGTGCGGCTGCGATGACGCCCGCGGATCTGGGGAATGATGCAGAACGTGCAGGGATGGTTGCAGCCCTCGGCGATCTTGACGTAGGCCGTGTGCCTGGGGGTCAGGCGGAAGCGGGGGGTGTCATAGTCCGGAATGTACGTCGAGCGCGGGGTGACGAAGTTCGCCGGCCCGGCGGCAGGCGCCGCAGGGCCTTTTGCATCCCGCGCAAGAACCGCCTCGATGATCGGCGCTATTCCGGTCACCTGATCGAGGCCGATGAAGGCGTCCACCTCGGGAAGCTCGCCCGGAAGGTCCTTTGCGAAGCGCTGGGACATGCATCCGGCAACAATCAGCTTCTGCCCGCTGCGCCGCTTGCGCAGGCCGCGGTTCTCGTGGGCCCGAAGGATGTGGCCGATTGACTCCTCCTTTGACGAATCGATGAACGAGCAGGTGTTGACGATGACGACGTCGGCATTTTCCGCGTCGGGGATGACCTGCATGCCCGCCTTCCGGATATGTCCGACCATGATCTCGCTATCCACGAGATTCTTTGCGCAACCGAGGGAGATGAGACCAATCTTGATCATCGGCGGATGGCGGGGGCAATGCGTTGGAATGCGGCCGGGAGCGGTTCGTCACCGAACCTCCGGCCGCGCTCGCTCCCGCCCCGTGGCCCGTTCCGAAGCGCTATTTCGCCGCGGGCTTTGCCGCGGCCTTCTTTGCCACCTTTCTGCGCTTGAGGTAGGCGTTGCGGCGTTTCCGTTTGATGACTTTGTTGTACTGTCTGCTCATAAGGTGTGTTCGGGGGAGGACTTGCCCCGATGCTCTGAACCCGGCGCAGCCGAGTCAAGTGTTGCCGCGAGCCCGCGGCGAATCAGGAAGCCGCTGCGAGCTCAAACCCGAGCAGCCGCGCCAGGGCGTGGCGCCTGATGCCATAGAAGGCGGCGAATTCGCGAATCGCCGGGGCCAGCCGCTCATCGCAGCCGCCCGCGCGCACTGCGGCAATCATGAGGTTTTTCGCCGTGTGCTCGGTTGAGACGAACTCAAGGGCCTGCGTGCGGAATCCAGCCCATTCCAGCAGTTGCGCGCGCAGGGCATCGGTTGCAAACTCGGCCTGGCGTTCCTGGAAGATTCCATGCCGGAGAGCCCGGGCGAGGACGGCCGGGGCGGCAAGCTGGGGGCGAATTTCCTTCTGGCAGCAGGGAGCGACAACCAGAAGCCGGGCGCCCGCGGCGATGCCCTTGGCCAATGCGTCGTCGGTTGCCGTGTCGCACGCATGAAGGGCGATCAGGATATCCATCCTGTCGGGGGGCGTGTCCGCGATTGTGCCCGCGGCAAAGGAAAGACGGGCGCCAAAACCCTGTTCGGAGGCTACCTGGTTGCAGAATGCCGCGAGTTCCGGGCGGGCCTCGACCCCGCGGACGCGGACGTTCTCACCCAGGGCCGTGGCGGCGGCGAAGGTCAGATAGCCCTTTCCGCAGCCCATGTCGAACACCGAAAGGGGCTCGCCGGCCCGAAACCCCGCCTCCTTTGCAAAATGGGTCAGCAACTCGGCAAACTTCTGAATCTGCCGGAACTTGGCCGCCATTCCCTCCCGCGGGCGCCCGCCTGCGTTGGTGACTCCGAGCGCCGCAAGCCAGGGCGCATCGGCCGAAATGACGTAGTCCTTGGAGCGGTCGTGCGACTCAGCGGCCTGGTCCGGGGAATCTTCGGGGGCCGGCCGGCCCGGTTCGGTCCGCCTTGTTCTGCGAATCCGCGGCTTTCCGTCAGCCGAACACTCCAATTGGACGATTTCAGCCGGGGTAAACAGATGGGCGTCGAGAAAGCCCCCGCCGATCAAGGGCTCCACGAGCTTCAGTCCCTCGTCCGGCGGATAATTCCTGGCGATGTCCCGCGTCCCGTGCCGCCAGACGCAGGCGAGCATCGGGCCCGCCTTTAATCTCACGGGACGAACGAACAGATTGCGCAGGGTGGGGTCCGGCCCGCGGTGGCGTCCGAGCGTCAGCTTCTGCAGGGTGCCGCCGTGCACGGCGGCACGGAGCTCCTCAATGAACCTTTCGCGGGAGTCGATCGGCATCAGGCTTCAAATACTATCGTCGAGAGCCCGGGTCAATGCGGGCTTGGGAAACCGGGCTCCCCGCCGCTCACTCGTATCTCAGCGCCTCGATCGGATCGAGCTTCGCAGCCTTGCTCGCCGGGTAATACCCGAAGCAGATGCCGACTGCTCCGCTGAAGACGACGGCCGCAACGATTGCGACCGTGGAGATCAGCGTAGGCCAGTGATTGAGCCGCGAAATCAGCTGAGAGGCGCCGATGCCCCCGAGTATGCCGAGCATGCCGCCCATCAGGCTGAGCACGACCGCCTCGATGAGGAACTGCAGCCGAATGTCGCTGCCGTGCGCGCCCACCGCCATGCGTATGCCGATTTCGCGCGTGCGCTCGGTCACCGACACGAGCATGATGTTCATGATCCCTATTCCCCCGACGACGAGGGAGACGCAGGCAACCGCGAACAGGAGATAGCGCATGGTCGCTGTCGTGGCCGCCGCCGCATCCGCGATTTCCTGCTGGTCGCGAACCGTGAAGTCGTCGTCCCGTCCCTGGGTGATGTGGTGGCGGTCCCGCAGAAGGTTGGTGATGTCCTGCTCGGCCGCCGGCATGTGCTCGGTGTCAACGGCCTGCACATTGATGAAGGGCAGGAAGGTCTGCCGCGAGAAGCGCTTCATCGCGCTCGTGTAGGGAATCATCACCATGTCATCCTGGTCGGTGCCTTGAAGGGAAAACCCTTTCGACACCAGGACGCCGAGGATCTTGAAGGGCATGTTGCGGATGCGCAGCGTCTTTCCGATGGGATCGCCGTCCGGAAACAGATTGTTCACAATCGTTCGTCCAACGATGCAGACCTTGGCGTCGCCGCGGACCTCCTGATCGCCGAACATGGCCCCTTCGGCGAGTGGCCACTGGCGCATGGCCAGGTAGTCCTCGCTCTCGCCCACGATCCGGGTGGACCAGTTGAGCCCATTCGCCAGAACCTGCGACCCGCCGCGGACTTCCGGGCTGACCCCGATGACATCGCGGACTTCGTTCTTTATCGCCACGGCGTCTTCGATCGTAAGTGTGCCGGCGCCGCCGTAGCCGCTTCGCGCGCCCCCGCTGGTCGCGCTGCCGGCGTAGACCAGGATGATGTTCTGCCCGAGGCTGGCGATCTGGGCCTCGATCACGGATTGGCTTCCATCGCCGATGCTGACCATGACGATGACCGCGCCGACGCCGATGATGATGCCGAGGGCGGTCAGGATCGACCGCATCTTGTTCCGGCGCAGCGCACGAAGGGCGACGTAGATTGTGAAGAAGAGTCGCATGGCGGGCTATTTCGTCAGCTTTACCGCGGCCTCGGCCTGCTGGAGGCGGCGGATTTCATCGTCTGCGATCAGGCGGTCGGCGACCTTCACGTCGTTGACCAGCTCGCCGTCGCGCAGGATCAGGTTGCGCTTGCAGTAGCGGGCAATGTCGAGCTCGTGAGTCACCATCAGGATCGTGATTCCCTCCTGGTTCAGCTTCTGAAAGACGCCCATGACTTCGATGGAAGTCTTGCTGTCGAGGTTGCCGGTGGGTTCGTCGGCCAGCAGCACCTGCGGCTCGTTCACGAGGCCGCGGGCGATCGCGGCCCGCTGCTGCTGGCCGCCGGAAAGCTGGCTTGGAAAGTGATCGGCGCGATTGCCGAGGCCCACGATGTTCAGGCAGTGCAGGGCGCGATCGTGCATTTGGCGCCGGGTCGTGCCCCGATTGCCATAGAGCATCGGAAGCTCCGTATTCTCAAGGGCCGTGGTGCGGGAGAGCAGGTTAAAGCCCTGGAACACGAACCCGAGCTTCTTGTTTCGGATGTCGGCCAGTTCGTTGCGATTCAGGTTGGACACATCCGTGCCGTCGAGCAGGTAGCGACCCTCGGTCGGCCGGTCGAGGCAGCCGAGCAGATTCATAAGGGTGGACTTGCCTGAGCCGCTGGCGCCCATCAGGGCGACGAACTCGCCCTTCTGGATCTCGATCGAGACGCCGCGAACGGCGTGCACCTTGACTTCACCGGAGTCATAGACCTTGTGAATGTTTTCGAGTTTGATGACTGAGGTCATGGTGCGGACGAACGAGGCTCACCGACCGAAGCCGCCGGGGCCGCCACGGCCGCCGCCGCCTCCTCCACCGCCTCCGCCGAAGGGACTGGCCGCCGCGGCGCCCGATGTGGCTGCCGGCGCGGTGAGGCCCGTTATGATCGTGTCCCCCTCCTTCAGCGCGCTCAGGATCTCGGTATCGGTGCCATCGCTGATTCCGATCCGGACCCGGATCTCCTCAGGGTCGGCGCCCGGCGAGCTGCCAGCGGGGATGCGGTAAACTGTGCGGTAGGTGGGCGCGTCCGGCGATGCGATCCCGCCCCGGCCTGCTCCGCCCCGGCCCGCTCCACCACGGCCGGTCCCGGTGAGAATCCGGTCGGGCAGTTCAAGTCCTCGCTCCTTGGCGAGATCGATCAGCTTCTGGCGGATTTCGGCCGAGGGCGGGCCGTTGCCGATGGAATAGCCGGCGTCCGCCATGAGCTGGCGCAACGCTTCCCGGCTCGCCTGCTTGGGAGCCGGCGCAGTTCCGTCCTTCGCGGCCCCCTCATCGGCCACCTGCACAACGTCCATGCCGTCCGGCTTCCGGAAGCGCAGTCCGCTGTTCGCCAGGCGGAGGACATTTGGGCGGCGCGTGATGACTATCGAAGCGTTGGCTGTCATGCCCGGCTTCAGTTTCAGGTCGGCGTTGTCGACCCGGATCATGACATCGTAGATGACCACGTTCTGCTGGGTCACCGGCGCGTTGCGGACCTGGTAAACCTCGCCGCTAAACTGGCGGTTCGGGTAGGCATCGACCGTGAAACTCACGGTCTGGCCGTTTTCAACGTTGCCGACGTCGGCCTCGGCCACCGCAGCGTCGATCTGCATCTTGGTCAGGTCGTTGGCGATTTCGAACAGCGTCGGGGAACTGAGGGTCGCCGCGACCGAGTTGCCGACGTCCACATTGCGCGAGATCACCATGCCGTCGATGGGAGAGGTGATCCGGCAATAGGAGAGGTTGTTGGTGGCCGTATCGAGGGTGGCCTGCTTGATCTGGACCTGGGCGGCGGCCTCCTCGAGTTGCGCGGCCTGCAGATCGTAGTCCGACTGGGCGATCAGGCTCTTGGCCAGCAGCTCCTTGTCGCGGTCGAGGTTGACCTTTTGGAGGTCGTAGTTCGCCTTGGCATTTGCCAGGTCGCCCTGGGCCGATTTCTGCGCCGCCATGTAGTTGTTGGGGAGCAGGGTGGCGAGCAGGTCGCCCTTCTTGACCTTGGCGTTGAAGTCCGTGTACCACGCGGTGATGTAGCCGGAGATCTGGCTGCTGACTATTACGTCGAGAAGGGGCTTGAGGGTGCCGTTGGCCGTGACCGACTGGACGATTTCGCCGCGGGTGACCTTGGTGGTGTAGTATTCCGCGCGCTTTTGGCCGTGGTCGTGCCAGTAGTACCAGCCGCCCGCGGCGGCTGCGAGGACGATGACGATGAAGATGATCTTGGCCATACGGTTGGACTTTTGAGTTGGAGCCTGGCCGGGAGCCGCGCCCGCGCGCGGCCCGTCCCGGAAAGAAGGTAGTTGGGTTTTGACAGAACGGAAACTCGAGCCGCACGGCGCCAACGGACCGTCGCCCGCCAGGTGCCACGCGGCCTGCGCACAGGACAGACGGACCAACTCAGGAAAGGTGACGGGGATTTTGGAACGCCTTCTTCAGCTCGACCGCCACGTTTGGGGGCACAAAATGGGTCACATCGCCGCCGTATTTGGCGACCTGCTTCACGAGGCTGGAACTGGTGTAGCTGAATTGCTCGTTTGGCATCACGAAGAGCGTCTCGATATGGGGCTGAAGGTGGCGGTTCATCAGCGCCATGTTGAACTCGAATTCGAAGTCGGACAGGGCGCGCAGGCCGCGTATGATGGCGTCGGCCTTCTGGGCCTTTGCGAAATCGACAAGCAGGCCGTTGAAACCGACGACGAGCACGTTCGAAAACTGGGCGACGTTGGGACGCACCATCGCGAAACGCTCCTCCGCCGTGAACAGCGGGGCCTTGCCCGGATTCTCCGCGATCGCGACGGTCACATGCTCAAACAGGCGCGCCGCGCGCGCCAGAACGTCCATGTGGCCATAGGTGATCGGATCGAACGTGCCTGGGTAGATGCAGTGGCGCATGAAGGATCGTTGGGAGGCGCGATTCAAGCACAAGAGGCGATCCACGGCAACTCCGCTCTGCACTTGCGTTCCCGCTGCCGGGCGGTGTTCTTTGCATTTTGGAGCGACCATGAACCTGCCCAACGCAATAACGCTGTCGCGCATTCCGCTGATGTTTGCGATCGCCGTGCTGATGTGCTGCGGTTGGGTGGGCGCCGCGACCCTCGCATTCCTCCTTTTTGTGGCCGCGGCGTTGGGCGACTGGCTCGATGGATACCTCGCCCGAAGGCGGCGGCTCGTGACGACGTTTGGCAAGCTGATGGATGCCCTGACGGACAAGATCATGGTGATGGGCCTTGTGCTCACCTTTGTGGGGAGCCGGCAGTTCATCGGCAGTCCGCGGCACGAGGTCGCCGTCGTTGTCGCGCTGGTCACCCTGTGCCGCGAATTCATGATAACGGGCATGCGCATGGTCGCGGCCTCGAAGGGGGTGATCGTCGCGGCAGACGGGGGTGGAAAATCGAAGACGGTGACCCAGCTGATAGCGCTGGGCTTTCTTCTCGGGGCGCCGATGGTCGGCCGCGACTGGACCCGCTTGGCCGGCCGCGACTTTACCGGGGCGGGCGAGGTCGTCCAGCAGATCGGAGAGTTCATTTTCATCGCCGGAACCGTTCTGGCGGTATGGTCCGGCTGGCGGTATTTCGCCCAGTTCAAGTCGGTCGTGTTCGGCGAGGCCCGCGAATGAATCTCCGACAACCCATCTGGACCCGGTTTGTTCCGACGCGGACGGTCCTCATGCTGGCGACCCTCGGGCCCGTGGGGCGCCGGTTGCCCGCGCCGGGCACCTGGGGGTCGGTGGCCGGGCTCCTGTATTTCACCGTATTTTTCTATCCTCTAGGCATCGTTGAAAGCCTGGCCTTGACCGCTGTCGGAGGCTACCTGGCGGTGGCCCTTTGCGGAGAGGCTGAGTTTCGGCTGGCCCGCAAGGATCCGGGCGAGGTGATCCTCGATGAATTCGTCGCAATGCCGCTTTGTTTCCTCGGCTGGCGGGCATTGCCTGGGCCGTTGCCGGCTTGGGCCGTCTTTCTGGCGGGCCTGGCGCTTTTCCGGCTTTTTGACATTCTCAAGCCATTCGGAATCAAGAAGCTCCAGGATCTGCCCGGGGGATGGGGAATCGTTATCGACGATTTCGCCGCCGCCCTGGCGACCTGTTTCGTTATGCACGCGGCCAAGTATATCTGGCTTGTCGAACATCGTTGACGATCGTTGTTCGACCCTTGGCGTTGGCTTGTGAGTAGCCGGGGATGACCCCGAAGCGGCTGTTGTCGGCCTCCTCCCCGTCTCTGTGGTCGGGAGGCGCCGCATGGCAGAACCATGAGGCGCCCCAGACCGGTTTGACGGGGATTCCGGGCCTTGGCCGACTCCAGCCGCGGAGTGGGTCATCCCCGGCTACTCAGGGCAGCGCCTGGAGGCAGTCGATCGGCAGCCTGACGAGCAACCCCTGCCTCAGCACATCGACCGAAACGACGATCCCCCGCGGATTGGCCGGATCATCGATATAGCCCTCAAGTCCATGAAGTGCGCCTCCGATCACCTTGACCCGCCGTCCGCGGGTCAGCAGCGGCAGCACCGTGAGCTCGTAGCCTGAGGCGACCATCGCCTTGACGCTTTCGATCTGCCGCAGAAATGCGGCCTCATCGACGACCGGTATCGCCCGGGCCAGGAGTTCCTGCTGGTAAATGCGGGCCTTTCGCTCGACCGGGATCCGGGCAAAGACATAGCCCGGGAATAGCGGCTTGGTAAAATGTTTCGTGTGCCGGCCGTACCGGCGCGTGCTCTTTACCAGCGGAAGATAGCTTTCGAATTTCTCCGATCCCATGAGGGCCGCGAACTTCTTTTCGCGGCGGGGGCGGGTGTGGCAGACAAACCAGGTCTCTCCGGAAGGCGCGGGGTCCTGCGGATTGTCCGGAACCATGCGGTCAGCCCTGGAGGAGGAAACGCACGGCGGCATGGTACCCTTGAAGGCCCAGTCCGCTGATTACGGCCGCGCAGACCGGCGCCGTGAGCGAGGTATGGCGGAATTCCTCGCGGGAGAAAACGTTGGAGATGTGCACCTCGACCGCACGCAGACCCGATCCGGCAAGGGCGTCGCGCAATGCGACGCTTGTGTGGGTGAAGGCGCCCCCGTTCAGCACGAGCCCGTCGAATCCGGCCTCGGCAAGAGCCCCGATCTTGTCGATCAGGGCCCCCTCGTGGTTGGACTGGAAGAATTCGAGCTGAGCGGCCTGGACAAATTCCGCGCGCAGGCCCTTTTCCAGGTCGGCCAGAGTGGAGTGGCCGTAGATTTCGGGCTCCCGCCGGCCGAGCCTGTCCAGATTGGGTCCGTTGAGGATCGCTATCTTTTTCATGATGGGATTGTCATCGATGGCTAGCCCGAAGATTTCATGAAATTCGTCCAAACCTCATCCAAACCGCTCTCGAAAAAGGGCCTCAGACTCCCTGCGATGTGCTTGCAAGCACACCTCGGTCGTCTTTGACCCTTTTTCCTTTGCGGTTTGGCGATCTTTGGCCGTTTTCATGAAATCTTCGGGCTAAAGCGGATTCTCCGTCGAAATGAACACCCACGGAAGCCCGAATTTTTCGGACAATTCCGCCGCCAGCGCCTTCACGGCGTGGACCTCCGTCGCGTAGTGGCCGCAGAGAAACAGGTTCAGGCGCTCCTCCTGGGCGCGGTTGAAGTGCTCCTCCCGGAGTTCGCCCGTGACGAGCGTGTCCACGCCGGCGGCCATTGCCGCAGGAAGGGCGCCGTTGCCGCTCCCGCTGCAAATCGCCACTTCCAGAGGGCGGTCCGAACCGAACTCGACCGCGATCACGCGGGGATAGAGCGCCTCCAGCCGCGTGCGCAGGTCCGCCCGGGGCAGGGCGCTCGATGCGATGAGGCCGATGTCCCCTCCCTCGTTTGGCATGAATCCTCGCGCCGGCGCGAGGCCGAGCTGGCGCGCCAGCAGGGCGTTGTTTCCGATCTCAGGATGGGCGTCGAGGGGCAGATGGTTGGAATAAAGGGCGCATTCCCCGCGGATCAGGACGCTGACGCGATCATAGGCCGCCCCGGTCAGCGGGCGGGGCATGTCCCAGTACATGCCGTGATGAACTATCAGGAAATCGACGTCTTGCTCGACAGCACGGCGGAACGGGACGACGCCCGCGTCCACCGCGGCGCCGATCTTGGTGACACGCCCGCCGTTGGCCAGCTGAAGGCCGTTGAATGCGCCCGGCGCGTCCTTGAAATCGGCGCGGCGGGTGCGCTTGTCGCAGTAGTCAACTAGGTCGCTCAGGGTGGGCATGATTAGTGCGGGTTAAACCCTTCTCCGCTGCCGGCCGCGGAGTCACGTCTATTGTGATGGATGCAGGCTAATCAAGACAGCCCAGGCGGCAGCCGTGGGCGCTGAAGCCGGCGCCAAAGCTTATGAGCCAAAAATCGCCCTCGGGGCCCGGGGCGGCATCCCGCAGCGTTTCCTGCAGGGCAAAAAGGACGGACGGACTGCTCATGTTGCCGAAACTGCGCATCACGCGCGCGCTCGCGTCCAGGGAATACCCGGGAAAACCGGCCGCCAGGGCCGCGAGGACGTCCGGGCCCCCGCCATGGGCAACCACCCTTGAAACGGAGCGGAGCCCCCGTTCGCGCCAGAGGCTTGCCGCGGCGCCGGCGGCCAGCTCGGGGACGGTCCGGTCGAGAAGATTGCGCAGCTTTCCCTGGCGCGTCTCAAAGCGAAGCTTGTCCCGGTCCGCGGGCATGTGGAGCGTCTGGAATCCAAAGCAGCGCAGGCCGCCAGGCCCGGGACGGCCGCGCCAGATGGTTGCGGCCGCACCGTCTCCAAAAAGGCAGGCGCTGATCAGGACTCCCGGATCATCGTCCAGATAGAACGCGGCCGAGCAGATCTCCACGGCGATGCAGGCGACGGTGGCGTTGCGATCGGCGGCGATCACATGGCTCGCCGATCGGAGGGTCGGAATGGCGGCGCCGCAGCCCAGGCCGACGAGGTCCTGGAGGAAGACGTCGTTTCGCAGGCCGAGCGTTTCGGCGACATAACTGGTCAGTCCCGGACAAAGGTAGCCTGTGCAGGTGCAGATGAGCAGGGCGTCGATTTCCGACGCACGGATTCCGGCGGCTTCCATTGCCGGTCCAAGGGCATCGCAGGCAAGCTGCGGCGCGGCGGTGCGGTACGCGCGGCTCAGTTCGTCCGGCGAAAGGTCGAAAACCCGCGAGACGTCGGGGACGGCGAAGTGTCGTTTGTCGATTCCGCGGTCGCGTGTGAGGATGCTGTTGAGGGTCAGGCGCGATCGCCTGGAAAGCGCCGCCAGGTGGGGGGATTTCTCGGCGATCCTCCAGCATTCATTCTGCGTGTAGGAATTCTTGGGGACGGCGGTGGAAAGGGCGTGGAGAAACATGGGTCAGATTCCAATGTGCCGTGCCGCGCTCATTCGCGCCTCACGGCGATCAGCCGGCTCGCTCCAATCGCCCCGGCCCGGCAGTCCAGATTCCAATGGCCGGCGTCCAGGCCGAGCGCCTCCGCCATCTCGTTTCCCAGAAACCCGGCCTCGATGCTGACGCGGGCGTCGTGCCTTGTGACGGAGCCGAGGAGCGGTGAGCAGGCGGTGCAAAGAAAACGCCAGCGCCGGCGCCGCTCCGGCTCGCATGCGACGATCGCCCGGACCCGCCCGCGGAGTCTTTTGCCCAGGCTCGCGAGATCCTCCGCCGGGAAATGGTGCAGCACGAGATTGGCCAGGACGACCCCGTAGGAGTCAAAGCCATCGAAGTTCCTGAGGTCGCAACGATGCCACGTCCTGCCGGCGGGCCAGCCGTCCGGGGGAGGGCAGACGTCGAGGCCGTCCGCCTCGACACCCGCATGCGCAAGATGGGCGGACAAGTCGCCGGCGCCCGCCCCAATCTCGACGACGCGCTCCCCGGGACGGAGCAGGGTGGGCACGATCCGGACAAACCACCGGAAGTTCCCCATGAGACGGTTGATTATGCGCAATTCGCGCCTGCTCTTGCGCGCGGCGGGGTCGTTCTCGGAAAGGGTGTCCAGGATCTCTGGCTGAATCACGCGCGGCATGGGCAAGAGCGAGATTGCCCCCCCGAATCCAGTTGTCCAGTGTGCCGGTCGGATTTCATGAAGAAAAGCTCCACCAGTCCGGTCGATATGATCGCGCAGGCCGCGAGAAAATTCCCGCGCCGCCCCTCCTGGGACGAGTACTTCATGGCGACCGCGGTGCTGATGGCCACCCGCTCGAACTGCGACAGGCTCCAGGTGGGCTGCGTAATCGTGACGGGCGGCTCCAGGAAGAACCGTCTGGTGGCCGCCGGCTACAACGGGTACCTGCCTGGAACCCCGCATGTCTCGCGCGTCAGGGACGGACATGAACAGGCCACCGTTCACGCCGAGCAGAACGCCGTTGCGGACGCGGCGCGCCGCGGGAGCTCCGTGGAGGGTTGCGTTGCCTACGTCACCCACTATCCGTGCATCAACTGCGCGAAGATCCTGGCCGCGGCCGGCATTTCGGAGGTGCGCTTCCGCCTCGACTACCATGACGACCCCCTGGTGGCGCCCCTTCTCGCGGAGGCGGGGGTCAAGATCCTGAAGCTCTGAGCCGGCACACAACCATGCGGGCGCGAATCAAAAGCGGACGGGAATCCCTGGCGGGCTCCCTTTTGCTCGCCCATCCGGTCCTCAGGGACCCGAATTTCAGGCGTTCCGTCGTATTGATGACGACCGACAACGAGGAGGGCTCCATGGGCATGGTGCTGAATCGCCCGCTTGAGAAGCGCCTGGGCGAACTGGGCGGCGATTTTGCCCTGGGCCCCCTGGCTTCCGTGCCCCTTTACAGCGGCGGGCCCGTGCAAACCGAGCAGTTGATCCTGGTCGCCTGGCAGAGGAGGCCGGACGGGTTTCAACTCCACATGGGCGTCGAGCCGGAAAAGGCGGCCAGCCTTCTGGCGGACGGCGACGCGCATCTTCGCGCCTATTTTGGCTACGCCGGGTGGGGGGCCGGCCAGCTGAAGAAAGAGCTCAAATCGCATACCTGGATAATCGCGGACGCCCCCCGCGATCTGTTCGACAAGCCGGGCGACAAGAGCCTGTGGCGGACCGTCTTGAGCGCAGAGGGCGCCGAGTGGCGCCTCCTCGCCGACGAGCCGGACGATCCCGCAGAGAACTGATGCGACCCCTTGCGGAGCCCGGTCATGGCGAAGGTTGACCGGCCTGCAGCCTGAAGGGCCGTGCGCAGCTTGCGCGCATCGTCCGGGCGTGGGGGACGGCGGCACGCCATGGGGCCCCACGCCGGTTTCGATGCGCGTCTGGGTATGCGAGCAAAGGCCCGCAAGGCTGCAGGTCGGTCAAGCTTCGCCATAAGGCGGAGCCGTTTGGGTTTGACAGCCCCGGGGGCCGGTCTGTGAGATGGAATGTTTATGAAAGTGGTATCCTCCATCAAGTCCGCGAAGAAGCGCCACCCCGACTGCCAGGTTGTGCGTCGCCGCGGGAAGATCTACGTGATCAACAAGACCGACCCGCGTTACAAGGCGCGGCAGGGCTAACCCATTTACACACCGTGAAAGCCGCAGGACACCCCGCGCTCAACAAAGTCTGCTTCATCGACGTCGCCACCGGGAAGCGATTCCTGACCCGTTCGACGATGAAGGGCACCCGCAAGGAGAAAATCGACGGCGAGGACTATTTCATCGTCCTTCGCGACATTACGATGGACTCGCATCCGGCCTACACCGGAGAAAAGCGGCTGGTCGACACGGCTGGCCGGGTCGAGAAGTTCACCTCCAAGTTCAAGCGCAGCGCCAAGAAATAGGATGCGGATCCGCGCGTTTCGGGGCCTGGTTCCCGTCCCGGCGCATGCGCCCGAAGTGGCCTGCGTCCCCTACGACGTGGTGGACGCGTCAGAGGCCGCGGCGCTGGCCGCCGGCCGGCCGCGCAGCCTCCTGCACGTCGACCGGGCCGAAATCGATCTTCCCGCCGGGACGAGTCCCTATGCCTCCGTTGTCTACGAGAAGGCGCGGGAAAACTTTCTGAAGCTGCAGCGGGAGGGATCGCTTGTCCGGGAAAGCGCCCCGTGCGTCTACCTGTACAGGCAGGAGATGGGCGCGCACCGCCAGCACGGGCTGGTGGCGCTCTGCCATGTGGACGATTACGACGCCGGCATCATAAAGAAGCATGAGAACACGCGGCCCGAAAAGGAGGACGACCGGACCCGCCTGGTGGATGCCCTCGGCGCGAACACGGGACCGATTTTTCTCACCTACAGGGACAACCCGGTCGTATCCGGGCTCGCCTCGCGCCTGACGCATGAGCCGGCCCTGCACGATTTCACCGCTCCCGACGGCGTGCGCCACACCGTATGGCGGATTCCAGGCGGAGAGGCGTGGACGACGGCCTTTGAAGCCGTTCCCGCGGTGTATATCGCCGACGGCCATCACCGGGCGGCCAGCGCGGCCCGCGTCGCCCGCCTGCGGCGCGCCCGCAACCCGGGGCACACGGGTGCGGAGGACTACAACTGGTTCCTTAGCGTTCTTTTTCCGGCGAGCGAGGTGAAGATACTGCCCTATAACCGGATCGTTTCGGATCTCAACGGACTTGCGCCCGCGGATTTTCTTGGGAGGGTGGGCGATGTGTTCGGACTGGAAGATGGCGCGCCGCCCTCTCCCGAGGGCGCCGGCCGGATCAGCCTTTACCAGGGCGGGCGCTGGTACGGACTGCAATGTCCGCCCGACGCGGCGGCCGATCCGGTGGCCCGGCTCGACGTGAGCGCTCTCCAGTCGAAGCTCCTGGCCCCGGTTTTGGGAATCGACGACCCTCGGACGGACAAGCGGATCGATTTTGTCGGCGGGATCCGGGGTCCCGGGGAACTCGTGCGTCGCGTCGATGAGCGCGGCGGAGCGGCCTTTTCCCTGCATCCGGTCTCGGTCCACCAGCTTTTCAGCATCGCCGACGCCGGGCAGATCATGCCGCCGAAGAGCACCTGGTTCGAGCCGAAGCTGCGGTCCGGGCTTTTTGTCCACACATTCTGAGCTGCGGAAGGCGCCGGGTTGGAAAAGTTGCGGTGCGGAATGTTCGAGCAGGAACAGCTCTTGGGAAGACCTCAGGCCTCAAGTATTGAAAACTCGGTAACCGGGTTTTCAATACTTGAGGCCTGAGGTCTTCTCGGAAATCACGGAAACAGCCCGCGACTCTGCTTTGCCTCGGCGACTCGGCCGATTCCAAGCGTCAGGGCGGCGAGGCGGCGGCTGAACTTGAACTTCCGCCTCTGGTACTCGACCGAGTCCTTCGCCTTGTCCAGTATCGCCGAAAGCTTGGCCATCACCTCGTCCCGGCTCCAGTAGTAGTGCTGCAGGTTCTGGATCCACTCGAAATAGGAGACGATGACGCCCCCGGAATTGCAGAGCACGTCGGGGATCACCTCGATGTCGCCGCGCCCCTCGATGATCCTGTCGGCGGCATTCGTCGTGGGACCGTTTGCAGCCTCGGCCAGCAGCCTGCACTTGAGCCTGGGCGCGTTCTTTTCGGTGATGACCCTTTCGAGGGCCGCGGGGACAAGAACGGTGCAGTCGAGCTCGAGCAGCTGCTCGTTCGTGATCGGCTCGCCTCCGTCGAAATCCTTCAGGACTTTCGTGCATTGGACGTATTTGACCGCCTTTTTTACGTCGATCCCCTTCGGGGAATGAATGGCGCCGGTGTAATCGGATATTGCGACGATTTTCGCCCCGTACCCGGCGAGAGCCACGGCGGTTTCGCTTCCGACGTTGCCGAAACCCTGGATCGCTATCGTCGCCTTCCCGACCGGGATCTTCAGATCGTCGAGGTATTTCCTGGTGAGGTAGGCGACTCCGACGCCCGTCGCCTCGCGGCGGCCCTGCGAACCGCCGAGGGAAAGCGGCTTTCCGGTCACCACCGCAGGTTCGATGTGCCCCACATGATTGGAATAGGTGTCCATCATCCAGGCCATGATCTGCTCGTTCGTCCCCACGTCCGGCGCGGGAATGTCGAGCTGGGGTCCGACAAAGCTGATCAGCTCCTGCATGTACCGGCGCGAGAGGTGCTCGAGCTCCCGAAGCGAGAGTTCGCGGGGGTTGACGATCACGCCTCCCTTTGCGCCCCCGTACGGCAGGCCGACCAGGGAGCACTTCCAGCTCATCCACATGGAGAGCGCGGCGACCTCCCCGAGGGTCACGTGCTCATGGAAGCGGACGCCCCCCTTGGACGGCCCCGTCGACAGGTTGTGCTGCACGCGGTAGCCCTCGAAGACCGTGACGCTTCCGTCGTCCCGCTTGACCGGGAGGGCCACGGCCAGGCAGCGGCGCGGGTACTTTGTGCGGTCGCGCAGTGCCTCGGGCAGGTTGATCGCATCGGCCGCCTTGTCGAACTGGCGGCACGCCATGCGAAAAACGTCCGAATCGTAAAGCTGGGATACGATGGCTTTGGACATTGTGAAATCGGGGTTCCGGACCCGTCCATCATCCGCATCATCCCGGTTTATGCAACGCTTGCGACGCCGCCGGGATTGAGCGAGATTTGCCTGAATTTGCGATGCATGCGGGCTGGGTGAAATTCCTCCGCCATCCAGGCGAAGACGCGGTTGCGCAGCGCCCGTGGGTCGTGTTTCATGGGGAGTGCCTTTCACCCTCAAGTCGGACTTTCCGCCCACCGGCGACCAGCCGCAGGCGATCGAACGGCTGACGGAGTCGCTGCTAGCCGGCAACCGCCACCAGACCCTTCTCGGCGTGACGGGTTCGGGCAAGACCTTCACGATGGCCAACGTGATAGCCCGGCTCGGGAGGCCGACCCTCATCATCTCCCACAACAAGACGCTGGCGGCCCAGCTGTACTCCGAGTTCAAGAACTTCTTCCCGGAGAGCGCGGTCGAGTACTTCGTCAGCTACTACGACTATTACCAGCCCGAGGCGTACGTGCCCTCGAGCGACACCTACATCGAGAAGGACTCGTCGATCAACGAGGAGATCGAGCGGCTGCGGATATCGACGACGAGCTCCCTGGTCAGCCGCCGCGATGTCATCGTCGTGGCCAGCGTCTCCTGCATCTACGGGCTGGGCTCCCCGGATGATTTCAAGGAGCTGCGGATAACGCTGCGGCGCGGCGAATCGCTCGCCCGCGATGCCTTTCTGGAGAAGCTCGTGGACAATATTTACGAGCGCAACGACTACGAGCTGAAGCGCGGGCGATTCCGGGTCCGCGGGGACGTGGTCGACGTCATGCCCGCGTACCTCGAGCACGGGCTGCGCGTGGAGTTTTTCGGCGACGAGATCGACCGGATCAGCGAGTTCGACCCGCTTACCGGGACGGTGCTCAGGCAGCTGGACGGGTTCGACCTGTACCCCGCAAACCAATATGCGACGACGCGGGGGCGGCTTGAACCCGCGATAGCGACCATCAAGGCCGAGCTAGAGGAGCGCGTGGCCTGGTTTGAGAAGGGCGGCCGCTACCTCGAGGCCCAGCGCATCCGGATGCGGACGCAGTACGACCTGGAGATGCTCCAGGAGATGGGCTTTTGCAGCGGGATAGAGAACTACTCAAGGCATTTGACCGGGCGCAAACCGGGCGACCGCCCGTTCTGCCTGATCGATTTCTTTCCAAAGGACTTCCTGCTGATGATCGACGAGAGCCACGCCACGGTTCCGCAGATCGGCGGGATGTACAACGGCGACCGGGCCCGCAAGCAGACGCTGGTCGACTTCGGCTTCCGGCTGCCCTCGGCCCTCGACAACCGCCCGCAGAGCTTCGAGGAGTTCGAGCGGATCACCGGGCAGACGCTCTACGTGTCGGCGACGCCGTCCCAGTTCGAGATCGGCCGCTCGGCCGTGGTGGCCGAGCAGGTGATCCGGCCGACGGGCCTCCTCGACCCGCAGATCACCGTGCGGCCGACGACGGGCCAGGTGGAGAACCTGATCGGCGAAATAAGGCGCGCGGTGGCGGAGAAGGAGCGGGTCCTCGTGACGACCCTGACGAAGCGGCTCTCGGAGGACATAACCGCCTACCTGAGGGAGGCGAAGGTCCGGGTCGAATACCTGCACTCCGACATCGACGCGATCGAGCGGGTCGAGATCCTGCGCAATCTGCGGCTGGGCAACTTCGACGTCCTGGTCGGGATCAACCTCCTGCGGGAGGGGCTGGACCTTCCCGAGGTCGCGCTGGTTGCGATTCTGGACGCGGACAAGGAGGGGTTCCTGCGGAGCGAAACGAGCCTGATCCAGACGGCCGGCCGCGCCGCCCGCCACGAGAAGGGGCGGGTCATCTTTTACGCCGACCGCCACACCGACTCGATCCGGAAGACGCTGGAGGTCACCGAGCGCCGCAGGGCGCGGCAGCAGGCCTACAACCTGAGCCACGGCATCACGCCTCGGAGCGTGAGGCGGTTTGCGCAGGAGAGCCTGCGCGTCTATGACGGCTCCGGCGACCGGCTGGAGGAGGCGCCGCCCGCCGGCGCCGCGGACGATGTGGCGGCGGTGATCGCGGAACTCGAGGAGGAGATGCAGGAGGCGGCGGGCCGCCTGGAATTCGAGCGCGCGGCGCTCATCCGCGACCAGATCAACGCCCTCAAGTCAGGCGACTATCGCCGGAGCGCGTCGGCCGGGGGGAAAAAGAAGCGAAAAAAAGGCCCGCAAGGCTGAACGATTCACGAATCACGCGCAATCCCGCCCCGTGTCCACGAGACCGTCGGGCTGGCTAGGCCCACTCCGGGGGATTCTGCAGCTCGGGCTTGAGGACGCCGATGCAGGGCAGGTTCCGGTAGCGCTCGGCAAAATCGAGGCCGTACCCGACCACAAACTTGTCCGGTATCCTGAAGCCGACGAAAGTCGCCTCGTAGGGGACCTCGCGGCGGCCCTGCTTGTCGAGAAGGACGCACACCCGCAGGCTCGCCGGGTTGAGCTTCCGGATCAGGCCGTCGACGAGCGTGATCGTCTTGCCCGTGTCCAGGATGTCGTCGATCAGCAGGACGTGGCGTTTCGAGATGTCGAGGGTGAGGCTGTGCACGACCTGCGGCGTGCCGACCGACCGGGTCTTCTCCCCGTAGCTTGAAATCCGTATGCAGTCCAGCCGCACTGGATTGTCTATTTCCCGCATGAGGTCGGCCGTGAAAAGAACGGCCCCGTTGATGATTGAAATGATCGTGAACTCGCCGTTGCCGTAGGTGGCCTTCAGTTCCCTGCCGAGGCCCTTCACCCTGGCCTTGATCTGGCGCTCCGTGAACATGACGCTCTCGAGGTCGTCATGTATGTGCTCCGCCCTTTTGGGGTTCTTGTTTGGCATGGACGTGAGGAACGAGCGAGACAAAGACGGACGGGCGATGCAACCAATCTATTTCCTTTGACTCGCCCGGGCGCCAAAACCTTGATGGCGGAACGCGCATGAGCGGTGCGCTCGGGTGTGACGCATGATTTCCATTCGGATTGAGAAGCTTACGAAGCGGTTTGGGGCGACGACCGCGCTTCGCTCGTTGGATCTGGAAATCAACCCGGGCGAGCTCTTCTTCCTGCTCGGCCCGAGCGGCTGCGGGAAAACGACCCTCCTGCGGACCCTGGCCGGATTCCATGTTCCTGAGGATGGGGCGATCTTCTTTGGCACGGAGGATGTGACGCGCCTGGCTCCCCACAGGCGAAACACCGGGATGATGTTCCAGAGCTACGCGCTCTGGCCGCACATGACGGTGGCGGAGAACGTGGCCTTCGGCCTCGAGGAGCGGCGCGTACCCAGGGGGGAGGTGCGCCGGCGCGTGGGCGAGACGCTCGAGTCGGTTCGCATGGGCGATTTTGCCGACCGCCGCCCGGGCCAGCTGTCGGGAGGGCAGCAGCAGCGGATCGCCCTGGCGCGGGCGCTCGTCATAAGGCCGAGCTGCCTTCTGCTCGACGAGCCGCTTTCGAATCTGGACGCCAAGCTCCGTCTCGAGATGCGCGCCGAGATTCGGCGGGTCTGCAAGGAGTCCAATCTCACGGCCCTTTATGTGACCCACGACCAGAAGGAGGCGCTGTCGATCGCCGACCGCATGGCGGTACTCGAGGCCGGCAGCGCGCTGCAGGTGGGCACGCCCGGCGAGATCTACCGGCGGCCGTCCCGCCGGAGCGTGGCCCATTTCATCGGCGAGACGAATTTCATCGATGGGCGGCTCCTGGGGTGCGGCGGTGGACGGGCGGTCGTGGAGACGGCGGCCGGGCGGTTCGACGGCATCCTCGGAAATCCGGGGGGCACGCCGTCGCCGGGGTCGGCGGTGACAGTCTCCGTGCGCCCCGAGTGCTGGAGGCTGTGCCGGGAGGCTCCCCCGGGAGGAAACGTGGTCCGGGGGCGGATTGGCGGCGCCGTGTATCTGGGCGAACTGGCGCAGTACGAGTTCAACGCCGAGGGGGTTGCGCTCAGGATATCCGAGCTCAACCCGCGCTTTATGGGGGCGTTCGGGCAGGATTATCTCTACGCGACGGCCGAATCCGCGGATGTCGTCATCCTGACGGAGTGACGGCGTCTCAAAGGCGGCCGATCGCTGCCGCCATGGCGGCCCGGTCGGGCGCCTTGAAGAACGACGTGCCCGCGACGAAGGTGTCTGCGCCGGCCGCCCGGCATTCCGCCGCGTTCTCCAGATCGACGCCGCCGTCCACCTCAAGGCGGAAAACGAGCCCGCGGCGCCTGCGCTCCGAATCGATCGCGGCGATCTTGGGAAGCATGTCGCGCCGAAACGACTGGCCTCCGAATCCCGGCTGAACCGTCATCACAAGGACCAGATCGACGTCCGGCAGAAAGGCATCGACAGCCGAGGCGGGGGTGCCCGGGTTGAGGACGATGCCGGTCTTGCGGCCGAGCCGCCGGATGTGCGCAAGCGCCGCGGCGTGGTCGTACTGCGGCTCGATATGAATGCTGATCAGGTCGGCGCCGGCCTGCGCAAAGGCTTCGACGTAGCGGTGCGGCTCCGAAAGCATCAAGTGGGTGTCGAAGAAAAGCTTCGATCCGGCGCGGCGGAGCGCGGCGAGTGTCTCCGGGCCGAAGGAAAGATTCGGCACGAAATGGCCGTCCATGATGTCAAGGTGGAGCCACTCGAGCCCGGCCCCGGCCACAAGGGCGGCGCTCGCGCCGAGATTGGCGTGGTCTCCGGCCAGAAGCGAGGGTGCGAGGATGGAGGAGTGCACGCAAAGACTCTTGGCGCCGTCCTACCACACGTCGAGCACGGTGTGCGAAAGCCTGTCGGCGAGCTGCTGGGCCAGGAGGGGCAGGGTGTTGTACTCGGACTGGAGCTGGTTTCCGACCGCCGACGAAGCCGGCACCCCGTTGTCCGTAAAGGCCTCGCGCGTCGCGTAGATCGTGCGGCCCTGGAAATAGGCCCGGTGGGCGCGGTTGTCGGTGAGGGCGCAGACGGCGCCCAGGGTCAGGTTGAACTTGCTTGCGAGGCCTGTGTCCGTTTCGCGCACCGCGGCGACTTCGCGATGGTAGTCGGTTATGACCACGGTGAGCGTGGCATCGGCCGCCTCCGGCGAATTGACCAGGGTCACGCGGCCATCCTTTTCAAAGGCATCCCTCAGCTGTGTGGTCACGATCGCCTGGGCCTGCGGAACAAAGACGCGATTCTCAACCGGTTCGACATAGAGCGTCGAAAAGGCGAGGCGGCCCCCGGTCCCGAGCACATAGTTGCCGCAGCCGGGCAGGAGCGCACCGAGGATCAGCAGACCCGGGCCGCAGCAGGCGGCCAAAGCCGCTCGCCTGGCGGGAGCTCGCATCGCGAACTGCATGGTTTGGGCTAGAAGAACAGGAAGCGCTTGGCCTTCTTGGCAGGCCCCGTCTGGGCCGCGCCGCCCGCCTTCTTCTCGACTTCCGCAAGGCGCTGCCGCGCCAGCTTGGCCACGTCGGAATCCGGATAGGAAGTGATCGCCTCGTTATAAAACACGCGTGCCGCGGTGTAGTTGTCGCGTTTGTAGAAGTAGAAATCCGCGATCCTGATTTTGCTCTCGCCCAGCATCTTCTTCATCTTGTCCAGTCCCTGGGCGGCCTCGGCGATCTTGGGATCGCTCGGGAAGAGAATCATGAAATCCTCGTCGTAGGTGATGGCCTGCTTCGTCTCGGCCTGGTCGTAAGCGGGGCCTTCGACGAGCGAGGCGTGAAGCTTTGCCAGGCGCAGGTAGGCGTCCGGAGCGATGACGCTTTGCGGGTAGTTGTTGATGAGCCGGTCGAGCGCATCGATCGCCTCATCCGTATTGCCCAGGTACTGGTGCCCCCGGGCGATGTTCATCAGGACAAGGGGAGCGTAATCGCTGTAGGGGGCGTTCCCGAGGATGATCTCAAAGCAGCCCACGGATATCTCGCGGTTAGTGAATCCCCGGATGCCCAGCCAGAGGCGGTTGCGCGCGCCGTCGAGAAGGGCGCTCGCAATGCGGTATTGCTCCTCGATGAGCTCGTTGAAGCGCTTGGTGTTCGGATAGCGCGTCAGGATCTGCTGGTAGGAGTCGAACGCCTTGTAGTACCGGCCGCGGGCCATCCAGATCTTTCCCGTGTGGTAGTAGGCCTCGGGTGCATAAATCGAATTCGGGTAGTTCTTCACCACGCGATCGTAAGCCTTCAGCGCGGTGTGATAATGGAGCTGCTGCTCGGCCTTCCGGGCCTTGTTCATGAGGACCAGGGCGTCCCGTCCGTCCGCGCCAGTCAGCCCGGAAAGGATACCTCCTTCGATCCTCCACCCGGAATCCGGGTTCCAGACCAGGTCGGCGCGCGCCGCGCCTGCAAGCACACAGGAGACGATGACCGAAAGACAGAAGGCGCGCAATGCTGAAGCGGACGGGAAAGGCATGTGGTGTTACAAGCGAATCAGCGCGCTACCGCAGGTCAAGCCCGCCCCAAAGGAGTTCGGAGGGGCCGCGCCCGTGTTCGGGGAATTGATGCCGGAAGCGGCCATTTGGAGAATCACCAAGCCGATCTGATCGGCCGGGGACTCAAGTTGTTCCAGAATTTCTCGGATTGGTTTGTCCATGACGGTGTCCTGCTGGTTCCGCTTCCGGCAGCCGCCGCTCAGCCGATCAGTTCGTTGGCCCGGGCCACGTCGGCCTCGGCCTGGCGATTCAGGTCGGCCTTGATGATTGCGTGGGCGCCCAGGAGCGCGTTCTTGATCCCCTGGCGGTTTGCCGAGCCGTGGGCCTTCACGACGATGCCGTTCAGGCCGAGGAGGGGAGCGCCGGAGTAGCGGTCCGGGCTGATGCGGTCGCGCAGGGCGCGAAACGCACCCCGGGAGAGCAGGGCGCCGGCGGCCCTCAGGGGATTGGCCTGGAGTTCGGTGCGCAGGACATCCGAAAAGAAGCGCACAAGGGACTCCCAGCTCTTGATCATGATATTCCCGACGAACCCGTCGCATACGACGACATCGACATGCTCGGCGAAAACATGGAACCCTTCGATCGGCCCCGCATAGTTGACAAGAGTCCCGATCCGCTTGAGCAGCTCGCCCGTCTCCGCGATGAGCGCGTTGCCCTTGCCTTCCTCGGTGCCAATGGTCATGAGCCCCACCCGGGGCGAGGCAACTCCCAGCATGACGCGGGAGTAGTGGCTGCCCAGGATCGCATTGTGAACCAGGTGCTCGGGGCGCGCATCGGGATTTGCACCGGCGTCGACGAGCACAAAATGCCCTCCCTCGCGGGGGACGACGGCTGCGAGCGCCGGGCGCATCACGCCCTCCAGCGTCCGGAGGCGCAGGGTCCCTGCCGCCATCAGGGCGCCCGTATTTCCGCAGCTGACGACCCCGGCGGCTTCACCGGACTTCACGAGCTCGATCGCGCGCACCATCGAGGAATCCTTCTTGCGCTTCAACGCCACCATAGGCTTGTCATCCATCGTGATGACTTCGGGCGCGTGGTGAACCGACAGCCGCGGCCCGAGTTTCAGGCCGAACTGCCCGAGAAGGGGAATAAGGGTCGCCTCATTCCCCACGAGCGTCAGCGGGTTCAGGAGGGCGTTCTCCTGCAGGGCAAGGCGCACGGCAGCCACAACCTCTGCCGGACCACGGTCACCGCCCATGGCGTCAACGGCAATCCGCCCGGAAACCCCGGAAGACATGGCCATCCGCGACGGCAGTTTGGAATCAGGTCTCTATGCTGAGCACTTGGCGGCCCCGATAAAGGCCGGTTTTCGGGTTCACGCGGTGGGGCCTGAAAAGGGAGCCGTCTGTTGGGTCGGTGGCGAACTGCGGGGCTTGGAAGGCGTTGGCAGCGCGGCGGTTGGCGCTACGGCGCTTGGACTGTTTGCGTTTCGGATTGGCCATGGATGGGAGATGTCTTGACCGCCTGCGCGCGGTACGGGCACGCCAGCGAACTGGGATTAAAGGTGACGGATTAAAGGCCGGTGGCGCATCGGGTCAAGCGCCAACCCCCGACAGCAGGCCAGGGATCGGACGAACCGGCGTAAATTGGATTGCGAAGAATCGGGCGGGAGCTGAGTTAAGGGAAACGCATGTCCGGCCTCGAAACACTCACCGCGCAGCTAGTCGACGGGAATTCCCTGCGCGCGGAGGATGTGGCGCTTTCCGCGAAGGCCCTTTCCTCGGGTGAGGTTCCCGACGACGCCAAGGCCGCCTTCCTGACGGCTTTGGCGAAAAAAGGGGAGACCGTGGAGGAGGTGGCTGCCTTTGCGCGGGAGTTTCGTTCGCGGGCGGTCGATCCCGGGGTTGAGGCGTGGGCCACCGATGCAATTGACCTGGTCGGCACCGGCGGCGATCACGCGGGCGGCTTCAACGTTTCGTCGCTGGTCGTGCTGGTGGTCGCCTCGGCCGGCATCATTGCAATGAAGCACGGGAACCGCGGAATCACTTCGCGCTGCGGAAGCGCCGACCTGATGGCCGGGCTCGGAGTCAGGATCGAGGCGCCTCCGGATCTTATTCGCGCTTCGCTGGATACGCTGGGCTTTGCGTTCTTCTTCGCCCCGGCCTACCACCCTTCCTTCAAGCACATCAACCCGGTTCGAAAGCGGCTCGCCGCGAATGGACAGCGGACGGTCTTCAATATCCTGGGCCCGCTTTTGAATCCGGGCCGCCCCGCTCATATCATGCTGGGAGCCTACGCGGCTCCCCTGGTTCCGCGGCTTGCCGCCGCCCTCGATGAACTCGGGACGAAGTCGGGCCTCGCCGTGCATGGCGAGATAGACGCGACCCACGGGATCGATGAATTGACAACCGCCACGCCGAACCATGTTCGCGGCGTTGGCCGTTTGCGGGACATCGATGCTCGCTGGCGTGCCGAGGATTTCGGCCTCACTACAGCCCCTTTTTCCGACTTGCTGGGAGGCGATCTGGATCAAAACCTGGCGACCGTTGAGGCCATCCTCTCGGGGAATGGTCCTCGCGGATTGGTCGATACGATCGTTCTCAATGCCGCCATCGCGATGTGGATCTGCGGCCGCGTTCCGAACGCGAGGGAGGGTATCGAGCCGGCGCGCGATCTTCTCCTTGGAGGGGCAGTCCGCCGCAAGATAGCGGCGGCGAAGGAGTTCTTCCAGGAACAATGAACCGTCTCTATTTTGGAACGGACGGGATTCGAGGGCCATACGGTGGACCCATTGTCAACGAAACATTTACCAAACGCATCGGGGTCGCGGTCGCCCGCTGGCTGGACAGGAGGAGTCCTGTCGGCCGGTCCTCGAAGGAAGTGCTTGTCGGCTGGGATACCCGCTCTTCCGGCAAGTCGCTGGCCGACGCCTTCGCGCTCAGCCTGGCCCGGGATGGCTGGCTTCCGGATCCGCTCGGCGTTCTTCCCACCCCGGCGATCGCCAGGGCTGTCCTGAAATCGGGCGCGGCCCTCGGGATCGCAATTACAGCGTCGCACAATCCGGCTTCGGACAATGGATTCAAACTCTTCAGCCGCGACGGCCGGAAGCTGACCGACGCAGAGGAGGCCGAGATTGAGAAACTGCTGCCCGACCTTGGAGGGACGGCCGGCCCGGATTCGGCTGACAGGGGTGTCGGGGACGGCCGGGTTTCTTGGAAGGCGGCAAGCCGGGACGGATCGGGCCCCCGCCTGGCGTCCGATCCCGGCGCCGGCTACATAGCGGCGGCACGCGCGATTCTGCCCGCCGGGGCGCTCAAGGGATGGCGTATCGCCCTTGACACAGCCAATGGTGCCACGTGCGCGACCAGCACGGCTGCATTTCAGGAACTGGGGGCGGAACTGATGGCACTCGGAAACGCCCCGGACGGGTACAACATCAACGCAGGCGTGGGAAGCGAGCATCCGGAGCTGCTTTGCAAGCGGGTCATTGCCGGCGGGGCGCGACTCGGCGTGGCCCATGACGGCGACGGCGACCGCTGCGTCGTCTGCGACGAGCGGGGTGAACTCCTGGATGGCGATGAACTTTTGGGCATTCTGGCCACTCATGCACTCGAACGCGGGACTCTGGCGGCCAAAACCCTGGTCACAACCGTCCAGAGCAATCTCGGGCTCGACGAGGCCGTGAAGGCCGCAGGCGGGCGCGTGGTGCGCACGCCCGTCGGCGACCGTTATGTCATCGAGGGGATGAGGGCGGAGGGCGCCACGCTCGGCGGGGAATCCTCCGGTCATGTGATTTTCTCGGAGATCGGTCCAACCGGCGACGGGCTGGTCGCGGCGCTCAAGCTCATCGAAGTCATGCGCGAGACGGGTGAGCCGCTTTCCCTGCTTCGCCGCAGAATCAGGAGATTTCCGCAGTCGACGGCCGCCCTTTTTATACGCGAGAAAAAACCGCTTTCGGAGCTTTCCGCGCTGTCGGCGGCGATAAAGGGAGTGGAGGCGGAATTCGGGTCCCGCGGCCGGGTGCTTGTCCGCTACTCGGGAACCCAATCCATGCTGAGGCTGCTGGTCGAGGGTCCCGACACGGGGTCCGTCCGCTCGGGTCTGGACCGATTGATAGCCGCAGCGGGCTGCGACCTCGACCTCATATAGGGCGAAACGCTATGCTTGGACGACCACCGATACTTTTCGGTGGGCCTTGTCGAACTGGACGACGCCCGGCTTCAGGGCGAAAAGGGTCCAATCGCGGCCGACTCCGACATTCTTTCCCGGATGCAGCTTCGTGCCGCGCTGGCGGACGATAATGCTGCCGGCGGGTACGGATTGACCGCCAAAAATCTTCACGCCAAGCCGCTGGGAGTGGCTCTCGCGTCCGTTCGTGGATGTTCCCTGACCTTTCTTGTGCGCCATGGCGGTGAGCTCCTAAGCTTTGATTGCTTCGATCTTGATTACGGAAAGTTCCTGGCGATGGCCCTGCTTGCGCTCGTAGCCCTTGCGCTTCTTCTTCTTGAACACGATGACCTTGTCGCCCTTCCTGTTCTCCAGGATCTTGGCCGAGACGATGGCCCCCGCGAGCAGCGGGGTGCCAATCTTGAAATTCTCGCCTTCGCCGGCTGCAAGCACGTCGGTGATTTCGACGGTCGCGCCCGCCTCCGTGTTCGGATAACGGTTCACCACGAGGATGTCGCCCTCGGAAACGGTGAACTGCTGGCCCTGTGTCTTGATCATCGCTTTCATATGCAAAAGGGGAGAGTTAAGCAGCCGGCTTTGGGGCAAGGCAAGGATTAAACCCGCATGCATCACAAAACAGGCAAGTTTGGGCAAAATCTGCCTGAATTTGTGGCGAATGCGACGTTAAACACAAACCGTCAATGCCCGGAAAACGCAATCCGGATGTGCCCCTCGCCCGTCCGGGCGGCGAAACCCCGGCGCTTCAGGATTCAGGCGGTTGCGCTGCCGCCGCAGTCGGAGGATGGTACGCCGCCAGGGTGGCAACGCCCGAGCCGACCTTGAATTCGACCCGGAATTGCACGGGCAGCCGCCGCGCATCCTGCGAGATCCACACCTTCACCTTCGAACCGCGCCTGAACATCCCCTTTGGCGGGGTCTTTTCCATCCGCGGCTCAAGGGCGAGCGCCTTGAATGTGCCGAGCGGCGTCTGCACGATCTCGTAGTCCAACGCATGGACGGTCAGCTCGTAAAACTGGTCCTCAAAAAGCACAAGCGCGTCATGGGTTCCGCCCGGGCGCAGTCCCCAGGTGCGGGCCTGAACGAGGCAGGTGATCAGATCGGTCGGAAGTCCCGCGGGCATCGAAAGGATGCGCTGCGCTCCCGGGTGGGCGCCGTCCGAGTAGGTCGCCGTCGAATCCGAGTAGGAGAATTTCACCGTGTGATGGTCTGCGCGGGTCCGCACGGAGCTGGACTCCTCGAGGGAGACCAGCCGGCCCGTGGGGGGATCGAAAAGCGACTCGGCCCTCGCCTTGAAGGGAAGAATCAGCCGCGCCAGGCCCCGGGTCTCCGTGCGCGTGACGACGCTCAGAAGCGGAACGGCGCCCGGGCCCCTCGTGGCATGGGCGTCCACGTTGATTTCGCCGACGCCCGGCAGGATGGCCCAGGCCACCTTGTAGGTGAACGATTCGTTGTCGCCCAGAGCCGCCTGCGGAGCGGCATCGGCAAAGGCGCCCGCGCTAAGGCCCGCAACCAAAATGGATCGGGGCAGGCGGCGGAAAATCATTGATTTCCTGTGGGCTGATTGAATTCGCAAGGCGGCAACTCAACTGAAATGATGCGGATCCACGACAAAAATCGCGGGCCGCGCGCTGGACGGGGCGCAAATGACCGTTGGCAATTTACGGACACGCTGTCACCTTGCGTGTTCCCGTCCCATGCAGCCAGCAACCCACATCCACATCAAGGGCGCGCGCGAGCACAACCTGAAGAACCTCGATGTGCGGCTGCCCCGGGGGAAGTTCCTCGTGATCACGGGGCCAAGCGGGTCGGGCAAGTCTTCGCTCGTTTTCGACACCCTCTACGCCGAGGGGCACCGCAAGTACATGGAAAGCCTTTCGACCCAGGCTCGGCAGGTCCTCGACCAGCTCAAGCGCCCCGATGTCGATTTCATCCACGGTCTTTCTCCGGTGGTGGCGATTGAGCAGCGCACCGGCGGGGGCTCGCCGCGCAGCACGATTGCAACTGCTACCGAGATTGCAGACTATGCCCGGCTGCTTTGGGCGCTTGCCGGCGAGGCGCGCTGCCCGAAGGACGGTGGCCGCGTCATCCAGCGGTCCCTGGACGACAACGTGATGCGGGTGATGGACGCTTTCGCGGGCGAGCGCATCATGCTTCTCGCCCCGGCGATGCGGGCCAGACCAAGCGTCCTTCGGGACGAGCTTCCCCGCCTTCGCCAGCGGGGGTTCCAGAGGGTGAGGATGGACGGGGAGATTCGCGGCCTCGACGAGCCGCACCTAATCCCCGCCGGCACCGCGCTGGTTGAGGTGGACCTGGTCGTGGATCGCCTTGTGGCTGCGGCCGATCAGCGCGCGCGGCTGGCCGATTCGCTCGAGCTTGCCTTTCGCGAAGGCCGGGACCGGGCGATCGTGCTCGCCCAGGCGCAGCCGGCCTCCGCCCCGCCGAAAACGGCGGCCGGCCCTGCGGCGGCGTGGCGGGAGATCCGCCTGAGCCAGTCGCTCGCCTGCGAGGTGTGCGGCGACGTTTTTGACAAGCTGACGCCGCGGCATTTTTCGTTCAACCACAGCGAAGGCGCGTGTCCAACGTGCGGCGGACTGGGGAGGAAACTGCGTTTTGCGCCCGAACTGGTCGTCCCCGACCCGAAGAAATCCGTGCGCGAGGGAGCGATCAAGCCATGGCGGATCGGAGGCAAAAATCTGATCATAAAGCACAATGCGCTGCTGAAGCAGCTCGCCGGGCAGCTTCCCTTTGACGCGGACATTCCCTGGCATGACCTTCCCGAGGAGACCCGCAGCGGAATCCTTGACGGAGCCGGCGAGAGGCTCTTTTCATTCAAGCTTCGCCGGATGAGGGAGCCCAAGGCGCAGGTGTTTCCGGGCGTTATTGCGGACCTGGACGCCAGTTTCCGGATGACCGAAAGCGAGGGATTTCGCGCGCGGCTGACGACCTACATGATCAGCGGAGAGTGTCCTGAATGCCACGGCAGCAGGTTGAACGGGCGCAGCAGCGCGGTGAAGGTTGCTGTCGGGGCTGGCGCCACGTGCTCCTTCCCCGAATTCCTTTCCCTCGACGTCGGCGCGGCCCACGACCTGGCGCGCGCCCTGGTCGCATCGCACGACGAGAACGATCCGCTCCACGACGTCGTCTACGGCATCGAACAGAGGCTTCATTTCCTGCTCGAAACAGGGCTCGGCTACCTGACCCTCGACCGCGATTACACGACGCTCTCCGGAGGCGAGGCGCAGCGCGTGCGCCTGGCGACGCAGCTTGGAATGGGCCTCATCGGCGTGATCTACGTTCTCGACGAGCCGAGCATCGGGCTGCACCCGCACGACAACGAGCGGCTGCTGTCGCAGCTGCGGGCGCTGCGGGACCGCGGAAACACGGTCGTCGTGGTCGAGCACGACGAGGAAACCCTGCGGGCCGCCGACGAAATTCTCGAACTGGGGCCCGGGGCCGGAGTCGAAGGCGGGCACCTGCTGTTTCAGGGCTCTCCGGCTGAATGCGCAGCCCGGCCGCCAAAGGACTCGAGGACGGGGCCCTATCTTGCGCGCCAGATGGAGGTCACCAAGGAGGCCGAGGCGAAATCCCCCGACGGGGCGTGGCTCACGATCAGGGAGGCGAGAGAGCACAATCTGCGCGGGATTGACGTCCGGTTTCCAGTCGGCCTGCTCACATGCGTCACCGGGGTCTCCGGATCGGGCAAGAGCAGTCTCGTCAATGATGTGCTCGCCGCCGCCGCGGCCCGCCGGCTCAACGGGGCGAAGGTTTTGCCGGGGCGTCACCGGCACATCGAAAACCTTGAGTTCTTTGAGAAGCTGGTCCGCGTGGACCAGGAGCCAATCGGGCGCAGCCCGCGCTCGAATCCCGCCACATTCGTCGGACTGCTCGACGTTTTGCGCGATTTGTTCGCCCAGGTGCCGCTGGCGAAGGTGCGCGGATACAAGGCCAGCCGTTTTTCATTCAACGTCCGCGGCGGGCGGTGCGAACGGTGCCAGGGAGACGGGGTGATCAAGCTCGACATGCAGTTCATGGCCGATGCCTACGCCCCCTGCACAAGCTGCGGCGGGCGGCGTTTCAACCGCGAGACCCTGGAAATTCTTTTCCACGGGCGCTCGATCGCGGATGTCCTGGACATGACCGTGCGGGAGGCCATCGGGCTGTTCCGGAACATCCCGAGGGTGATCGACAAGCTTTCGACACTCGAGGCGGTGGGACTGGGGTACCTGACCCTCGGCCAGTCGGCGACCACGCTGTCCGGCGGCGAGGCGCAGAGGCTGAAACTGTCGCTGGAACTCAGCCGCAGGCAGCAGGGGGCCAACCTGTACATACTCGACGAGCCCACAACGGGGCTTCATTGGGTGGACATCCAGCGGCTGATGGATCTTCTCTTCAAGTTGAGGGACGCTGGAAACACCCTGATCGTGGTCGAGCACAACCTCGACGTCATACGTCTGGCCGATTGGATCATCGACCTCGGGCCCGGGGGCGGCAAGAGCGGCGGCGACCTGGTTTTCAGCGGGACCCTGCGCGAACTGGAGAAGGTCGAGGGCTCGTTCACCGCCCAGGCATACAGGCGATGGAAGGAGGCTCCGCTTGCCTCGTGACGAACGCGTTACAAACGTCCGCTGTTTTCGATGTGAATGGAGGCGGAGTCCGCCGGAAAAAATGGGACAGGTCTTGCGGTCTGGCCTCGCAATTGCTTTCATGGGGATGTTCAAAGGGGAAAAAGTCCTCCGATAACCATAGTTCGACATGAAAAAAACCAAAAAGACCGCACTGTCGCCCGCCCCAGCGACATCGTCTGCCACCATCACAAAACCGGCCTTCAAAGCCGCCGCAACCGATCCGAAGCCGATCGGCGCCACACCTTTCCCAAAAGGGGCCGCACAAACGAAGCCGCTGGCTCCGCCACCCGCCCGGATTGCAGTTCCCGCGACTCCTCCTCCCGCAGTCGTTCCAGTGACTGCTGCGGCAAAGGCGGCCTCTGCGCCGGCTGCGACGATCATCAAGGCGAAGATCGACGTCGGATTCGGGAATGCGCTTTATCTGCGCGGCGAGGGCCCCGGCCTCAGCTGGAACTCGGGGTTGCTGCTCGACAATGTCGGCAGCGACGAATGGTCGATTGCGATCTCCGGCGCAAAGCAGGCGGTCATCTTCAAATTCCTGCTGAACGACTCGACGTGGAGCGCGGGGGGGGACTACAAGGCCGAGCCTGGCGCAAAGGTGACGATCACGCCGGAGTTCTAGCCCGCGGCGCGCATCAGTCCGGGTTTATTTCGCGGAGGCGGGCGGCAATCCGGTCCGCGGAACCAGCCTGGGCTGCTGCATCGGCCGATATTTCCTCGCAGCGCACCCGAATCCTTGAAAAGGGCCGGGGCACATAGAATCCATCCCAGCTGCGCATCCGCCAGGCTGAGGAAAACTGCGCGCCGACTATCAGGATCGGCGTCTCGGTGCGACGGGTGACGACCAGGGCGCCCGGCTTCATCTTGTAGCAGGGTCCCCGCGGACCGTCCGGGGTTATCCCGACGTCGTGGCCGGCGCGAAGGACTTCGACCATCCCCTCGGCAGCCTCCCGCCCCAGGCGGCTGCTTGAGCCGCGAACGGCGCGCATTCCGACCGTCGAAAAAAGCGCGGCGAGCCAGGCGCCATCCGGGCTTGCGCTGACAAGGCCGTAAATGGGGCGCCCGACCCGGTAACGCCGGTAGAACTCGGGTGTCAGAAAAAGGCGGTTGTGCCAGAGGACAAAGGCGACCGGCCGGTCCTTTCTTTCGAAAACGGTCCGGTCCTGACCGGAAATCTCAAAGCGAAGCGTGCCGCCCCACGCGCGCAGGAGCAGGCCCAGCGGCCAGAGCAGCAGGCGTCGCCAGCCTGAGATCGTGTAAACAACGGGCTCCGGATCGGACATTGGAAGGTGTGGGGCGCCCGCACGGAAAGGGAAAGGATGCCGGCGGCGCCGCGGAAAGGATTAGGCATTGGGGGAGCCGACTATGCAATTCTTCTGATTGCGCGGCCGGCCGGGCGGGGGTCCGGCGAAAGTTTTGGGGGCTGAAATCGCTTGCCCCCGAGGGCAGGCGCGGAAATCCTACGCCCAATCGCGTCAAAGCGTAAGAACAGACCAAGCAATCACTCGCGGGACAGCACCCGCTTTTAGCAATTCATGGACGACAATCCTCCCAAGGAGAACCCGCCCCCGGGGTTCAACAAGATCGATCTGAGCCAGCTCCAGGGGTTCAGCTTCGGTACACAATGGACCCAGGACAAGGGTGGCGCGCAGGACAAGCGCGACAGGACCGATGCGCCCCAGCGCCGCGAGGATCGAAGGGATCGGCGGGCGTTTCGCAGGCCAGAGGGCGGCGCCGACGCGCCTCGCGAGGATTCCCGCGGACCCGGAAGCGGGCCCGATTCCGGCGCGCCCCAGCGCCGCGAATATTCCGGCGAGCGGAGGGACCGCCCGGATTCGCGGAGCGGACCCCGCGCCGGCGGCGATCGGGGCGGCTATGCGCCCAGCCGCGGAGCGTCCTACGACCGGGCTCCCTATGACAGCCCGTATTACTCCGTCACCTTCTATCCGGAGGATACGAGCTTCAACGCGCTGGTGAAGACGATCCGGGCATCCTGCCGGACCATCGAACTTTTTGAGATAGCCCGCACGGTTCTGGGCAAACCCGAGCGCTTCACGGTCCTCCTGACGCCCAAGGATCCCTCCGCCCCGTCGGTTCCGCCGCGCCAGGCACAACCGGCCAAGAGCGCGCCAAGGAGCGGCGGTCAGACGCCAGGCGAGGCCGCCGCAGCCGCAGCCAGCCCAGGCGCTCCGGAAGCGGCCGCCGCCGATCCCGCCGCTGCGGGCGCCGTTGCGGCTGTTCCCGAGGCGCAGCCGAAAGCCGAGGTTCCTGCGAGACCCGCGTTCTATATTTCTGTGCCGGACGGCCTGCCTTTCGAATCAGCCGACGCCGTGATCGCCCATGTGCTATCGCACCATCTGAAGCTGTATTTTGACATGCAGGAGGTTGAAGTGGATCCGCCCAAGGGAAACTTCCAGGTTGTCAACCGATGCGGCGTCACCGGCGAATTGCTGGGGCCGCCGAATTACCACCGTTACAACCAGATTGTGCAGCAGCACTATGCATCCAAGGGTCTGCGGATGCCGTTTGAGGCGTACCGAAGCCGGATCGAAACGGTGCGCGAACCCGAACTCATCAACCAGTGGCTGGAGAAGATGAAACGGGTCACCCGCTATACCTGGAAAAATCCGCAGGGGCGCCGGGCAGGCCCGGCGGCCGGAGCGCCTGCGGGCGGGGAAGCCGAGGCACCGCGGACAGGCGAGTCCGAGGCGGCGGCGACCGCCCCCGTTTCAGCGGAAAACGCTCCTGCAACGCCACCGCAGGAGCCACCCCCGCTCGCGTTTGATTCGCTGGACGACGCGCGAATGCACCTTCTCACCCATGCGCGGGACCGCGTCGTGCGCACGGCGGCTCACGCCCGTTTTCACGGACGCGAAGCCGATGCGCTTCAGCAAGGCGAGGTACGGCGTGCCATCGAGGGGACATTGGAGCGGCAGCGCAGGTTTCCCCTGGACACGGCCAATGCGCTTCGCGGCCGGCTTCGCAGGGAGCATTTCACGATCTTCAAGAAGGGAGCGAAGGGAATCTCGTATGTCTGCGCCGTAAAACGAAAGTTCCGGGTTCCCGGGCAGACCTTCGCCGAGAGCATAGGGACGCTGATCGCCTACATCGAGGCCCATCCGATGGTTCGCGCCGGAGAGCTCGTCAAACGGTACCTGGGCGTGCAGGAGGCTTCGGCCGACCCCGCCGTCAAGGCGACGGATGAGGCGGCGGATGAGGCGGCCGCTTCGACGTCGCTCGGCGCAACCCCTCCGTCGCGACCGGAATCCGAGGCCGTGCCCACCAACCTTCTCTCCGTCGAGCAGAGGGAGAAGATTGCTCGCATGCAAGGCGACCTTCTCTGGCTTGTGAGGGAGGGCTATGTCACCGAATTCATCGACGGGAGCCTCTATGCGCCGCCCCCGATGGTCGAGGCTCGCAAGAAAGAAGTCGAAAGCTCGGAGCACGATCCCGAGAACTTCCCGGAACCTGCGCCCGAGAACCCATCCGCGCAGGAAGGCCCCCCGAAGGAAGAAGTTCCTTCCGGATCTGAAACATCACCCGCCCCGGAAACCGTGCCGCCACAGGAGGCTCCGCCTGGCGTTGGGAGCCCGGCCGCGCCGGACAATCCGCCGGGAGAGGCAGACAGGCCCGAGGCGGCCGTCGTGCCGGCGGAACCCAGTGCGGTGACTCCCAGTCAGCCGCCTTCCACGGGAGAGTCGATTGCGGAACCGTC
>CAZSEH010000005.1:55447-73944 GCA_964605835.1 uncultured Opitutaceae bacterium
CCGCTCATTTCAACGTGATCGAGTGCCGGTCGCCGGCGATACGCAGTTCGAGGTGCCAGGCGTCGCGCGGGAGCCATGCCTCGATCTTCTCGGGCCATTCAACGGCCAGGCAATAGGGCGACACGAGGAAATCGTCGAGGAGCAGGGCGTCCACCTGTTCCGCAGAATCGAGCCGGTAGGCGTCCAGGTGCACGAGGAGAATGCCTTCGCCCCCCGACCCTGGCTGGGCAACGCCGGAGCGGCCTCCTGGAATGCCGCGGCGGTGGAGCGAGTAGACGGTGAAGGTGGGACTGGCAACGCTGCCCATGACGCCCAGGCCCCGGGCCAGCCCCTGCACAAACGTCGTCTTGCCCGCACCCAGGTCCCCGTGAAGGGCAAGCGTCGCGTCGGCCGGCAGGCGCGCAGCCAGCCCGGCGGCCAGGGCCCGCGTTTCCGCCGCCGTTCCCGTCGAGACGCCCTGCCGCAGCCTTTCGATCAGGGTCATCGGCTCAGATGTTCGTATCCGCGGAATGCTCCCGGACGAATGCTCCCGGGCACCTCTTCGCCGCGGGAAACAAACCGGCCGATGCAGGTGAGCCGGGTCCCGGGAAACGCCCGGCGCCAGGATCTGACAAACGCAGCGCGGTCGGTTCGCGCCGCAAGGGACACCAGAAGCTCATAGTCCTCGCCGTCGCAAAGGGCCGCCTTTACCCCGGCGCCGCGGCGACGCGGAATGGCGGAGGGAAAGAGAGCGGCCTCCGCGTCCGGCGGCGTCAGGGAGGGAAGGTCCTTGGCGAGCCCGTCGCTAAGATCGATCATCGAGCGAACATCCCGCCTGCGGGCAAACCAGGCGCCCTCAGCGAGGCGCGGCTCAAATCGAAAATGGTGGCCCGTCCTCAGGCTGCCGCCGAGGCGCCCGGTCACAAAGATCCAGTCGCCCACGCGGGCGCCCTTGCGCGTCAGGACACGGGGGCCTGCGGCCTCGCCCAGCAAAGTCAGGGCGGCGGCAAAGCCGCCGGACTGCGCGACATCCCCTCCGACGATTGGAACACCGTGACGCCTGGCGGCGGCTGCCATGCCTCGGTAAAACTCCTCAAGCCAGGCGAGCTTCACGAACGGCGACAGGGTCAGGGCCACGACAGCCGCCGTCGGCTTTGCACCCATGGCCGCCAGATCGCTCAGATTGCGCTTGATGAGCTTTTCGCCGGCATCCCGGGGCCGCACGCGGTCGTCAAAATGCCGGCCGTAGACAACGGAATCGACCGTGAGAAGTCCGGTTCGGCGCGACGGCCGCAGGACCGCGCAGTCGTCTCCGATGCCGCGGGGTGGCGGGGGGGACGCGGCGCCGAGCCACCGGCGCAGGGCGCCTATCAGTTTCACCTCGCCCAGCGAGGCGACCGAGCGGGAGGCCTGTCGGGTGAACGGATGCATTGGCGTGGGCTTTCGGGGGCTCACGATGTCAGCCCGGCGAAAACCAGCACGATCGTATTCAGGTTGAATAGTCCATGTGCCACGATCGTGGTTCCAATCATGCCGGTGCGTTCGTACGCGAGCGAAAAGACGACTCCGAGGACGAGGAGCGGCGGAAGGAAGGAAAGGCTTCCATGGGCTGCGCCAAAAAGGGCGGCCGGAATGAGAAGGGCGAGTGCGCGGGCGAGGCGCGGCCCGAGCCAGGGCCGCCTTCCCGTCGATTCTGCCGCCAGTTTCGCCGCCAAACGCGGCAGGTGCGTTCGAAGGAAACGAAACATTCCCGCCCGGAAAACCACCTCCTCCGCCATCGGCGCGACGGCGACCGCAAGGACGATGAGAACATTTCGGGTGGCGGGCGAGTGGGTGTTGAGGAGAACGTCGACCATGTCCTGCCTCACGACCGGCACCCCGCACCAATTGAGGATCGCCTGCCAGACCGCGCTGACGACGTTCACGATGGGAACCGCGACCAGGAAGGTGGCCGCCCCTCCGGCAAGGACGCCGCCCAGGCTTCCGCGGAGGGCGGTCCTCCATCTGCGCACAATGACCTGGAAGAGCGCGGCGCCCGCCAGGACACCGCCGTCCATCGCCGCTCCGAGGCAGACAAGCCTCGTGTCCGGGTCGAGGTGAAAGCGCCGGATTGCGAAACCGAGCAGGACCTGGGCGGCAAAGCCGGCTGTCAGGGCCAGCCCGAGAAAAAGCAGGAAATCGAGCGCGGGCAGGTCCCAATCCGCAAGGGCGGCCGCAGGCCGGCGTTTCCCCACGACCCGGCCGTGGACAAGGCCGCACAGAATCCCGACTCCGGCCAGGTTGAGAACGACCTCCCCGACAATGGCTGGTCTCGATGGATCCAAGGTTTCGAATGCGGCGGGCTACACGAGGATGCGGCCGGCGTCGAACACGACGCGTCCGTCGACGATCGTTGTCTTCACCCGTCCCGTGAGGGTCCGGCCGTCCCACGGCGAGTTCCGGGACTTGCTGAAGCCCGTCCGGGCGTCATAGCGCCACTGCTCATCCGGATCGAAAATGCAGATGTCGGCCGCAGCGCCCGGGGCGAGCGAACCGGCGGACAGTCCGAGAATCCCCGCGGGCCGGCGCGTCATCAGGTCTACGAGGCGCGTGAGCTTGAAGCGGCTCTTGCGGACGAGAACCTCCAGGGAGACGGCCAGCGCGGTTTCCAGGCCTATGATTCCGTTCGGGGCGAAATCGAACTCCCGGTCCTTTTCGTAGTCGGTGTGCGGAGCGTGGTCGGTGGCGATGCAGTCCAGCGTGCCGTCGCGCAGGCCTGCGACGACAGCCCTGCGGTCCTCTTCCGTGCGGAGCGGAGGATTCATCTTGAAATTGGTGTCGTAGCCTGAGAGCGCCTCGTCCGTCAGGGCGAAATGATGCGGGGTCGCCTCGGCCGTGATCCGCAGGCCGTCCGCCTTGTTGAGGCGGATCATCTCGATGGCGTGCTTCGAGGTGATGTGCTGCAGATGGATATGGGCGCCCGTGTATCTCGAGATGACGATGTTCCGGGCGACGATCAGGTCCTCAGCGGCATTCGGCCAGCCCGCCAGCCCCAGGCGCGTGGACATGACCCCCTCATTCATCGCGGCGCCGCGCGTCATCGACTGGTCCTGGCAGTGATCCATGATCGGCAGCCCGAACATGTCCGCATACTCGGCGGCGCGGCGCATGAGTTCGTTCGATTGCACGCAGTCGCCGTCGTCGGTGATGGCCACGATGCCCGCGCTCCTGAGGGATCCGAATGGGGCGAGAGCCTGGCCCTTCTGGCCCATGGTGATGCATCCGGTGGGAAGCACCTTCACCGCTGCGTCGCGGGCCACGACGTCCTTGATGTACTGGATCGTCCCGGCATTGTCGGCGGGAGGCGACGTGTTCGGCATGCAGACGACCGTCGTGAAGCCGCCCGCCGCGGCCGCCCGCGAGCCGGTTCCCACCGTCTCCTTGTGCGTCTGGCCGGGCTCGCGGAAGTGGACGTGAATGTCGACAAGGCCCGGGCAGGCCACGCGGCCCCGGGCGTCCAGCCTCCTGGCGCGCCTGCGCACGGCGGCGGGAAGCGAAGGCACGATCCGTCCGTCCCTGACGAAGAGGCTTCCGACTTCGTCGCGCCGGGAGGCGGGGTCAATCACACGGGCGTTGGCGATCCAGAGGGCTGGCATGGGAATGGGCTATTCGGCGCCGGCGACGGCCTGCTCGAGGCGGCCGCCCGAGCAGAGGTATAGAACCGCCATGCGGACGGCGATTCCGTTGGTGACCTGCTCGAGAATGACGCTGCGATTGCCGTCGGCCAGCTCGCTGTCGATCTCGACGCCGCGATTGATCGGTCCGGGGTGCATGATGATGGCCTTGGGATTGAGCCATGCGGCGCGGGCCTTGTTCAGGCCGAACATGCTGGTGTATTCGCCGAGGGAGGGAAAGTGGCTGCTTGCCTGCCGCTCGTGCTGGATGCGCAGCAGCATCACAACCTCCGCGTCCGCAAGGGCCGACTTGAGGTCGTGCGACACGGTCGCGCCCAGGGCGGTAAACCACTGTGGCACGAGGGTCGAGGGCCCCACGAGGGTCACGGCCGCCCCCATCTTCGTCAAGGCGTGGATGTTCGAGCGGGCGACCCGGCTGAAAAGGATGTCGCCGAGGATGACGACCTTGCGGCCCCTGAGCCCGCCCAGGTGCTCCTTCATCGTGAAGGTGTCCAGAAGCCCCTGCGTCGGATGTTCGTGGGCGCCGTCCCCGGCGTTGATGACGGGTATGTCCAGAATCCGCGACAGGTACAAAGGGGAGCCGGCTGCGGCATGCCGTATGACGATCATGTCCGCGCGGAGGGCCTGGATGTTCTGTGCTGTGTCGCGAAGCGTCTCGCCCTTGGTTGTCGAGGAGGTGGCGGCGTCGAAGGAGATGACGTCTGCGCTCAGCCGCTTCGCCGCCATGTCGAAGGCCATGCGCGTGCGGGTGCTCGGCTCGAGAAAGAGATTTACGATCGTCTTTCCGCGCAGGGCGGGGACCTTTTTGACGCTGCGGCCCAGGATCTTCTTAAACGCCGCGGCCGTGGTGTGTATCTGTTCGATCTCCTCAAGGCTGATTTCCTCGAGTGTCAGAAGATGTTTGCGATTCCAGGGCATGGTAAGGTTCAACCGGGGCGGATCACGATGCGGTCGCGAGCGGGGTTCTCGCCGAATTCAACGACGACAGTCTCCCTTTCGCCAGCCTCCAGCTTCATTCCGACGAAATCCGGCGCTATCGGCATGCGGCGGCCACCGCGGTCGACGAGAACGGCGAGCTGGACACGGGCGGGCCTGCCGTGGTCGAAAAGCTCGTCCAGCGAAGCCTTGACGGTCCTTCCCGTGAAAAGGACGTCATCGACCAGGATCACGGCGGCTCCCGTTACGTCGCCCGGAAGCGCCGTCGCCGTGAACTCCTTCGGGATCGGGTGCCGGCCGAGGTCATCCCGGTGGAAGGATATGTCGAGGACCCCCGCCATGGCCCGCAGGTTGGAGGAGGGATTGGCGTTTATCGCCCTGGCCAGCCGATAGGCGACCGGAATGCCGCCATTGGCAATGCCAAGGAGCCACAAGGGGGCTGTCCCGGGATGGCCATCGCCAATCGCGAAGGCGAGTCGCTCGATGGCGGCATGCACCTCCTTGGCGGCGATCTGCCTGGATGGTCCCACGCGTTGAGAGAACAGCGTGTTGGGAAAATTAGAAAGAAAAAAGAGGAATCACGGCACGTTGTAGACTTCGACCAGGGCGATGCCGGTCGTGGAGTCGGCGCTGCTCACCTGGGCGGTGTAGCCGGCGGCGCTGCCTCCCGTCGGCAGGGTCAGGACCATCGCGCAGTCGTTGGAGCCCGGGGCTATGGTGCTTGCGTAGACGCTGGCCATGACCGCCGTCGTCGCCGGCTGGATCCCGGCCGCTGCGGCCGAGTTGCCCGGGTTCACGGCGTTGCCCCAACCGATGTTGGTGGCGACTACGTTTCCCGAGGCGTCATAGAGGGTCAGCGTGGGCCTGGCCAGGGCCAGGCCGCTGTAGGCCGGAGTGCCCGATAGCCCAGGACCGACCGCCCGGATGAGCAGGGTCTGGGAAGTGCTGCCGATGACATAGAATCCGGCCACGAGCGACTGGTTGCCGGTTCCCACCACGGCGCGGGAGGAGATGTTGATCAGCCGCGAGGAGGGCGCGCCGACATAGGAGTCGTAGTCGTAGACTTCAACCAGCGCCACCCCGGCGCCGTTGTTCAAGCCGTCTACTTCCGCCGTGTAGCCGATGCCGGTTCCCGCCGGGACGCTCATGAATATGGCGGTGTCGTTTGAGCTGGTCTGCAGCGGGGCGGCATAGACGCTCGCGAAGGCGCTGGTCAGGGTCGCGCCGCCTCCCCAGGCGGTGTTGCTGGCGAGGCTTGCCGCACTCGCGTTATAGAGGGTCAGTTTCGGGTTTGCCAGGGTCAGGCCGGCGAGCGACGGGGAGACAATCGGCAGGTTTGGGCCGATGCCCCGGACAACGACATTTTTGCTGGAGCTCGACCCATCCGTGTAAAACCCCGCCACGAGATTCTGGAACTGGCCGGAGCCCAGATACGCGCGCGAGGAGATGTTGTACAGGTGCGACGCGACGGTGACCGCCACCGTCGTCGCGGAAGAGGTTGCGGAACCGGCTGCATTGGAGACTGTCACCGTGTAGCTTCCCCTCTGGGTCGTGGCGATGTTTGGGAGCGTGAGAGTGGAACCAGTCGCGCCAATGATGCTGGTCCCGTTCCATTGCCACTGGTAGGCGGTGGCGCCCGCCGCGACGACGCTCAGGCTCGGGCTCGTCCCGGCGTTCACCGTCTGGGAAACCGGCTGGGTCGTGATCGAAGGAGGAATGCCCTGGGCGCGGCCCTGGCGCTGTGCGTTTCGAAGCAGCATGGGCCACGGCGAGGTGGAGACGGAGGCTCCGATGTTGAAAGCGTAGAGCTTGTGGTCGTAGCTGCCAAAATAGAGGGTGTTTCCTGAAATGACCGGCGAAGAGCGCACCCAGCCGCCCGTCGCGAAAGTGCGGTTGAGCGAGCCGTCGGGATTTATCGCATAGACATTGTTGTCATAGCACCCGACATAGACGACCCCGTTGGAGTCGACCGCAGGGGAGCTCGCGCGCACTTCGCTCCCGAGCGTGCAGCCCCATTGCAGAGCGCCGGTCGAGGCGTTGAGCGCGTAGAGATGATGATCGTAGCTGCCGAAGTAAACGAGTCCGTTGGCCCCCAGTGCGGGCGATGAACTGATGCTGTTGCCGGCCGTGAACTTCCACCGCAGCGTCCCGGATTTTCCGAGGGAATAGAAAGTGCCCCCCAACGATCCGAAGTACAGGTTGCCGCTCGCGTCCATCGCCGGGGCCGTGTAGATCGGAGCGTCCGCGGTGAAGCTCCATTGCCGGGCTCCAGCCGGGCTGACTGCATAGAAGACGCTGTCGTCGGCGCCGATGTAGACCGTGCCGTCCGGCCCCACTGCGGGTGCGGCATAGGAGATGCCGGGAACGGCAAAGGTCCATTTTACGGCGCCGCTGGCTGTATTGACGGCATAGAGGTTTCCATCCCGGGCCTTGACGTAAAGCGTGTCGTCGGCTGCGGAAACGCTCCCCAGGGCGCCCGCACCGGTGACGATGGCATTCCCCGGAAGATTCACGCTCCATTTGACCCCGCCGGCGGCGTTGAAGGCATAGACCGGCCCTCCGTAGGAAGAGGCGGCATAAACGGTCCCGTCGCCCGCGATTGCGGCGGCGGTCGTGTCGAAGGAATTGTTGGCGTTGTAGCTCCATCGCGTCGAACCGTCCGGATTGAAGGCATACAGGCTGCCGTCAAGGCTTCCAACGTACACGGTGCCGTCCGGCCCGACCGCCGGAGCGCAGGTGATGCCGTCGCCCGTGGACGCCTGCCAGAGCGAATCGTTGATCGAAAGCGTGAACTGGCCCGAGTTGAGCCCGGTTGCGGAATCGTTGGTTCCATCGATCGCGATCCGGTAGGTGGTCCCCGCGGCCGCCTGGATCGTGCAGAGGCAGATGCTTGCGGGGATGCCGGCGCTGGAATCGATCGGACCGCCCAGCGCCTGCGCACCTGGGACAAGCGTCAATCCGGCCACGCTCGACCCGGTGTAAACGGCCAGAAGCGGATCGAAGTCGTAGCTGAACGCGGCGACTTGGAATTGGCCCGTCCTTGGCGCGGTCCACGTGTACCAGAGCGAGTGGCCGCCGGCGTATCCGAGAATCGCCGGCTCGCCGCTCTCCCGTGTCGCGTACCGGGTGGTCGATGTGATTCCGGCGCTCGTTCCCGCCAATGGCGTCGCAAGGGTGAATGCGTCGTTGCTGTAGTTCAGCAGCAATACCGTCAGCCCGCTCGTGCCGTTCTGGCCGTCCACCGCAAACTCATACGTCGTTCCCGCCTGCGCCGTGAACGTGGCGCTGGATGCCCCCAGTCCCGGCGACGCACTTGCCGCGACCTGAACGAGCGAACCGAGGGAGGAGCCCGTGTATGCGGCGACCAATGTCTGATAGTTGCTCCCCGCTGTTGCCAGCGTCACAGGCCCGCTCGCCGGAGCGGTCCACTCCCACCACAGCGAAGCGCCGCCGGAATCGCCTGCGATCAACGGTTCCCCCGGTTCCCGCGTCGCACCCGCATTGGAGGAACGGACCGACAGACTCGATCCGGACAATTTGGCCCGGGCGCCGAACGCATCGTTAAATGGCGTGTTGTCGCCGGGGGCCGAGGCAAGGGCCGCCGCGAGATTGAGGCGCCCGCCGGTCTGCACACGGCCGTTGAAATTGAAATTCGAGTCGACGTGGCGCAGAAGCCGGTTGATCAGTTGGCGAGGCGTGTCGCCCGGAAACCGGGCCTTGAGGAGTGCCAGCGATCCGGTCACGAACGGCGTTGCCATCGAGGTGCCGGAGAGGATCTTCGTGTCTGTGTCGCTGGTATTGTACGTGGAGAGAATCTCGTATCCCGGGGCGGCGAGGTCGACGTTGCCGGACCCATAGCTGCTGAAAAAGACAACATCGTCCCGATTGTCCGAGGCCGCCACGACGACGCTGTTGTTCAGGGCGTAGCTGGCCGGGTAGGAAAGGGTCAGGCTGTCGTCCTCGGCCGCATTGCCGGCGGCGAACACGAAAATGACGCCGGCGGCGTCCAGCGCCTGAAGGACAGCGTACTCGCTCGGATCGTAAACGGAGCTTCCGAAACTGCCGTTCAGGATCTGCGCTCCGTGCGCAAGCGCGAAATCGAGGCAGATTGTCTCGCCGGTGGTCGAGCCTTCGCCGTTCGAATCCAGGAACTTCAGCGCCATCAGCTGCGCGGACCACGCGACGCCGCTGCCGTCCACGCCGTTGTTGCCGATCGCGCCGACGATGCCCGCGACGTGCGTGCCGTGGCCGTTGTCGTCGGATGGAGAGCCGCTGTTGGCGCTTCCAGACCTGACGGTCGCGTTGATTCCGTGGAGCGCGTTCACATACTGAAATGTGAACGGGGAACCGCCGTATGTCCCGGTCGTGGCCCCGTTTGGCGCGGGATTTGTCCAAAGATTGCCGGCTAGGTCCTGATGGGTCAGGCGGATCCCGGTGTCGAGGATTCCGACAACCACGCCGGGGGCGTCATAGCGGGAATTCATCCAAGCCTGCACGGCGTGAATATCGGCGCCGGCGACACCCGGCCGTTCTATGCCGGGATTCGAGCCCGTGTTATTCAAACCCCACTGGCCGGAAAAACTCGGGTCGTTGGGCGGGCTGCCGGCCGTCGCGTACGCGTGCTTGATGTAGTCGTGATCCACGAATTCATAGCGCCCGGTTGCGCGCAGACGGGCGATTGCGGAAGAGGCCGTCTCGCCGGACTTCACGGTGACCACCCGCAGCCCGGCAAACCGTGCAAACTTGCGCTCGACTGTCCACCCCTCTTTCACCTCCTCGGCATCCGCCGTGGCGAGACGGTCTTGGCGGGGTTTGGCCAATACAACACCGTCGCGCCAGCCCTGGGCTATCTCCTTTGCTGTAAAAGGACGGCTGTCAGTAGCCTGGCCACGTGCGGCGATCGTCGGGGCGACGATGACGAGGGTGATCAACAGGAGCCGGAGCATGGATCGGGGAGCGCCAGGATGGGCGGAAGCCGGGTTTTGCGCGGGAAGTTCAATAGGAAGAGACCCCGGTGTCAGGAAACCTCAAGCCACTCCCGCAAGTCCGCGTCGGATTCCAGACGGCATCCTCCGCGATAGTCGGCGGCGAGAAGGGCGGAATAGGCCGGCTCGGCAAACCGGCGGCAGTGCAGAATGACCCGCGCGCGCTGGCCGGGTGCGCGTACCAGCCGGCCGAGAGCCTGGTTTACCTTCAGCATGCCGGGAATCCGATAGACGCGCTCAACGGCCGCCTCGCGGCCGAGGCCGGCCAGCGCCTGCAGCCGCGCCCGTTGCACTGGATTCACCTCCGGAAGGGCCGGACCCACGACCATCGCATGCGTCACGCGCCCGCCGAGCAGATCGATGCTCTCCGCAAAACCGGAACCCAGCACGAGGAAGAGGGCGTCCGAATCGTCGAGCGAGGCCTCGACCCACGATGTCTGCGCGGCAAGGGAGGCCTGCCTTGGCTGGAGGGCGATTCGAAGTTGAGGGGAGGAGTTTGCCATCTCCCTGCCTATCGCCTCGGCATAGGCGTAGCTTGGAAAGAAGACCGCCACGGCGGATGATGCGCCCCTGCACAGGGCGGCCACTGTGAGGGCCGTGACCCCGAAGTACCGGGTGCGGTGCTGGAAGGTCGTGTCGACCCGCATGTCGCTGGCGACGTCGTAGGCGCCCACGCGCCAGGGAGTGGCCGCCCGCAGCCCGAATAGCGGCGTGCCGCAGGCCGCACCGAAGGCGTCCCAGGGTCCCGGCGTCGCGGTGGCGAGAATGACGCCGCCAAACTCCCGCAGACTCGCGCCGATCGCCTCTGCGGCGTCGAGGCAGGTGAGCATCAACTGACCCTGCCGCGGACTCCACCAAAGAAGCGGCAGATGCGCCTGGTCCAATTGCTGGGCGAGTTGCGGGAACTCCCAGAGGAGCCCGGCCGGACCGGGACCGAGCGCGGCGTAGTCAAGCGGCTGCACGGCGACCGCGTCGGCCAGACGATACACCAGGTCCCGCGCCCTGTCCTCCAGATCCGGCGCAAGCGCCGGGCCCGCCGCGAGCCCCCCGAGGAACCCGGCCCACTCGTCGGCTGCGGCGGCAAGCGGAGCCGGAGCCCGGACGGCCTCCAGGGCGTCCCGGAGGGAGAGCGCATGGTCGGAGGCAAAATTGTGGGAATACACCCCGGCGACCCGGCTTGGGAGATTGTGCGCTTCGTCGATCAGCAGAAGTGTGCGCTCCGGCTGAAACCCAGGCTGGTCGTAAAAGAGACCGCGGCTGGACGGGGAAAAGATGTAGTTATAGTCGCCGATCCAAACATCCTGGAACGCGAGAGAGGAGCGGGTGATCTCGTAGGGGCAGATCCGCGCCGCATGGCCCGCAAGGCGGAGCGACTCGATGTCCCGCGCCTGATCCTCGAAAAGATGGAAGCGGGCGAGCCCGCTCTCCGGCCAGCGCCCGGCCGCGCCCGCAATGAAGGAACAGGCGTCCCGCACACAGTGAAAAACCGGGTTCACGCAGTGCTCGGCCTTGTTGCGGATGTGCCAGGTTGCGATCGGCGTGGAGCCCGGGGGCCTGCCGGGGCCGGGCCCGGCGCCCGTCATCGATTCCAGGGTCCGGGCGACCTGCAGCTGGCCCGTCGATTTTCCAGTCGCATAGACTATCCGCTCAAAATGGCCCGAGCGAAGTTCGCCCAGCGCGAGCTCCAGGAGGATGCCTGTCTTTCCAAAACCGGTCGGAGCCTCGAACACAACGACGGAGGCACGGGTGTGCAGCGCGGAGCGGAGTTCATCGACAACGCTCTCCTGGCCCTCCCTCGGAACGGAGAATGGGCGCTGAAAACGCAGGGTCAGCCGCCGCTGCCGGGCCTGGAGGCGCAGATCAAGGAACTCGGCGACGCGTCCGAGTTGGGCGCGGAAAGCCGCCTCGTCCCCGGGGCGGAGCGGGACTGTCTGGGTGATTCCGCTGCCGATCTCGACAAAGACGAGCTCCCCCGGCGGGCGGCGCAGGCCCGGACCCGTGCCGCCGTGCATTGCGAGCAAAAGGGCGTAGGCGGCCAGCTGTATGAAGTAGCCGGGAAATTCGGCCCGCAGCGCCGCTTCGTCGGAAGGCAGCGGACGGGAGACTGTCTTGATTTCCCTGAGGACGGGACCCTCGGAAGCGCGGATCAGCTGATCGATGCGGCCCGTGAGGGTGATCACCCAGCCCCTCTCGGCGATTTCCCCCTCGACCGGACGCTCGAACTCGGCGTCCGGAAAACGTCCGAGCGTTTCCGCCCGCATGCTTTGGTGCCACTGCGTCCCGATCTGCGCCCGCCAGACGCCCGAGCCGCCGTCGCCCGCGTCGCGCGGTCCAAGGGAGAATTCGGCGAGTTCACCGACACCCATCCGGACGCGGCGCGTGTCGAGGTCGAAATTCATCGTCGGCTCAATCGAGGAGAATCTCCGTCCGGCCGCGCAGATAATCCTCGAGCAGCCGCCGGAGCCGCAGCGCATCATCCGCAGAGGCCGTCTGGTCCGCCAGGGGACGGTTGAGGAGACCGGCGACCAGCTCCCGGTCGGCGGGGGTCAGGCCCGGGAACCACTCCTGTTTGACGGGATAACCCTCGTCCCTGGCAAAGCAGTAGAAGCATTTGAATGTGACGATTTCCGGCCTGTCCGATTCCTCGAAGGCAGCCAGCCCCGCCCGGAGGAGAAGCTCGACGGATGGACGGCTTTCCGGGGAGACGGGGTTGCGCGCAATGAGGGCCGCCAGCGCGGACGCTCCCTGGAGTGCGGCGTAGCTGCGGCCGATCGCGACGTGGCGCCTGGCCATGCGCACCTCGCGCACAAACCAGGTGCGGCCCTGGTTGGAGCTTTCCAGGCTCAGCGCCGCCTCGTCGAAAAGGTCCAGTTGAACCTGTGAGGCGGAGACTCGTTTCAGGACCCGCTGCATGGCGGTCAGCAGGCCGTGTTCCGCGGCGAAAAGGGTGAAAGCCTGCCACCCGTCCGCGGCGGTGGGGCGCCTGGCCAGAACGAAGGCTTCCGTCTGAAGCGTGGCTCCCGGCATCGGCTACCGGCCTTCGCCGAGGCTTCGGCCGCCGGGTTCGCCCGCCGGCCAATGCGGCATGAATGCGCCGCCGGAGATGAGCATCTTCATGCCGTCGCCGACCGACATGTCCAACTCGATCACTTCGCTTGAGGGAAGCATGATCATGTAGCCGCCCGTCGGGTTGGGGGTCGTTGGAACGTAGACCGTCCAGACCGCCTGGCCCGTCCTCGTCTGCGCCTCGCCCTGGTTCTTCGTCGTCAGGAATGCCAGGGTCCACGTGCCCTTCCTGGGAAACTCGACGAGGACGACCTTGTTGTACATGCTCCGGCCCTGCGTGCCAAAGGTGTCCACGACCTGCTTGACGGAATTATAGACGGCGTTGACCCCCGGGATGCCCTGGATGAGGCGCTCGGCCATGTTGACAAACATCTTGCCAAATACGGCGCGGGAAACGTATCCGAGAAGTGTTACAAGAATGACGACTATGACGGTCGCGCTGATGTCCCAGACGACCTCGAGGCTTGGCCGGTCGCGCAGCGATTCGGGCAGGTAGAAGAAGAAAATCGGGCGGAACGTGCCGCCGATCAGGTCGACAATCTTGCTGAACGCCCAGAGAGTGACGGCCAGGGGGGCGAGAAGAATGGCGCCCGAGAAGAACGCATTCCGGATCCTGACCAGCAGCGATGAGGGGGGTTCTGTCATGCTTCACCCCTAGTGCCCCGCGACGCCGAGGTCAAACCGCCCGCCTGGCAAACGACGGAATTGCCCCGGCGGCGCGCAGGAGGCCCATGGCAAGCGCCTCGGCCCGCCGCATCGCCCGCTTCCGCCCGGGCTCCCGGTCGTCGTGGCCCGCGAGGTGAAGCCAGCCGTGAACGAGATAAAGTGTCAGCTCCTCCGAGAAATCCAATCCCCTCCGTCCCGCGAAGCGCTCGGCGGCGCGGGCCGAAATGCAGATTTCGCCGGCAATGCCAAGAGCCGGATCTCCGGGAAAGGTGATCACGTCGGTTTCCGAAGGGTCCGAAAGAAAACGGTCGTGGAGGCGGGCAAGGGCGCCGGGCGTCAAAAAGACCACGGAGAGTTCGCGGCGCCTTCCCAGGACGGACTTGCGCGTCGCCAGCCTTCCAAGCCCCTCCGAATCAAGGACCCTCAGCGCACGGGCTATCGCGCGGCTGTCAATCCTCAGGCCGGCATCGGCGGAGCGAATGGCGATCGGACGGGGTTCCACGGGGCCTGTCACATCGCCCCTGAGGACGGCTTGAGCCCGCCTGGATCCGCCTCAGCGGTGTACGCAACCCGGGAATGAAGCACGTTGACGAGGGTGAACGTGAAACTGTTCTTCACCTTGGCGATATCCTCCAGGGTGAGTGGAGCCGCATTGAGCTGGCCCTGGGCGATCCGGTCGTTGACGATGCTCTCGATCAGCTGCCCGAACTGCTCCGCCGTTGCCGAGCGCATCGAGCGCGAGGCCGCTTCCGCTCCGTCGGCCAGGGAGATGATCGCGCTTTCGCGGAATTGGGGTCTGGGCCCTTCATAGCGAAACAGGGCCTCGTCGACCGGCGGGATTTCCGTGGACTGCCCTTCGCTCCGGCGGGCGGCTGACGCCTGCTCTCCGGCCCGGGCTCCGGCGGCATGGCGGGCGCGGTAGGCCAGCGCCCGCTCATAGAAGTAACGCACGTGCGTCGTTCCATGGTGCTGGCGGATGACGTCGATGACCGTCCTGGGAAGGCGGTGCTTGAGGCCGAGTTCCACCCCGTAAGTCACGTGCTGCTTGATGATCTTGGCCGACACGACGGGATCCAGGGCGTCGTGCGGGTTGGTGCGATCCCTCTGGTTTTCCGTGAAGTAGGCCGGATTGACCACTTTCCCGATGTCGTGGAAAAGGGCGCAGACGCGGGCCAGCAGGGGATTGGCGCCAATCGCATTGCACGCGTTCTCCGAGAGCTGGGCGACCATGAGGGAGTGGTGGTAGGTGCCCGGGGCCTCCATTTGCATCCGCCTGAGCAGTGGATGGTTGTAGTCGGTCAGTTCGAGAAGCGTGATGTCGGTCGTGCGCTTGAAAAGCGACTCGAGAATTGGAAGCAGGCCGACGACGGCGACGCCGGTCAGAAGGCCCGTGAGCAGGCCGGCTCCCATCTCACGAAAGATAGTCGCGAACGGGGTCTGGTGGACGATGCCGATCAGCCCCGCGAATGCGGCCACCGTCAGCCCTCCGGTGCCACCCGCGCGCACGACGCTCCCGCGCCGCCGCGCGTCGCGGCAGACGGAGATCGCCACCATCGAGGCCAGGAAAGTCAGGACCAGCAGGTCGACCCGATTGCCGTAGATCACCCCGGTGAAGATGGAAATGAGCAGGGCCATGAATATCCCCGACCCGGCGTCGATCAGAATGGCGACAATCAGCGGGGCCAGCGCCGTCGGGGCGATATAGGGCAGGGTGGCGGCCCACGATCCATCGCGGACGAAAAACTCGGCTCCCCCTAGGGAATAGACCACGCGGACGAGCGCCAGGTTGACTATGACGACCAAGGCGAGAAGGCCGAGCCTGACATTGCTGCGCAGCGTCTCGGGGTCCTCCAGCCGGATGTACAGGACGGAGGCGAGGACCATGGCCAGGACGAGAAGCACATGCCCAAAAAGCATCAACCCCTCGACCCGGCCCGCGTCGCCATTCTGGCGCTGAAACTCCTGTTGCGCCTTGAACATCTCATACTGGTCCGGTGTCACGCGCTCTCCGGCGTCGATGATCAACTGTCCGCGGGCCACGTTCACCTTCACAGGCTTCAGGGCCTTCAGGGCGGAGGAGATGCGCTCCTGACTCGCGGCTCGGTCATACACGAGGTTTGCGGTGACTCCGTTTCTGAAAAAGCGGAACAGCGCCTGCGCCGATGGCCTCGAGACGCCCTGTGTCGCGAGGCTGACGCGCAGAAAGGTCAGGGCGTCCTCCATCGGCTCGACCGGATGAAGCGCGACCTCGCCGGTCGGGCGCACAATCTGGAAAACAACCGCGCTTTCGGTCGCCCCGGCGCCCAGCGAGGCGTCGTGCACGCCTTCGTTGTAGATCTCCCGGAGAGCGGCCAGGCCGTTTTCGAATATTTCCTGCCGGGTCTGGGCGTCTCCTGAGGCGAAAATGGCGGCCAGGTCGTCCGAGGTGACCCGGTACGGCGATGTCGCATTGTACTGGTCAGCCATTGCGGCAAGGGCCGCCTCGCGGTTCGGCGCGCCGGCCGAACCGAAAATCGCGAGGCGCGCAAGCAGGTCCCGGGCAGCCAGCTCGAACCGGTGAAGCGGTTCAAAATCCAGCCGATACACGGGCGGCACGCGCTCGACCAGCTGGTCGCGCGCCTGCCGGGTCTTTTCCTGGCTCGCATAACTGAATGGCGCCCCTGCGACGACGCGGACCGTGGCCACCTCATTGGGCAGGACGGGCACGTAGATGGCCGTCATGCCGATTGAGCTGATTATGAGGATGGCCGCGACGGTCAGGAAGAAAATGCAGACCGAGAAAAGCCTGCTTCCGTCAAGAAAGTCCCTGAAGGCCGACGCCGCCTGGGACGCGGGTCCCGGGCGGCGGCCGCCCAGGCCGCCGACGAGAAGACGGAACTGGTTTCGGACGCTCATTCGGAGGGCTCGTCCATCGGATTGCGGTATTGGCCGTAAGCCTCGATAATGCGCTGAACGAGCGGATGGCGAACGACGTCGGCCGCGCTGAAGGTGTGAAAATCGATTCCGGGGACGTCCCGGAGGACCTCCCGGGCCTCCAGGAGGCCGGATTCCTTCGCCCGCGGGAGATCGATCTGTGTGACGTCTCCGGTGATCACCATGCGCGCCTCTTCGCCGAGGCGAGTCAGGAACATCATCATCTGTTCGGGGGTCGTGTTCTGGGCCTCGTCGAGAACAACGAACGCGTTCGAAAGCGTGCGCCCCCGCATGTAGGCGAGGGGGGCGATCTCGATTACGCCCTTTTCGGTGAGCCGGGCCGCATCGTCGGGTCCGAGAAGCTCGTTCAATGCGTCGTACAGCGGCCGAAGGTAGGGGAGGATCTTTTCCCTCAAGTCGCCGGGGAGGAAGCCGAGCGCTTCGCCCGCCTCGACCGCCGGTCGCGTGAGAACGAGCCGCTGGACCTCGTCGCGCTGGAGCGCGGATACCGCGGCCGCGACGGCCAGATAGGTCTTCCCCGTTCCGGCCGGGCCTATCCCGAAAACGACTGGATGCTTGAGCATCGACTGCAGGTACAGCTTCTGGCTGAGGGTCTTCGGAACGATGCTCCTGCGCGGTGTCACGACGACGAGCGGCTCCTTGAGGAGGGCCTTCAACTGTCCGCCCTCCCCGCGGGCAAATGATTCGAGGAGGCGCGCAAAGTCGGGCGTCCGGATCGTCATTCCAAGTCCGCGGGCCGCGTGGAGGAATCCGAAGAAGTCCTCGGCCAACCCAAGCGAAGGGGCTGGCCCCTCGATCTTCAGCCAGTCCTCCCGAGTGGTTACCCGCACGCCAAGAGCCCGCTCGGCATGGGAGAGATTCTCCTGGCGGTCGGCATAGAGCTGGCTCAAATGCCGGGGGCTGGGGAAATGAATGGTTTTCGCATGCATTTCCTTGTTCACGGCCGGACGCGGACTATCGGTTGCCTGCGGCATTCTTGGCGGCCTCGGCAATCCGGCTCCAGGTGGCCTCCAACGACTGCGGAAGGACGCGGGTCTGGCCGATGACGGGCATGAAATTGTTGTCCCCTGCCCACCGGGGCACGATGTGGGCGTGAAGGTGGTCGATGCTTCCTCCGGAAATGCGCCCCAGATTGAATCCGACATTGAATCCGTCCGGCTTTAGCGCCGCGGTGAGCAGGCGTTTTGCCGTGACGATTTCCTCCATCAGGTCGGCGCGCCCCTCCGCCGTCAGCTCCTCGAGATCGACCACTTCGCGGAAGGGGACGGCCAGCAGGTGGCCCGGATTGTAGGGAAATCGGTTCAGGACCAGGTAGCTCAACGGGGAGCGATGGACAATCAGGGCCGCCCGGTCATCCCCCAACAGGGGCAGCTCGAGGAAGGGGCGTTTCATTGCGGCCGGATACTTGGGGGCCTCAATGTAGTCCATCCGCCAATAAGCGTGGAGCTGCTGCATGGTCAAAGGTCCGCTACAAAACAGGGGATGGTTGGCAAAGTCAAAGAAGGACTGGGAGGGGTCTGTTTGGCCTTGCCGGGCCCTTGCCGCCTCTCCATCTCATGGCAACTGTGAACTTGTCATCCGCCATTCCCCGGCGCCGCGTGGTCATCACGGGCCTGGGTGCCGTAACGCCCATCGGTCTCACGGCCCCCGCAACTTGGGCGGCTCTGCTGGCTGGCAAGAGTGGAATTTCGCGTATAACACGCTTCGATGCAACGAAATGCACAGCACAAATCGCCGGAGAGGTGAAGGATTTCAACCCGGTTGCACCGCTTCCGGTGCCGCTGTTCCCTTGGGGAAGGGAGGCGGAACCGCTCACAATGGCGGTGAGCCCCAAGGACCTGAAGAAGCTTGGGCGCTTCTCCCATCTGGGGTTGGCGGCGGGCGTCGAGGCGTACGCCGACTCGGGATTGGACGCTCATCGCGCCGTCGTTCCGCCGGAGCGGCTCGGGATCGAGCTTGGCGTTGGCCTCGGCGGACTTCCCGAAATTGTTGCCATGCATGAGACATGGCGTGAAGGAGGATTCCGTAAGATATCCCCTTTCTTCATCATCCAGTCGGCGCCCAACATCCTATCCGGACAGCTCGCCATTCTGCTGAATTTCCGTGGCCCAAATCTTTGTGTATCATCGGCCTGCGCAACAAGTGGTCACGCTCTTGGCGAGTCGCTCTCCGCGATCCGGAGGGGGGACGCGGATGTGATGATCGCGGGCGGGGCCGAAGCCGTCATAACTCCGATCGCGGTCGGCGCCTTTGCTCA
>CAZSEH010000006.1:0-11645 GCA_964605835.1 uncultured Opitutaceae bacterium
CGGTTCTCGCCCATCTTCTCGTGCATCCGGTGGATGTAGCCGATGACCGGCTCGGACCGCATGACGTATTCGCCGTCCATCGTCATCTTGACCCGAAGGACCCCGTGGGCCGCCGGGTGCTGCGGCCCGAGGTTGAGGACGAATGTCTCGCCGGATTTCGAGGGGGCGCCGATGTCGAAGGATGCGCTCACGCGACGAAATCCTTTCGGAGGGGATGATAGTCGGCATCCTCCGGGAGGAGGAGGGGCGTCAGGTTGGGGTGGCCGGCAAACCGGATCCCGAAGAAATCGTGCGTTTCGCGCTCGTGCCAGTTGGCCCCAGGAAACACGCCGGACACGGTCGGCACCTCGGGATTGTCGCGGGGCACGCGCGTGCGGACAACGATCCGAAGGGGCGAGGCCGGATGGAAATAGTCGTAAACGACCTCCATCTCGTTTTGCGCGATCCAGTCGACCCCGGTCATGGTGTCGAGGCTGAAGCCGATCCCGCCGAGATACTCCGCGGCGGCAACGACTCCGCCGGCGGCCAGCGCGACATCGAGGTCGTATCCCTTCGCGGCATGGTCCGCCGGCGTGGTCACGGCCCCATCCATTCCGCTGAAGTGCTCCCGGATCTGTTCGAGTGTGGCTGGCATCGTCGTGTCAGGGTTGCGAAAGCCTCACTCGGGCTTGACGACCGGCCACCGGCGTTTTCCGGTCAGCTTTTCCTCCAGCTTCAGAATCCCTTCGATCAGGGCCTCCGGACGCGGCGGACAGCCGGGGATGAAAATGTCGACGGGAAACAGCTTGTCCACTCCCTCGATCACGGCGTACTGGCCCGGAAAGACAAACGGACCTCCCGAGATCGCGCAGTTGCCCATGGCGATAACCCATTTGGGCTCCAGCATCTGGTCGTAGAGGGTTTTGACCGCCATCGCCATTTTCCTGTTGATCGTGCCGGCGACGATCATGACGTCGGCCTGCCGGGGCGAAGGCCGGAAGACTTCGGCCCCGAACCGGGAGATGTCGAACCTGGGGCCGCCCGCAGCCATCATTTCGATCGCGCAGCACGCGAGGCCGAAGGTCAACGGCCACAAGGAATTCGCGCGGCTCAGCGCCAGCAGTTCGTCCAGCTTCGCAAACTTGACGATCTGGGAGGTGTCTACCGGCGTTTCCATTCGAATACCCCCTTTTTCCAGGCATATACGATGACCAGGGACAGGATTCCCACGAACATCGCCAGCTCGACGAAATCCCGGATGGCAAACTGCCTGTTGTAGACCAGGGCGACCGGAATCAGGTAGAGGACATCCACCGCGAACGCGACGAACACCAGGGCGTACAGGTAATAGGAAGCGCTGTATCTAATCCACGCTTCTCCAATAGGTTCCATTCCACACTCGATCGCCTGCCCCGTCTTGTGCTCGGTGTTGCGGGTCTTGCGGGGGGAAAGCAGGAGGACGACCGCGATCGGCCCTATCGTGAGCGCCAGGCCGGCGAGGCAAAAGGCGGACAGATAGATCAGGTCGCCGGCAAAAATGTCGTCGATCAGGTTCGGCATGGCCCATCTTCGCACGGGAGGCCACGGTTAGCCGCGCAGGGCTTGTGAAGCTCTGCGCATTTCTTGCGGTGCGATCCAAACCAATGCTATCCGAATGTTTAGGCGGCCCGCGCCCAACTCCCGCCCGCCTATCTGCCCGGACTGACCGGCAGCGCCGGCAATTCCTGGTCGAGCTTCAGCGGAAACGGCATCGGCGGCTCTTCGATGATCTTCGTCCCTCCCGTAACCTGCGGGACCTTGGGCGCGCCACGCAGTTCGAGAATATGGATTTCGTTGCGTCCGGCCTTGAGCCATTGGGCGGGCACGAACAGGGAACGGAGTCCTCCCCGGTCCCAGAAACGGCCGAGATTGTGGCCGTTGACCCACACGACACCCATCCCCCAGTTGCGCATGTCGAGGAAGGTGCCTCCCGCCTGCTCCAACGGGAATGTCCCGCGATAGACCGTTGGGCCGACCGGCCGCGCGTCGGAGGCTGAGAAACCCTCGATCCGGTCGAACGGCAGCGAGTAGGTCTCCCACCCGCTCAGATCGCGGCCGGCGAGAGACGCTCCGCCGACAAGACCCTTGTGGGCGAGAGCCTGGGTTTTGGCGCTCACCGGGACGCTGATCCGGCCGAGATTGTAAACCAGGAGGTCGAGGGTGGCCGGACCCGGTTCTTGCAGGTCGACCCGGCAGCTTTCCGGCCCAAAGCCGCGGAATGCCTCGCCAACAGTCTTCCCATTCACCATCACGACCGCGTAGTCCATGGCCTCGCGGATTTCAAGCCGGCCCCTGAGCCCCTCGGGAAACCGCTTCCGGTAGAGGACAAAACCGTACGGCTGGTCCAGGTCTTCCATCGAAACCGGCCGGTCCGACACCCGCGTCGGCGCGGACTGCAGCAGGCCCAGGAGCGGCTCGCTCTCGTCGAGGGCGATCGGCGGCAGGGAGATTACCGGCGGATCCGCCGGGGGTTCCGGCGGGGCGATCTTGAGGCGCCGGGTGAAAAGTTCCCGGTACGCGCGGTATCTCGGCGTGATCCGGCCCGCTTCGTCGATCGGGGCGTCATAGTCGTAGCTCGTCTGGACGGGCAGATACCAGTTGCAGCCGTTCAGGTACCCGTAATTGGTCCCGCCGAATTCGGGATAGATGCAAAAGGAGGCGTTGTGGTCGAGCAGGTAGTTGAGCCACTTCAGAGACGCCTCAATGGGGTACCTCTTGGCGATCTTTTCGCCCCAGCCGCTGAACCAGGCCGTGTAGACTTCGGGAACGTAGACCGGAAAGTCGCCCACCGCGGGGCCGATCTGCGCGAGCACCCGGTCGTCCTTGAGTCCGTTCCGGCCGTAGATGAGTCCGGGCACGCGCAGCGCCGGGTTCCCCCAAACGGGAGTCGTCGGATCGCACGTGAACAGGGGCACCTCGAAATTCTCCCGGAAGATCTGCGTCAGCGACTTCAGGTAGTCGATGTTGCCGTCGGCGATGATCCCGTACTCGTTCTCGACCTGGACCATGAGGAGCGGACCACCCCTCGTCACCTGGAGATCCGCAATCTGTCCGGCAACGGCGGCGATGTAGCGCCGGCTCCAGGCCACGTAGCGAGGGTCGTCGGTGCGGATCCCGACACCCGGATGCTTGAGAGTCCAATAGGGGATGCCGCCGAACTCGGTCTCGGCGCAGCAGTAGGGCCCTGGGCGGAGGATGGCCCACATGCCGTTGTCCTGGCATAGCTTCAGGACCCGGCGGATGTCGCAGCCGCCGGTGAAGTCGAACCGCCCCTCGGCGGGCTCAACCTCATTCCAAAAAAGGTAGAAACTGATGGCATTGAGGCCCATGGCCTTCGCCTGTCGGATCCGCAAGTCCCAGTCCTCCGGCAGGACGCGGCCGAAGTGCATCTCGCCGGCGACGATCAGGGTCGGCTGTCCGTCGATCCAGAACCGGTGGTCGCGCGCCTCGAACTTATGGGGCCGTCCGTCCGGCGCGGCGGCGGCCAGGGGTGTCGCCTGGGCCTGCGCGAATACGCACGACGGCATTGCGACAAGGAGGAGAAGGAGAAAGGAGCGCTTCATGGGCAACGGGGGGAATCTGGGCAATCAAGGAATGCCCTCGAAACGCCCGCTCGCAGCAGGACGGACCGGCGTTATGAAGGCCGCGGAATGACCAACCGCAAACCGTGCTCAGGACGGCACAATGCGCCCTTGAATGCGAGGCCAATTCCCCGCCGCGCTACCGGGTCAGCATCGCCGCCCCGAAGACCCCGGCGCTGTCCCCGAGCGCCGGCCGCAGAAGCTCGGTCCGAAGTTCGGGATTGAAGAGGTGGCGCCGGATCGCCTCGCGCGTGCCATCCCCATAGAGGATGTCGAGGTTGCCCACACCCCCGCCTATCACGATCGCGTCAGGATCGAGGATGTTGATGAGGGCGGCTATTGCCTCGCCAAACTTGGAGGAGAGCCGCCCGAGGGTTGCGACCGCGGCCGCCTCGCCCGAAAGCGCGAGTGCTGCGATCTCGGGCAGTCGCATCGATGCGCCCGTGCGCTCCCGGTAATGACGCTCCAGCGCGGGCCCGGCGACAACGGTCTCAACGCATCCCCTCCGGCCGCAGTAACAGGGCGCCGTCTCGCCGCAGACCGGATTGTGCCCCCATTCGCCGGCTATCCCGTGCAGGCCTTCCAGCACGCGCCCGCCGACCACGATCCCCCCGCCGACGCCCGTGCCGAGTATCAGTCCAACCACGACACCGCGCCCGCGGGCGGCGCCGAAGAGGGCCTCGGCCAGGGCGAAGCAATTCGCGTCGTTGGCGAGCCTCGCCTCGACGCCCAGGGCCTTCGAGATGTCGGCGCCCAGCGGCCGCCCATTGAGGTTCGTGCTGTTGGAATTCCTGAGCAGCCGGGTCGCCGGATCCGTGGTGCCGGGCGTGCCAAATCCGATCCTGGCCGGCCTCCGGCAGCCGGACTCCTTCTCCATCCCGGACACAAGCCTTCCGATCTGGCCGATCACGTGGTCGTACCCCCGGTCGCCTTCCGTGGGAACCCGCACCCGGCAAAGGGCCTCGCCGGGCCTGTCCGAGTCGACGACAACCCCTTCGATTTTCGTTCCACCGAGGTCGACGCCGAAAAGGATCATCGTCTTTTCTCAGGACTGGCCGCGCAGCGCGAACCAGGCCCTGGCTTCCCCCACATCGGCCTCGATCCGGCTCCTGAGCTCCGCCAACCCGGAAAACGCCATCTCGGGCCGAAGCGATTCAAGCCATTCCACGGTGATGACGTCGCCATCGTCCAGGGGACAGGCCCCGAGCACGTGCGTTTCGAGCTGCGGGGCGGCCGCCTTCTCGACGGTTGGACGCACGCCGTAATTGGCGATGCCCGGCAGAGTGGCGCCGCGCCCGGAAACTCGGACGAAATAGACGCCGAACCGGGGCGTCAGCTCGGGCGACCAGGCCAGGTTGAGGGTCGGGAATCCCAGCGTCCGGCCGAGCTTCTTTCCCGCGATCACCGGTCCGCGGGCGAAGTAGGCGTAGCCCAGAAGGGCGTTCGCCCGGGCAATGTCACCGGACTCCAGGAGCAGGCGGATCCGCGTGCTGTTGACCGGCTCTCCGTCGAATTCGACCGCCGGAACGCCGGAGACCGAAATGCCGGTTCCGCGGGCCGATTCGACAAGGCAGGCCACATTTCCGGCGCGCCCGGCGCCGAAGCGCCAGCCGCCCCCGACGTGCACGCCGGCGAGGCTTGGCAGGCGCTGACGCAGCCATGGCAGGAAATCCCCCGCCTCGATCCGCGCAAACCCGGGCGTGAACGGCTCGAAGATGACTGCGTCGACGCCGAGCCCGGCGAGAAGGCCGGCCTGGGTGCCGGGATCGTGGATGAGCCTCGTCGGGCGCTGGGGGCAAAAAATGCGGCTCGGGTGCGGGCGAAACGTCAGGACGGCCGCCAGGCCTCCGCTCCCGCGCGCCGACTGGACGGCCGTTTCGATGACGGCGCGGTGCCCGAGATGCACGCCGTCGAACATGCCAATCGCGAGATGAAGGGGCCTGTCGCGCGCGATGGCGGCGCCTGCGGATTCGGTCGAGGAAAACTGGCGGGTGCTGCTCACACGAGAAAGCCGGCGGGGGCCGCGGCGTGCGCGGGGATCAGCCGCTTCTCAATATCCGTGATCGACAGCGCCTCGATCTGGTCGAGCGTCAGGGCCTGCGCCACCGACAGGGCTCCCGACGCGGTCCGGCGCAGGGCCGCCAGGTGGGCTCCGCAGCCGAGCTTCTGTCCGAGGTCGTGGGCAAGGGTTCGCACATACGTGCCCTTCGTGCAGCGCAGCCTGAAATCGAACCTCGGCAGGCCAAAGCGCGTCACCTCCCAGTCCATGACCCGGATGAACCTCGGCTCGCGCTCCACCTCCTCGCCCCTTCGGGCCATCTTGTAGAGGGGGACGCCCCCGATCTTGATGGCCGAATACATGGGAGGGGTCTGGTATTGGTCGCCGAGGAAGCCCAGGATCGCCTCGCGCAGCCGGGCTTCGGTGAGCGGCGGCACGGGACGCGTCTCCATGACGCGGCCCTCGGCGTCCTGCGAGTCGGTGATCGTGCCCAACTCGATCGTGCCCTCGTACTCCTTGTCGACGCTCATCAGGTACTGCGACAGCCGGGTGGACTTGCCGACGAGGATGACGAGGAGCCCCGTCGCCATCGGGTCGAGCGTGCCGGCGTGCCCGATCCGCCTCGTGCGCAGCTTGCCGCGAAGGCGGGCGACGACGTCGTGCGACGTGTGATCGACCGGCTTGTCCACGAGCAGGACGCCATCGAGTTCTTTTGGGGGAGCCAGCATGGCCGGTGGCAGGCTCTATCAGGCGGGCGACCGCCTCGGGGCGACCTCGGCGAGGCGCTCGGATAGGGCGGCGATCAGGCGCTGGCGGAAGTTCGCCGCAACCGGGGCAGGCAGGTTGAGCCCGGCCGCGCAGGCATGTCCCCCTCCGCCGAATTTCGCCGCGACCAGGTCTATCCTCATGCCCGGATCCTTTGCGCGGAGGCTTGCCTTGACGGCCCCGCCGGAGCGCTCCTCGATGAGGACCCCCACGTCGACCCCGTCGATGCTCCGCGCGTAGTCGACCAGCCCCTCCGTGTCCTCGCCCGAAGTCGAGGTCGCGGCAAAGACGCCTTCGGCCAGGGTGCCGATGCACACCCGGCCTCCGCATTCCAGGTTCAGCGAGGCAAGAAAGTGCTGGACGAGCTGGAGCTTGCCCATGGATTCGCGCTCGTAGAGCTCGAATCCGGCCTCGGCGGGGACGGCCCCCCGGGCGACCAGCTCCCCCGCGAGGACAAAGGAGCGCCGCGAGGTCGAATTGAACCGGAACTGCCCGGTGTCTGTGAGGATGCCCGTGAAGAGAGCCTGCGCCGCGCGCGCATCCAGCGGCAGGCCCGCGTCGAACAGGACGCCCGCCAGCACCTCGCAGGCCGCCGCAGAGCCGCCGTCGACGAGATTGATCGCGGCAAACCCCGGATTGGACAGGTGATGGTCGATGTTTCCAGCCGGATTTGGAAACCTCGCCTGCAACCGCACGCCCGCCCTCGCGTGGTCGGCGCAATCCACAAACACGGCGGCCCAGTCCGTCTTCCGCGCCAGGACCTCGTCGGTGCGGAGGAAAACCTGCCCTTCGGCCAGGAACTGCAGCCGGCGGGGAACGGGATCCGCGTTGACGCAGACGACGTCCCGGCCGAGGGCCCCCAGGACCCGGGCCAGAGCCACCTGCGCCCCGATGCAGTCGCCGTCCGGCCGGGCGTGCCCGACAATCGCCACGCTCCTCCCGGAGAGGGCTGCGGTCAGCCGGCTGAAGCCGTCGGCAAAATCGGGGTAGAACTTTTCCACGTTCAGGGTCGGCCCGGCAGCGCGGGGCCCTTGGAGTCCGCCCGCTCGATCTCGTCGAGGATCCGCGCGACGCGCACGCTGCGGTCCGCGGACTTGTCGAGCACGTATTCAAACTTTGGAAGATACTTGAGGACGATTCGCCGGCCGAGCTCCTCCCGGATCGCCGGGGCCTGCCTGCGCAGCCAGCGCATCCGGTCGGTTTCCTCCTCCCCGCTCCCGACGATGGCGACAAAGACGCGGGCATCCCGCAGGTCGGGCGCCACGCGAACCTCGGTAATCGTGATCGCGACGGCCTCGGACTGATACCGGCGGCGCAGGATGTCGCTCAGCTCGCGCCGGACGAGTTCATTGATGCGCACCGTGCGGTTGGACATGGGGGAGAGGACGGCGGAGGCGGGCTGAAACCCGCCGTCACAGGGACGCCCGGACCTTCTGGATCTCGTAGCATTCAATGACGTCGCCGACCTCGTAGCCATTGAAATCGTCGAGCTTGACGCCGCATTCGAGGCCCGCGCGCACCTCGTTGGCGTCGTCCTTGAAGCGCTTGAGGGTGCCGACCTTGCCCTCGTGGACGACCTCGCGGCCGCGGCGCAGGCGGGCGGCGGCATTGCGCCCGATCCGGCCCTCCGTGACGAGGCACCCGGCGACAAAGCCCTTGGCGAGCGGGAAGGTCGCCCGGACCTCGGCCGCCCCGAGCTTCGTCTCCTTCAGGTCCGGCTCCAGCAGGTCGGCCATCATCTCGCGCACCTTGTCGCCCAGCTCGTAGATTATCTCGAATGATTCGATCCGCACTCCGTGATGCTTGGCGAGCGGGGTCACGCCGCTCTCGAGCTTCGTGTTGAAGCCCACGATGACGGCGCCCGAGGCCCCGGCCATGAGGACGTCGTTCTTGGTCACGAGCCCCACCTCGGCCGAGACGATCTCGAGCTGCACCTTGACGCTCTTGATCCCCTCGAGAATGTTCCGCACGGCCTCGGCGGAGCCGAAGACATCGGTCTTGATGATGAGCTTGAGCACGCGCTGCTGCGTCGCGGCGATGTTGGCGAAGAGCTGCTCGACGGAGACTTCCTTCGGCGCCGAGGCGGCACCCTCCTTCCTCAGCCGCTGCTGCTCCTCCTCGGCAAGCTGCTCCGCCTCGCGGGTATTCTTCACCGCCCGGACCGGCGCCCCGCTCTCGGGGGTCCCGGACCAGCCGATCACGCGGACAGGGGCCGCAGGCAGGGCTTCCTTGATCGCCTCGCCCTTTTCGTTATACATCGCCCGGACGCGAGCCCAGTGCTGGCCGGACACCAGGGCGTCGCCCACCCGCAGCGTTCCGCGCTGCACGATCAGGGTGGCGAGCGGCCCGCGTCCGACGTCCACCTGGGACTCGATCACGACGGCGGCCACCTCGCCCTGGGGATTGGCCTTCAGTTCAAGGACGTCGGCCTGAAGCAGGATCATCTCGAGCAGCTCGTTGACTCCGGTTCCCTTGGTCGCCGAGACCGGCACCGTGATCGTCTCGCCGCCCCAATCCTCGGGCGCGATTCCTCGCTGCTGCATCTGCGCCTTCACCTGGTCGAGGTTGGCGCCCTTGACATCGATCTTGTTGACCGCGACGACGAGGGCGACCTTCGCGTTTCGCGCATGCTGGAGCGCCTCGTCGGTCTGCGGCATGAAGCCGTCGTCGGCGGCTATGACGAGGACGGCGATGTCCGTCACCGAGGCCCCGCGCGCGCGCATCTTCGAGAACGCGGCGTGGCCCGGAGTGTCGAGGAAGGTGATCTTCCGGCCGTTGAATTCGACCTGATAGGCGCCGATGTGCTGGGTGATCCCGCCCGCCTCGCCCGCGGCCACGCTGGCCTTGCGGATCGTGTCGAGGAGGGACGTCTTCCCATGGTCGACGTGGCCGAGGATGCACACAACCGGCGAGCGCGGGGCGAGGTTTCGGGTCTCGTCCTCGTCGGGCTTCTTCTTCTCGCGCTCCTTCTGCGCCTGCTGCTGGACCGAGGGATCCCCGCGGTGCTTGACCTCGAGGACGAAGCCGTGCTTTTCCGCGACCTTGGTCGCAACACCCTCCTCCAGCGACTGCGTGATCGAGGCGAAAATGCCCATCTGCATCAGCTCCGAGATAAGCTGGAAGGGGCGGAGCCCGAGGATCGTCGCAAAATCGCGGACGACGACGGGCGGCTTGAAATGGATGATCTTGACGTCGCCCTGCTGCGTCACCGTGGCCCCGGAGGCTGCGTTCGGCGGCGCCAGGGGCGGCGGACTTTTTGCCGGCGGCGGCTTGGGCTGCGAAACGGGAAGCGGCGGGGGCGCCGAGACGGGCTGCGGTTCGGCCGGCCTTGCCGGGGCGATGGGCGCCTCGGCCGGCTTGGGTGCGGCGGGCACGGGCGCCCGGACGGCCACGGACGGCGGCGATTTTGGGGCCGGCGCAGCCGGCGCAGCCGGCGCGGCCGGCGCGACCGGAGCCGGCTTCGGCACGGCGGGCGCCGGCTTGGGCGTCGCGATCGGGGGAGGCGTGGGGGAGGCCGGCCACGGCGGGGGCGCCGGAGGCGCCTTCACGGCCGGGCGCAGCGGGGCCGGGGCGGCGCGCGGCGCGACCGGTGGCGCCAGGGTCGCCGCCTTCGCGGCTGCCGCGGCCTCGTGCTCGCGGGCTATGTCGCCGGCCGTCTTGACAAAAATACCGGCGGGGTGCCGCAGCTTCGGCGCCTCGACGGGGGCGGGCGGGGGCGCCGCAACAGGGGCGCTCGCCGCGGCCTCGGCGGCAGCCTTGGCGGCAAACTCCTTCTCAATCTCCTCCTCGTAAATCTTGCTGAGCGTGCTCGAAACCGACTTTGTGTCCGCCGCCACGTAGCCGCGCGCCTTGAGCAAGGCGAGCATGTCCTTGCCCTCCATGTTGTGTCGCTTGGCCAGTTCGTGGATGCGGATGCTCATTCAGTGTTTTAAACGCTGTCTGCCTGCGCCTCAGGAGCCCACCCGGGCGATGATTTCCCTGGCCTCGTCGGCCGTGAAGCCGCCGCCGACCAGGTCCTCCGCCGCAACGCCCTCGAAGGCCGCGGGCGAATTGATGCCCATGTCGACCAGGCGCCCGGCGATTGTCGGATCGAGATTGAATGCCTTGACGAGCGAAGCCACGGCATTGCCGCGGGGATCGTCGCCGGCCGCCTTGAACTCCTCGATGTCCAGCCGCCAGCCGATCAGGCGGGAGGTCAGGCGCGCATTCTGCCCCTTGCGCCCGATCGCCACCGCGAGGTCGTCCGTCGCTACCTTGAGAAGTATCCGATGGGTCTTGTCGTCGAGGGTGATGTCGCGGGGGACGGCCGGCTTCAGGGCCTCGATCACCATCTCCCTCGGATCAGCGAAGAACTTGATGATGTCGATCTTCTCGCCGGCCAGTTCGCGAACGATGGTCTTGACCCGGGCGCCCCGGGCGCCGACGCAGGCGCCGACCGGATCGACCTTCGGATCGGAGCTGGTGACCGCGATCTTCGTCCGGTAGCCCGGCTCGCGCGCAAAGGCCTCGATCTTGACCGTGCCATCCGCGATCTCCGTCACCTCGAGTTCGAAAAGCCGCCGCACAAACTTGCCGCTGGCCCGGCTCAGGATGATCTCCGGTCCGCGGGGCGTGTTCTCGATCTCGAGAAGAAGCGAGCGGATGCGGTCCCCGGGCTGGTATTCCTCGCCCGGCATCTGCTCCTTCGCCGGCATGACCGCCTCGGCCTTGCCCAGATCGACATAGATGTCGTTTCTCTCGCGCCTTCGCACGGTGCCCGTGACAATGTTGCTCACCTGGTCCTTGAAGTCGTCGTAGATGCGGTCCTTTTCGAACTGCCGGAGCCGCTGCATCACCGCCTGGCGGGCGGTTTGCGCCGCGATCCGGCCAAGCGAGGAGGGATCGATCTCCTTTTCGACAAACTCACCGATCAGGGCGCCCGGCTTGAGGGCCTGCGCCTTCTCGACATGGACTTCCGTGCGCGGATTGCTGACAGAATCGACCACTTTGAGAAGCGCCCAGGCATGCAGCTGCCCATTCTTCGGATTGATTTCGATCTTCAGTTCCTGCCCCGAACTCACGCCTTTCTGGGCGGCCGTTTTCAGCGCGTTCGTAATCGTGGCGATCATGTCCGTACGGGGAATACCCTTCTCCTTCTCCATGTATTCGAGGACGGATAGAATTTCGCTGCTCATGGTATGAGTGTGTGGAAAAAAAAAGCGGGCCGCAGGGCCCACTTCTCTGCAAAGTGAGTTTAAGTGAGTCGGACAAACTACTCGGCGCGGGGAAACCTTGTCAAGCCG
>CAZSEH010000006.1:11745-28125 GCA_964605835.1 uncultured Opitutaceae bacterium
GTGAGTTTAAGTGAGTCGGACAAACTACTCGGCGCGGGGAAACCTTGTCAAGCCGTCCAGCGGCTCAGCCTGGGCAAGCCCGCCGCCACGCCAATTTCACTCATTTATGGTCCCACGGCAGCTTGATCGCCAAGCGCTTGTGCCGCCAAACGTGGAACGGCTCGAACATCTTTCCCGGGTTCAGGATGCCCCGCGGATCCAGGGCTTTCTTCACAGCCCGCATCGCCCCGATCTGGGCAGCGCTGTGCTGGATCTTCAGGAAGGGAGTCTTGGCAAGGCCGATGCCGTGCTCGCCGGAAATCGCCCCGCCCAATTCGACGACTGTTTCCATGAGCCTGCCGACCGCCTTCTCTGCAGCCCGGCACTCCTTGCGGTCGGCTCCGTGGTACATGATGTTCACGTGCACGTTTCCGTCGCCCAGATGGCCGAATGTGGGGATCGCCAGCCCGGAATCGCGGCGGAGTCGGTCGAGAAACCGGGCGAACGCGACATATTGGCTCATGGGCACAACGACGTCCTCGTTCAATTTTGAGTCTCCCAGTTCAAACATCGCTCCGGAGCACTTGCGGCGGACCTCCCAAAGCGACTCGGCTTCCAGGGGACTTCGGGCCGCGCGGTGCGCCAATGCGTTCCGCCGCGCCCAGGCCAGCACCAGCGGCTTCTGTTCCCTCACTTCGCTCGCGGACCCGGCGATCTCAAGGAGAACGACCGGACGGCCGGGCTGTCCCTCGAAAACGGTGGTCCCCGTCGCCCGCTCCGCGCATAGGACCGAATAGCGGTCGAGGAACTCGCAGATCGAGGGCTGGATCCTCTCGACAAAGAGGGCCCGGACCGCCCGGAAGGCGGCCGTCTCATTGGAGAACGAAGCCAGGAGCGTCCACCGCGCTGCCGGCTTGGGAATGAGCTTCAGCGTGGCGTCGGTCACGATTCCGAGCATCCCCTCGCTGCCGATCCACAGGTCCCGGAGATTGAACCCCGCAGAGAACTTCCGTGTGGGGGTCCCCCACTTCACGAACTCCCCCGTCGGCAGGAAGCCCTTGAGCGCAAGGACGAAGTCCCTCGTCACGCCGTACTTGCCCCCGCGCATTCCGCCCGCGTTGCAGGCGATGTTGCCCCCGATCGTGCAGTATTCCCTGGACGAAGGGTCCGGCGGGTAAAACCAGCCGCGCGCTTCCGCCGCCCTGTGGATCTCGGCGACCGTTGCGCCGGCCTCCGCCTCCGCAATCCCCGCCTCGCCGTCGATCTGGACTCGGTTCCAGCCGAGCAGATCGACCACCCACCCGCCCCGGGCCGGAGCCGCCGACCCTGTGAGCGAGGTTCCGCGCCCCCGCACAGTCACGGGCACCCGCCGCTCGTTCGCCAGCTTGAGGACCGCCCCCAGGTCGTCCCGTGTGCGCGGGAAGATGACCGCCTCCGGCGGAAACGGGATCTTCATCCCGTCAAACGATGCGGCATCGAGCGAAGGCGCGTCCGTGCGGACGACCCCCGGTCCGAGACGTCTGCGGAGCAGGCGGGTGGCGGCGGGATTGAGCTTCATGAAACGCGAGGATAGTGCGAAGCACCTTTTGGCCGCGATGCCAAACCCTTTGCGCGGGGCGGAACGGGCCCGTATTAGGACACGTGTACTTATGTTGGTTTGGACTTCCCAAGGCGGAGCCAAACTTGTTGAATCGTCCCCCCATGACACGCGTTCTTCTCACCACCACTTCGTTTCAAGACACTCCGGGCGTTCACCACGATCTCCTGAAGAAGGCCGGCCTTGAGGTCGTCAATGAACGGGGCCCCCTGACCGAGGCCCGCATGCTCGAATTGGCCGGCCAATTCGACGCCTTCCTTTGCGGCGACGACGCCATCACCCGCGCGGTGATCCAGAAATCCCTGCCCCGGCTCAGGGTGATCAGCAAGTACGGCATCGGCCTCGACAAGATCGACGTGAAGTCGGCGACCGAATTCAAGATCCCCGTCCTCTTCACCCCCGGCGTCAACCACACCACGGTCGCCGAACACACGTTTTGCCTGCTTCTGGCCGCCGTCCGCCACCTGATTCCGGAGGCCAATTTCGTCGCCAAGGGCCAGTGGAAGCGGCTGACCGGCCATGAGATTCTCGGCAAGACGATCGGCATCGTCGGCCTCGGGCGGATCGGCAAGGAAGTGGCCATCCGGGCGCGCGCCTTCGGCCTCAACGTCATCGGCTACGACATTTACTGGCCGGACACGCTGACGACGGAACTCGGGGTCAGGCGGTACACCGACCTCAACGAATTGCTCAAGGCATCGGACGTGATCTCGCTCCACACGAACCTGACCGCGGAGACGAAGCACATGATCAATGCGAACAGCCTCAAGCTCCTTCGCAAGGACGCCATCATACTCAACTGCGCCCGCGGCGAATTGGTCGAGACAGCGGCCATGGTGGAGGCGCTGAAGGCCAATCAAATCGCCGCGTACTGCACGGACGTCCTCGACGTCGAGCCCCCGCCGCCGAACCATCCTCTCCTGGGGCTGCCAAACGTGATCATCACCCCCCACATCGGCTCGCGCACCTACGAGAGCGTGCAGCGCCAGGCCACCTGCGCCCTCGAGAACCTGACGCTTTTCCTTTCCGGGAAGAAGCCGCACGCCCAGGCGAACCTGAACTGAAACCGTCGGCCCGACCCCCATCCTCCCATGCCCGAGACCTATTGCGTCGTTCCCGAGTCCCAGCACAACGCGCTTGTCGATGCGGCCTACCGCCACCGAGGCTACGACGCCGACGAGGCGGCAGAGGCGGCCCGATTCTGCGCCGAGGCCTCCCGCCACGGAATCCGCACCCACAACGCCCTGAAGGCGCTCCATCTCGATCACCTTTTCGGCAGCGGGTCGAGCGGCTGCGTCCCGGGAGCCCGGATCGAGGAGAAGCCCTCCCGTTTCGCCGCGGCGAAGATCTGGAACGCAAACAAGAAGCTTGGGCAGTCGGTCGCCTACCGGGCGATCGACGCGGCCACGAAGCTCGCCGACCAGTACGGAATCGGCACGGTGTCCGTCGACAACGCCTTCCACTACCTGTGGGGCGGCGGATACGTGATGGGAGCCGCGAAGAAGGGCTACATCGCCTACACCAATTGCACGGCCGCGCTTGCCGAGGTCGTGCCCTTTGGCGGCAAGTACCCGACCCTGGGCACCAATCCGCACAGCTGGGGATTCCCGACGACCGATGCGGTCGGCTTCCCGATCGTGATCGATTGGGCGACCTCGGTTGTCGCGATGGGCCGCGTCCAGCAGCTCAAGCGCGAGGGAAAGCCCCTGCCCCCGATGGCGGCGGTCGACAAGGACGGCCAGCCGACAACCGATCCGAATGCCGCCGTTTCCCTTCTGCCCTTCGGCGGACACAAGGGCTACGGCCTGTCGCTCATCAATGAGATCGTGGGCGCCCTGATCGGCGGATCCCTGCCGACCCTGCGCAGCCGTTGGGCCGAGGACGGCGAGAAGCACTCCTGCGCCTTCTTCTTCCAGGTGATACACCCCGAGGCCCTGAGCGGGGGCCTCTTCGCAAAGGGGCGGACCCAGGCGCAAAACGTCAAGGCGGTCCTCGCCGACATTCTGGGCCATGGAAACGAGCGCGCAATGCTGCCCGGCCAGCCCGAGGCGGAATTTGCCAGGAAGACGGCCGCGGCCGGCGGACTCCTCTTCACGGAGGCCGAGGTTGCGGCCTTCAACGAGCTGGCCGTCGAAACGGGCCAGCGAAAATGGTCGGCCGCCGACTTGAAGAAGGTGTCGGTCTGACCCTCAGGGGACGATGATCAGCCTCCTCCAAATCATCCTCCTCGGCCTCGTCCAGGGGGCCGCCGAGCTCCTGCCCGTGTCGAGCTCGGCCCACGTCATCGTTGCGGAGAAGCTGATGGGGATCGACCCCACCACGCCGGAGGCCACCTTCCTTCTCGCCACGCTGCACACCGGGACGATGTTTGCCGTCCTGGTCTACTTTTGGAGGAAGTGGGCCGTCCGGTATTTTGTCGGCACCGTTCGCTGGCGCACCGTTTTGGTCCAACTCGTCATCGCAACGGCCTGCACCGGCGCCGTCAGCCTGGGCCTCCAGGCCGTGATTGAAAGGATCTTCCTGGGGACCACCGCAAGCCCAGGCCAAATCGAAGAGCTCTTCGGCAACCTGCCGTTGATCGGAGCAGGCCTGGCGGCTGCCGGCATTCTCATAGTCCTCTCCGGATTGAAGCGCCGGAACAGCGACACGGGTTCCGAGGTTTCCATGGGTTCGGCCGTTGGAATGGGCCTCATCCAGGGCATGGTCCTTCCTTTTCGCGGATTCTCGCGGTCGGGAAGCACGATTTCGGTCGGACTGCTGGCCCGCAACGGTCGAAGGGAGGCCGAGGAGTTCAGCTTCGCTCTCGCCGTTCTTTTGACCCCCCCTGTCGTGGCGCGCGAACTCAAGAGGCTCCTCAAGCTGAATGCCTCCGAGGCCCATCCACTCCACTTTTTGCACCTTGCCGGCCCCGGCCTGATCGGCATGGCGTGCAGTTTCGTCGCGGGGCTTCTCGCCCTGCGCCTCCTTTCGCGATGGCTCGACCAGGGCCGCTGGCACTACTTTGGTTTTTACTGTCTGGCGGCAGCCGCCGCGGTCCTGGCGCTGGCGGCCGGCGGACTATAGAAACGGCAGTGCGATCTCCTATTTCCCATTATGAGCCTAAATATCAAATCATCAACAGAATGTAAATTCGACGAGATTTCGCTCGGCGAAGTCATGCTCCGCCTCGACCCGGGAGAGGGCCGAATCCGGACGGCGCGGGAATTCAAGGCCTGGGAAGGCGGCGGCGAGTACAATGTCGCCCGCGGGCTGCGCAAGTGCTTCGGCCTGCGGACGGGGGTATGCACCGCATTTGTCGAAAACGACGTGGGCCGCCTGATCGAGGACTTCATTCTCCAGGGCGGAGTGGCGACAGACTACGTACTTTGGCGCGCCGATGACGGAATTGGCCGGTCGGTCCGCAACGGGCTCAACTTTACCGAGCGCGGCTTTGGAATCCGGGGCGCGGTCGGCATCCCGGACCGCGGCAATACCGCGGCCAGCCAGCTCAAGCCGGGCGATTTCGACTGGGAAGCGATATTCGGGAAGAAGGGAGTCCGCTGGTTCCATACGGGCGGCATCTTCGCCGCCCTTTCGGAATCGACCGCGGCCCTGACGATCGAGGCCGTCAAGGCGGCAAACAAGCACGGAACCGTCGTCAGCTACGACCTCAACTACCGGCCCTCCCTTTGGAAGAGCATCGGGGGGCAGAAGAAGGCCCGCGAGGTCAACCGGGAGATCGCAAAGTATGTCGATGTCATGATCGGCAATGAGGAGGATTTCACCGCCTCCCTGGGTTTCGAGGTGGAAGGCGCCGACGAGCAGCTGACCCACATCGAAACCGACGCATTCAAGAAGATGATCACCAAGGCGGTGGCTGAGTTCCCCAACTTCAAGGTGGCCGCCACGACCCTCAGAAAGGTAATCACTGCCACAAAGAACGACTGGAGCGCCATTTGCTACACGGGCGGGAAATTCTTTGAGAGCCGAAAATACCCCGCCCTGGAGATCCTGGACCGGGTGGGCGGCGGCGACAGTTTTGCAAGCGGGCTCATTTATGGCTTCCTCAAGACCGGCGACCCCCAAAAGGCGGTCGATTACGGCGCAGCCCATGGCGCCCTCGCCATGACCACCCCGGGGGACACGTCCATGGCCAGCGCCAAGGAAGTGGAAAAGGTCATGGGCGGTGGCAGCGCCCGGGTCGTCCGGTAGATATCTTAAGTTGTTACATTTGATTTTCTTGCGAATCGCAGTGGGTCGGATTGCTCGACCCGCAGGCTATCGGCTGAGCAAACGGACCCGCCACCCGCCGCCTGGGGTAACCACGGGGGTTGATTTTTTCCCAGTTGTGTCGATCATTTGACGTTGGACGACCCATCCCATTAGGCCGTCTCACCCCATTTCTCATGTCAACGACGCCTGAGCGGAACAACCGTGTCCTCGTCATCGACGACAACCCGGCTATCCACACTGACGTTCGCAAGATCCTCTGTCCTCCCGTCAGCGAGGCGGCGGCTTCGTTTGCGGCGTTGGAAGACGAGCTGTTGGGTGCCGGCGACAAACCGCGGGTGTCCGCCAAGGTGTTCCCCGTTGATTCCGCCTACCAGGGTCAGGAAGGCCTTGAGATGGTCAAGAAGGCCAACGCTGAGGGCCGGCCCTATGCGATGGCGTTTGTGGACGTTCGCATGCCGCCGGGATGGGACGGCGTCGAGACCACAATCCAGCTTTGGAAGTCGGCGCCGGACCTCCAGATCGTGATTTGCACGGCCTATTCGGACTATTCCTGGGACGAGATGCTCACCCGGATCGGCGGCTCGGACCAGCTCGTCATCCTCAAGAAGCCATTCGACACGATCGAGGTTCTCCAGCTGGCGAACGCGCTGACCGAGAAATGGAACCTTCTGCGCGAAACGCGCGCCCATGCCGAGGAGCTCGAGCGGCGCGTGCAGGAAAGAACGGCGGATCTCGAGGCGTCCAACGCAGCTTTGCACGTGGAGATCACCCGGCGGGCCAAGGTGGAGGTCGATCTGCAGCTGGCGAAAGAGGCTGCCGAACTGGCCGACCGGGCAAAGAGCGCATTCCTCGCGAACATGAGCCATGAGGTCCGCACGCCGATGAACGGGATCATCGGAATGGCTAACCTGCTCCTGAGCAGCGACCTATCCACCGAGCAGCGCGACTTCACGGAGACCCTCAGCCGCAGCTGCGATTCGCTCCTGACGATCATAAACGACATCCTGGATTTCTCCAAGATAGAGGCCGGACGCATGGTGCTGGAATCCATCGATTTCGACCTGGCCGAGTCGCTCGAGCTGGCGATCGACCTTCACGCCGAGACAGCTTTCCGGAAGGGCATCGAGCTGGTGATGGACATCGATCCGACCGTGCCGCGATTCATCCAGGGCGATCCCATGCGCCTGAGGCAGGTCGTCCTCAACCTGCTTGGCAACGCGGTCAAGTTCACCTCCCGGGGCGAGGTTGTCCTCAAGGTTTCGCTCGCGCCGTCTGACCCCGAGAAGGTTTGCCTGCGGGTCGAGGTCGTCGACACCGGCATAGGCATTCCCGCGCCGCTCCAATCCCGGCTATTCCGGGCCTTTGTGCAGGCGGATTCCTCGACGACGCGGCGGTTCGGCGGCACGGGCCTCGGCCTGGCGATCTGCAAGCGGCTGGTCGAGCTGATGCACGGCGAAATCGGCGTCACCAGCTCGCCAGGCAAGGGGTCGACCTTCTGGTTCACCGTCGAACTGGCGCCCGCCTCCGCCGTTGCCGCCCTGGAGGAGATCGCCCCCCTCCCCCTCTCAGGCCGCCGCATCCTCGCCGTCGACGACAATCCGGCCAACCGAACCCTGATGAAGAATCTTCTGGAAGTCTGGGGCACGAAGCACGCCGTCGTCGAATCGGGCCAGGAGGCCCTTGAGGAACTGACCCGGGCAACCAAGGCGGGCGCGCCGTACGAGCTAGTCATCATCGATTTCCACATGCCCCTGATGGACGGGATCGAACTGGGGACCGCCATCCGCGCCGATGCCTCGCAGGGACGCCCAGCCATCATCCTGCTGACATCGAGCGGCGAGCGGCTGAATTCCGCGCAGATGAAACTGAAGGGCTTTGACGGGTGCGAGATAAAGCCGATCCATCCGGACAGGCTGCGCGCCAATCTGCGGAGGATCCTGACGACCCCTGCAGCCAAACCGGGCGCAGACCGCGAGCCCGAGGCCGAGGGGCCGAAAGCGCCGGCTTCCTCCCACGAATTGCCCATCCTGGTCGTCGAGGACAATCCGGTGAACCAGAAGGTCGCCCTGCTCCAGCTCCGCCAGCTCGGGTATTCCGCGGATCTGGCCACCAACGGCCGGGAGGCGATCGAAGCGATCCAGAAGCGCCCCTATCTGATCGTCCTCATGGACGCCCAGATGCCGGAAATGGACGGACTCGAGGCCACCCGGCGCATTCGGCGGGCCCAGGCCGCCGGCGACCCGGCTTTCCCCGCCGTTCTGCGGATAATCGCGATGACGGCCAGCGTCTTGCCGAGCGATCGGCGCGATTGCCTCGAGGCCGGCATGGACGATTTCCTGACCAAGCCGATTCGCGCCGACCATATGGGCGCCGTTCTGTCGCGATACCTCAAGGAATCCCCCGTTTCTCCGGTTGTCTACGCTGCCACGGGTTGAGACGGCCCGACCGCCGATGCCAACGCCGCTTCAATCCTCTTCGGAGCTGGATCCTCCGACGGCGGGGCCGGATTCATTGCCGGCGCCCGGTGCGGCCGGAGCCGGGGAGGAGCTGCGCTTCGCACGCACACTGGTCAATGGATTCCTGGGAAACGTTCCCTACTGCGTTTATTTCAAGAACCGCCAGGGCCAGTTCATCGCGCTAAGCCAGTCGATGGCCGTCCTTTTCCGCGCAAAGGATGTGAAGGAGATCGAGGGCAGGACGGACTTCGACTATTTTTCCGAAGCCCACGCCAGGAGCGCCCTCGAGGACGAGCAGCGGATCATGAAGACGGGAAAGCCCGTCATTGGAAAGCTGGAGAAGGAGACGTGGCCGGACGGGAGGGTGACCTGGGCCCTCACGAGCAAGCTTCCGCTTCGGGACGCCAAAGGCGAGATAATCGGCACGTTCGGCCTCAGCAAGGACATGACCCGGGAGGTGGCGAACAAGGCCGCGCTTGAGAGCGCGCGCAGGGACCTGATGGACGCGTCGCGCGTCGCGGGGATGGCGGAGGTGGCGACGGATGTCCTGCACAGCGTGGGCACCGTGCTCAGCAGCCTCAACGTTTCCGCATCCGTGATCGCGATGCGCCTGCACCATTTCAAGACCAACAGCCTGGCCAAGCTCTCGGCGCTGCTCGATGAGCACAAGGGCGACCTCGCCGAATTCCTCACAAACGATCCGCGGGGCCGGCGCGTCGTCGAGTTTCTGGAATCGCTTGCCCGCCACTACCAGGAGGAGCACAGCCACCTGCTGCACGAAATCACGCTGCTGCAGAAGGATGTCGACCAGATCAAGGAGACGGTGGCCATGCAGCAGGCCTACGCGGCGACGGCGGGGGTCGTCGAACCGTTCGACCCGGTGGGGCTGATGGAGGATTCCCTCCGCATGAACCTGGGAGCCCGGGATCGCAATGAGGTGAGCATAGTGCGCGAATTCCAGGCCGTGCCCCAGATCATGGCCGAGCGCCGCAAGGTGCTTCAGATCGTCGCCAACCTGATCCTCAATGCAAGGCACGCCCTGCACACGCGAAATGCCGGGGACAGGGTGATCCGGATAAGGATCGAGAAAGGCGCCGAAGGCCGGGTCCGCATCACCGTGCAGGACAATGGCGCCGGAATTTCGCGTGAGAACCTCGTCAGGATCTTCCAGCATGGCTTCACGACCAAGGCCCACGGCCACGGATTCGGCCTCCACACGAGCATCCTCGCCGCCAGGGAGATGGGCGGAACGCTGACCGCGCAAAGCGACGGACCCGGCGCCGGGGCCGCCTTCACCCTGGAACTGCCCGCGGCGGTGGCCGCGGCGGCCTGAACCCCTCCCTCGCCGATGATTCCACCCCTTCCAGGCCCGGAGGAACACGGGCAGGAACTGCGGCTCAAGCGGGCGCTCGTCAGCAACTTCCTCGAGAACATCCCGGATTTTGTCTACTTCAAGGATCGGGAATCGCGATTCATAGCGGTGAGCAAGTCGAAGGCCGCCCGTCACGGATGCTCAAGCTCCGCCGAACTTCTGGGCAAGACCGATGCCGACCTTTTCTCCCCGGCCTATGCGAGACTCGCACGGCAGGAGGAGGAGGAAGTCATGGCGACCGGCACCCCGATGCTCGACAAGGTGGGCAAGGTGGTGTGGTCGGACGGCCGCATCACCTGGATCCGGTCGTGCAAGCTGGCGCTGCGCGATGAAGCGGGCCAAGTCGTCGGCACCTTCGGCATCACCGAGGACATCACCGCCGCCAGGGAGACGGAAACGGCCCTGGAAGCGACGCGCAGGGACCTGATCGACGCATCGCGCCTGGCGGGAATGGCCGAAGTGGCAACCGGCGTCCTCCACAACGTCGGAAACGTCCTCAACAGCCTCAATGTTTCGACTTCCGTGATTGAAAGCGGCCTGAAGCAGTCCAAGTCCGCGAGCCTGACCAAGCTGGCGGCCCTGCTGAAGGACCACTCCGGGGACCTGGCGGCGTTCATCACCGGCGACCCCAAGGGGAAGCGGGTGCCCGATTTCCTGGCGGCCCTCTCCGCGCAGCTGGCTGACGAGCAGGCGCGGCTCGTCAAGGAGGTCGGGTCACTCCAAAAGGACATCGATCACATCAAGGAGATCGTGACGATGCAGCAGACCTACGCGACCATGGCCGGGCTCCTCGAGCCCATTTCGCCCGTCCAGCTGATGGAGGACTCGCTGCGGATGAACTCCGGCGCTCTGATCCGCCATGAGATCAAGGTCGTCCGCAATTTCGAGGACCCGGCGCCCGACGTCATGGCCGAGCGCGGAAAGGTTCTCCAGATCCTCATCAATCTCATCCGGAACGCGAAGTACGCCCTCGACAGCTGCAGGAAGGACGAAAAGGTCATGACCCTGTGCATCGAATCCAGCCCGGAGGGCACGCTGCGATTCATCGTGCAGGACAATGGCGTGGGCATCCCGCCGGAGAACATGAGACATATCTTCCAGCATGGCTTCACGACCAAGATCAACGGCCACGGATTCGGGCTTCATTCGAGCGTTCTGGCCGCAAAGGACATGCGCGGAACCCTGACCGCGAAGAGCGACGGCACGAACCACGGCGCCACGTTCATCCTCGAGCTTCCGCTCGCAGCGACCAAGCCGGCCGGCGAAAAGGCGGTCGCCTGAGCGGCTAACGTCGGTTTGCGGTCGCGAGCGCGGCCGCCTCGCGGCAGGCCCGGATATCCAGCTTGCCGGATCCCAGCAGGGGAATCTTCTCGATTCGGATGACCTGGCGCGGGATCCAGAGATTGGGCAGGCCGGCGGCGCTCAGGCGCACCCGGACCGCCTCGGGATCGAGGTCGTGCGTGGCGAGAATGACGAGTTCCTCGCCCCGGGCGGAATCGGGCACGCCCAGCACGACTATGACCGTCTTCTCTGTCTGGTCTATGTCGAAGGCGTCCACGAGCTCCTGCTCGACGACGCCGTGCGGGATCATCTCCCCGCCGACCTTCGAGAAACGCGTCAGACGGCCGTCGATCGTGAGGAATCCGTCGTCATCGAACCGTCCGATGTCCCCGGTCACGAACCAGCCGTCGCGCAGGACGGCGTCGCTGGCCGACTTGTTCAGCAGATAGCCGTCGAAAACATTCGCGCCCCGAAGGGCCACAATGCCGGTCGAGGTCAGGGGCAGGCTGGCGCCCGTGTCTGGATCCATGATTCGCGCCGTCATCCCGGGCATGAGCCGCCCGACCGTGCCGGTCTTCTTTCCGATCTGGCGATCCGCGCCCGCGGAGGTGATCTGGGGGTCGGGCTGGGTCACGTTGGCGACCGGAGAGGTCTCCGTGAGGCCGTATCCCTCCTGTATGTCGATGTGAAATACGCGCAGGAAATCCCGGTGGAGCTCGGGCGACAGTTTCTCGGCGCCGGCGACCACCAGCCTGAGCGACCGAAGCTCGTGCAACTGCGCCTTGCGGAGGAGCGGCCGCAGGAAAGTCGGCGCCCCGATCATCACCGTGACCTTCTCGTCCTGGATCGCATCGACGATCCGCCGCGCGTCGAGGGGGCTCGGCACCGTGACCAGCCCGCAACCGCGCAGGAGGGGATACCACATGGTCGCGGTGCACCCGAAGCTGTGGAAGAGCGGCAGGGACCCGAGCATGACGGCATTCTGCGGGAGGATCGAGAGGGAGGAAATCTGCGTGCAATTGGCCAGGATGTTCCGATGCCTGAGGACGACGCCCTTGGGCTCGCCGGAACTACCGCTCGTGAAAACCAGGGCCGCCTCGGCGCCGTCGCCCGTGCGCGGCTGGCGAAGCAGTCCGGCGATCCACTGGTTGGGCAGGACCCAGGCGGCCAGCGCCCACGGCAGGATTGCGCGCCGCCCCCCGGCCTTTGCTATCACCCCCCGAAGGTCGAGCGTGCGCTCCGGCCACGGGAAAAGGGGGAGTTTTTCGCGCATCGCGTCGGCCGAAAGCACGGTGACGACGCCCGCAAGCTTCAGGCTCGCCTCGATCGAGTCGCGGCTGGCCGTGAAGTTGAAGTTGACCGGGACCTTTCCGGCCCAAACCGCCGCCACGTTGGCCACGAGGGCGCCGGCCCCGGGCGGCAGGACGATGCCCACGCGCCGTTCCGGAACCTCCTTCCTCAGCCATTTGGCGAGGATTGCGGCCGTGCCAATGAGCTGGTAGGAGGTGACCTCGCGGCGTTCGGCCGTGCGGTCGATGGCAACGACCCGCCCGGGCCGCCTGGCCAGGGCGCGGGCGATTTCCCGCCCGATGTGCCGCCTCAGGAACCGCCGCTCGGCGAAAGCCTCGGCCCCGAGGTCGAGCAGGATGCTGCGAACGTCAGCCACGTCGACCTCGGCCGGCGGTATCGCGTGGCCGAAGGCGACAAAGACCTCCGTCGGCATGAGACGGGGCGACTTCCAGATGTACTTGTTGCCGGCAAACGAGAATACCGATCCCCACAGGCCGTCGACCGACACCGGGATCACGGGCACTCCCGCGGACCGCGCCATCACCACGAACCCCTTGTGGAGCCTCATGAGCTGGCCCGTCCTTGAAATCGCCCCCTCCGGAAAGACGCAGACGACTTCCCCGGACCTGAGCGCATGGATGGCCCGCCTGAGGCCGGCCGTCGGGCGCTCCGGCGAGATCAGGATCACCCCGGCGAGCCGGTAGACGAAGTCGAAAAACCAGTGCGTGTTGAATCCGCGGTACCCCACGAATCGGAGCGGCCTGCGGCACGCGCGCTGCAGGATGACGGCGTCGATGTACGAAAGGTGGTTTGCGACGACCACAGCGCCCCCGCGGGCCGGCACCCTCTCCGCGCCCCGGCTGCGGACGCGGTAAAGCAGAAGAACCATGGCTCCAGCCAGCCACTCGACCGGTCTGGGAAGGAGCGAACGGCGTCTCAACGCTCCTGTCGTGAACAGGGCGCCAATCGATCTCAAGGGGTGGGGCACGGCAAGGGGAAGACGTTAGGGCCGCCCGCCCGACATGCAATAGCCATCGACGCCAAAAAATGCGCAATGCGGGGATTCCTACTTCCCGAGAAGCTTGTTCAGGAACTGCCCGGCGCCGCCCCGCTCGGCGGCGAGCTTCACCAGGGCCTCATCAAGCTGGCTCTGGTCCGGCTTCGCGAGCGTTCCCCCGACGTGGATCGGAACCGTGCAGGGCAGGTAGCCCAGGTCGTCCGGCCTTTTCGGATCGAGGGCTCCCAGATACTTGAGCAGTTCGGCCTCGTGCCCGCGGGCGCGGAGCTTGAAATCCATCGAGAGCGGCTGCGCCAGGAGTGAGACGCCCTCCTTGTTCGACAACCGGCCGGTCCCTCCCAGCCGGGTCTCGGGAGTGATAAGCGCGAAATCCTTCAGGACGGTGTCCAGCGACTCATCGCGCAGGAGCACAAGGCTCATCTGATCGTACTGAATGGGGCTCAAAAACCTGGCAAATCCGGCGACCGCCTGCGCGGGGCTCGACATGTCGCCGGCGTCCTTCCGGCCCGTGATCGCGCTCGTCACGCTGCCCAGGTATGCGACGGCTGCGCCGATTGTCCCCGCACTCCCCGCCTTTGGCGCGACGCTTGTCGACAGCGCGCGAAAGGTCCCCCCCTTGCTTGTGGCCTGGCAGTCGCCGCGAATGCGGCCCTCCAGGCCGGCAAGATCCGCTCCATCTCCGGAAACGTGGGCCGTCACGTCGAACTTTCCCTCAACGGTCGGGGGCTCGTCCGGATTCACCGCGTTGAATACCGGCGCAGCGTTGAAGTCATCGATGGCGAGATCGGCGCGAAGCGAATAGGGCCGCAGGGCGCCGGGCGCGAATGACAGGGCGCCGTTCACCCGCGCATCGCCGCCATCCTCGAAGCGGAAATGGAATCCGTCGATTTGCAGGGACAAAGCCTCGGCGCGAACGGTTCCGCTCACATCCGAAAATGCGGTGCCTGCGCACTCCACGCGCGCCAGGGCCACCTTCAGCTGGCCCCCAAGGCCGGCCCATGGGGAAACCCTGGCGGGCACAGGCTCATTTGCCGTCGCGGCCGCCGCCTGAACGCCGGCCGGGGTGTTCTCTCCCCAGCCAAACACGTCCGCCAGCGGCGCAAAGTCGTCGACCACGAGACGGGTCGACGCCAGCCCGCCCTCGATCACAAGCGTCCGGCCCTCCCGAAAAACGTTTCCGGTCAGCGTGGCATCCGACTTGGCGCCGTCCTTCTGCAAAACGACCGGCAGCGTCACGGCCACCCGGCCGTCGGCGCCGAACTCGAACCGTGCGTTCGAAGTTATGTCCGCCAGGGGAACGGGCCCCTCCCACCCCTCGGCCGCCCCGGCGGGCTGGATCTCCAGCGGCCCGGCGAGGACGAGATTCGTGAACGCGAGCTTCATTTCCAGCAGGCGCCGCCCGGCCAGGTTGGCTGAGAAATCGCACGCGAGCTTTCCGCTGGCCAGCGCCCGGCCGGCCCCGGGCCGGAGGATCGAGGCGGGGCCCGGTTGCGCCAGGAGAACCGGCAGTCCCGCATCGAGATGGCCGGCAGCCTTTATCGGCTGGTTCGCGCCGGCCAGCTGCCCGCATTTGGCGGAAAGGGTGAACAGGGCTGATCTCAGGTCCGGCTGGCCTTCAGTGTGGGGACCGCTTCCCGGAGCCGGCCCTGTCGCCGAGCAGCGCGACACTTCGACTTGCCAGCCCTGGGGCGTGTAATCGGTCGAAAACTCGAGCTGCAGCCCGACATCCCGCGCCACGGGCCGCCCGTTGCTCGCAATCGAAAGCCCCGCGAATTCAAGCGGTGTCCTTGTCCGCAGCGCAAGTCCGCCGCCGCCCGCCAGGGCAACGAGGTCTCCGCGCACGGGGCTGCCGGTCAATTCCACTCCAGGCAAAAACGGCTGGGCCCATTCCAGGGGAACGCCCTGAAGGGTCACCCCGACCAGGTCGCGCGCAGCGTCGGCCACCTGCAATTCGCCGGTGCCCGCGTTGAAGGCAAAGGCCTGCAGGCATTGAACCGTCAGGACGGGATGCTCGCCGGACAGGGCCGCGCGAAGGTGGTCGACCCGGTAGAGGGCCCCCCTCCGGGTGAGGTCGAAATCGGCCGTCAGCTTAACGGCGCCGATCGCGGAAAACCCGGGATCCACCGCGGCGAGCCGGTCCGCCGTCGCATTCAGGCTTCCGCTCACCTGCGCCTGGGCCAGCGAGGCGTCGGAATCGAAGCGCCCCGATCCCTCGAGGTCGAACAGCGGCAGCGGGCGCCCGAACGCGAACGGGCCGAGGTCGTCGTCGCGGATGTCGAGTTTCCACGTGCCGGACACCCGTCCCGTGCCGCGCGAGAATCCGGCGGCGACCGTGGCCAATTCCTTGGTTTCGCCCGCGAGGGCGAGCGTGTAGTTTTCGCCAGCCGGCCCCTCGGACGCAGCAAGGTCGGCCGAGATGCGGACACCGTCGGGGAACTTGGGCCCCTTGGCGTCGGCGCGCATGTGCGCCGACGCGCGGGTGAAAGAGCGGGGCGTTGCCAAGGTTGCATCCAGCGTTCCGGTCACGGCTATGGCCTTCACGGGCTGGCCGGCCGATGCCGCGCTCAGATTGAAGGCAAAGCGTCCGCCCCTGCCCGCCTCCAGGCCGCCTCCGCTGAAAACGACATGGACGGTCAGCGGCACGGAAGCGCCCGCGTTGGGCCGGGGCACGATCACGTCCCCCTCCAGGTCGACTGCGCTCACCGAGAGGTCGAAGGGGAGCCTCAGGCCGGAAAAAATCCCCCTGAAAATTCCCGCCGCCCCAGCGGGAAGGCCCACCGGATCGGCCCGCGCCGGCGCGGCCTTCGTAAGATCGAGGACCCATCCCTTGGCCACGAGCCGTTGGACCGCCACTCGGCGCCGGATCACGGCCGGCAGGACGGGCAGCTCCGATTCGAGGGACGGAATGTCCAGGACCATCCCGTTCCGCTCGAGCCGCAGACCCCGGATCCGGACTTGGCCGGTATCCGCGGCTACGGACTCAACCGATCCCCTCAGGTACGGGGAATTCGAAAGGGCCCGGCGAACGGCCCACGTCTGGAAGCCGGAATACCTGGCAATGGACGCCAGGAAGACGGCGCAGGCCGCCCCTATGACCAGCACGATTGAGACAACCCGGACAACTTTCATGGCTTGGCCCGCTTATCAATGCTTCGGCCGACTATTGGAAACCTCT
>CAZSEH010000006.1:28225-70024 GCA_964605835.1 uncultured Opitutaceae bacterium
GTCCGGTGCGTTTCAGTTGCCCACAATCGCGTCGCTGCGGCCGACCGCCTTCCTCATGGCGGCGCTTGCGACCAGGTACGTGTAATTGGCCTGCAGCTCGTTGGTTCGCGCCTGGGTAAGCGACACCTGGCTTGTCAGGACGTCGAGCTGGGTGGCGGTGCCCGCGTGATAGCGGGCATTGGCAAGGCGCAGGGCTTCGTCCGCCTGGCCCACGGTCTTCTTCGAGGCTGCCACGAGTTCGGCCGCCTCCTCCAGGGACGAGAGCGCCTGGCGCACCTCGACGTCGATCGCGAGCTCCTCGGAGGAGTAGGAAATCCGCGCCTGTTCGACCAGGGAGCGGGCCTGGCGGACCCGGCCCTCCGTGGCCCGGCCGTCGAAAATCGACCAGGATGACTGCAATCCGACGAGCCATCCGTTCGCGCTGAGATTGCTCCCCTGCGACAATCCGACGCCAAGCCACTCATATTCACCGAACGCCGCCACGCTTGGGTAATAGGTCGATCTTGCGGTGGCGACCGACTGTTCTCCGGCCTCCCGCCGCCTGGAAAGGCTCGTCAGCTCCGGGCGCTGCTCATGGGCCGAGGCAAGCGCCGAATCCAGGGCGTAACTCTCCTGGGTCACGTCGAGTGAGCCGATCACCTCCGGAAAGACCGTCGCCGCGCCGCGCGAACCCGCGGGGACGCCGAGCGACTGCCTGAGCTGCTCGATCGCGATTCGGTACTCGTTTCGGGCGGTGATCAGGTCGGGTTGCGCATTGGCCAGGGACACCTCGGCCCTCAGCACCTCGAAGTTCGAGACCGAGCCCGCCTTGAACTGGTTCTGGGCGTCCTGCAGCTCGCGCTCGAAGAGCTTCACGTTCTCCTCCTGGACCTGCACCTTTTCGCGGGCCAGCAGCACAGTGTAGAAATGCGTCCGCACATCGAGCAGCGCCGCGTTGATGGTGCCCTGAAGGTCGGAGAGCGCGGCGTCGCGGCCGAGTTTCGCGCCGAGAATCGACGACCTTATGCCGCCTCCGGCGAACAGGGCCTGTGTCGCCTTCAACTGAACCTCCCACTGGGAGGTTTCCGGGGGATAGGAGCTTGAGATCGAGCCCTTGTTGCGCTGGTAGCCGCCGTTTGCCGAGACGTTCGGGATCGAGGCGGATTCCACCTGGATGATCACCCCCTCCTGCTGTCGGATCTGCTCCCGCGCCTGGAGAATCGCGTAATTGTGGTCGACGGCATAGCGGATCGCCCCGTTCAGGTCGAGCGGGCTTGGGACGGATGCCATCGGCCCCTGCGGGCTCGCCTCGCCGGGTCCCGGATTCGGCGCCTGGGCGCGAAGGGCGCAGACCGCGGCGCAGGCGAACGCCAGGGTCGCTTGGAGTCGGAGGACGGAGTGGAACTTCATGAATGGGCGGGCTTGAGATTGGTTTCGGAAGGTTTCTTGCCGTGGTCGCGGGCGATGAGCATGTAGGCCGAGGGAACGACGAACAAGGTGAAGAACGTGCCGACCGTCATGCCGGTCACGATCACAATGCCCATCGCGTACCGGCTGGCGGCGCCGGCTCCGGTCGCGATGACGAGGGGCACGGTGCCGAGCACCATGGCGGCCGTCGTCATGAGGATCGGCCGGAGGCGGACGCCGGCGGCGTGCTCGATCGCCGCGAGCTTCCCCATGCCCTCCTCCTGCAGCTGGTTTGCGAACTGGACGATCAGGATTCCGTGCTTGCTGATCAGCCCGACCAGGGTGATGAGGCCGACCTGGGTGTAGATGTTGATCGACGAGAATCCGAGGAAGAGGAACGCGAGCGCCGCGACGAGCGTCATCGGAACGCTGCCGAGGAGGATGACCAGCGGATCGCGGAAACTCTCGAATTGCGCCGCCAGCACGAGGAAAATGATGATCGCCCCGAAGACGAACGCCAGGATGAGCGTGTTCCCCTCCTGGACGTATTGCCGGGACTGGCCGCCGTAGTCGATCGAGTAGCCCTGGGGAAAGAGGATGGATGCCTGGTTGCGGAGATAGTCGAGGGCCTGGCCCTGCGAAACGCCGCCCCGGAGCGCCAGGGAAATCGTCGCCGAATTGAGCTGCTGGAAGTGGTTCAGCGTCTGCGGCTGCACCTTGGTGGCGAGCGAGGCAAAGGTCGAGAGGGACACCAGGGGGCCGTTGCCCGTCCTCACGTAGTAGTCTCCCAGCTGCTGGGGATTGAGCCGGCCGGTCCGCTCGACCTGCGGGATCACCTTGTAGCTGTTGCCCTGGATGTTGAAATAATTGATGTACCCGCCCCCGAGCATCGAGCCGATGTCGCCGGCCACCCCCTGCATGTTGACCCCGAGCAGGGCCGCCTTTTCCCGGTCGATCACCACGTTGCCCTGGGGCTGGTCGAGCTTGAGGCTGCTGTCGGCGTAGGCAAACAGGCCGCTTTGCATCGCATTCGCGACGAGGGCGTCCGCCACGGTGGCCATGTGCTCGGGCGTGTCGGTCGAAAGGACAACAAACTGGACAGGCAGGCCGGATCCGCCGCCGGGCAGCGGGGGCCGGAGGATCGCCGCCGTCTTGAAGCCGGCCACCGACGCGAGTTTGGCGTTCACCTGGGGCAGCAGCTCAAGCGTCCCCCGCGTCCTCTCGCTCCAGGGCTTCAGCACCATGCCCGCAATCGAGGAATTGGCTATGCCGCTCACCGCGCTGCTGGAGATCGCCCCGAATACCTGGAAGATGTTCCGCGTCTCGGGAAAGGTGCGGAGGACCTTTTCCACCTGGCCTCCGTAGACGGCCGTCTGGTCGATGTTCGCATTGGAGGCCCCCGTCGAAAAGCAGATGATGAGCCCCTGGTCCTCGTCGGGCGCCAGTTCCTGCTTCGTCATCGAATAGAAAGGCCAGATGAGCGCCATGGCGACGACCGGCAGGATCAGCATGATGGGCCAGGTCTGCATCACCCAGGAAAGCAGCGCCTCGTAGCGGCCCCGCAGCCTGTCGAACGTGGTGTCGAGAAAGTGCGCAAAGCCCTTCTTCGCCGTGTCGTGCCGGAGCAGGCGCGAGCACATCATCGGGGAGAGCGTCAGGGCGACCACCCCGGAAATGATGACCGCGCCGACGAGCGTGAAGGCGAACTCCCGGAAGAGCGTCCCGGTGAGGCCCCCCTGGAAACCGATCGGAGCGTAGACGGCCGCCAGCGTGATCGTCATCGCGATGACGGGCCCGCCGAGCTCCCGCGCGCCCTTCAGCGCCGCATCGAGCGGCCGCAGGCCCTCCTCCATGTGGCGGTGGATGTTCTCAACGACGACGATCGCGTCGTCCACGACGAGCCCTATCGCCAGCACCATCGCCAGGAGCGTCAGCAGGTTGATCGTGAAGCCCATCGCGAGCATGAGGAAGCAGGCGCCGACGAGCGACAGGGGCATCGCGATGATCGGGATGATGACCGAGCGCACGGAGCCGAGGAAAAGGAAGATGACGACGATCACGATCGCCAGCGCCTCGATGAGGGTCTTGGTGACCTCGTTGATCGCATCGTGGATGTAGGCCGTCGAATCGTAGGGAACCGTCACCTGCAGTCCGGCGGGCAGCGCCGCCTCGATCTCGGGCACGGCCAGCTTCACCCGGTCGATCACGTCCAGGGCGTTCGCGGTCGGCAGGACGAAGATCCCGATGAAGGTCGCGCTCTCGCCGCTGAAGCGCACCGTCGTGTCGTAGTTTTCCGCCCCGAGGACGACGTCGGCGACGTCGCGAAGCCGGATGATGGCGCCGTTCTGCTGGCTGATGACCAGCTGCCTGAACTCCTCCGCTGTGTGCAGGTCGGTCGCGGCGTTCATGTTGATCGAGATGAACGATCCCTTGGTGGCGCCGACCGCGGCCAGGGCGTTGTTGGCCACAAGGGCCGCGCTGACCTGCGCCGGACTCAGCCCGTAGGCGGCCAGCTTGTCGGGCTTCAGCCAGATTCGCATCGCGAAGACGCGCGCCCCCAGGATCTGCGCGCTTTGAACCCCGGCGATCGAGGCCAGCCTGGGCTGGATGACGCGCGTCAGGTAGTCGGTGATCTGGTTGTTGTCGAGCTGGTCGCTCGAGAAGCTCAGGTACAGCGCCGCCGTCGACTCGCCCACCTGCACGTCGATCGTCGGCGGCAGGGCTCCCGAGGGAAGCTGGCTGCGGACCTTGTCGATCTTGGAGATGATCTGCGCGACCGCGGCGTTCGGGTCGTAGTTGAGGATCAGGTGGACGGTTATGACGCTCGCGCCCGGGGCGCTGCTCGACTCGATGTAATCGATGCCGTCGGCGCTCGCGATCTGCTTTTCCAGGGGTGTCGTGATGAACCCCTGGATCAGGTCCGCGCTGGCCCCCGTGTAGACCGTGACCACCGTGACGATCGCGCTGTTGCTGACCGGGTACTGGCGGACGTTCAGGAGCGAGACCGACCGCAGCCCGACAAAAAGGATGAGCAGGCTGACGACTGTCGCGAGGACCGGCCGCTTGATGAAGATGTCGGTGAAATTCATCAGGTGTTCGGCGGATTCGGCGCGGGATTGACGGGCGGCTGCACGGCGTTGTTCACGACAACCGGCGACCCGTTGTGCAGCTTGAGCTGGCCTGAAGTCACGACCTCGTCGCCGGCATTGATTCCCTTCACAACGGCGACCTCGTCTCCCCGCGTCTCACCCAGGGTCACGAAATGCTGCCGCGCGACAAGGAGCTCGCTCCCAGACCCGGTCTTCGTCCGCTCGATGACGTAGACCGCGTTGCCGTACGGGTTGTAGACTATCGCGGTTTCCGGCAGCGTGACGAAGTGGTCCTCGCGCGGAAGGATGAGATCGACGCCGGCGAACATACCGGGCAGCAGGCGCTCGTCGGCGTTGGAGAGGGTCGCCTGCACCTGGAGGTTGCGCGTCGCGTCGTCGACCTTTGAATTGAGCGCGTTGACCTTGCCCTCGAAGACGGTGCCGGGATAGGCGTCGATGCTCACGCGCACCGCCTGGCCCACGTGCAGGTCCGCGACATCCTGCTGCGGAAGCGTGAAGTTGACGTAGATCGGATCGAGGGCCTGAAGCGTCACGATCGGCCCCCCCGCGGGAAGGAACTGGCCGAGGTTCACCTGGCGGATTCCCAGCAGGCCGGAAAACGGGGCCTTGATCGTCTTCTTGCCGATCACTGCGCGCTCATTGTCGACGGCCGAACCGGCCGCCCGGAACTGGCCCTCGGCGCTGTCCAGCTCCGCCTGGGAATTGGTGTCATTCGCCCTCAGCTCCCGCGCCCGGGCGAGCGTGATCTTCGCCAGGTCCGCCTGGGCGACAAGGCCGGCAAGCTGGGCCTCGTCCGTGGAGACATCCTCCTCGACAAGGACATCGCCGGCCTTGACGTGCCGGCCCGATTCGAAGGCGATCTTGGCGACGGCCCCCTCGATCTGGTTGCTGACGGTCACTCCCTGGACCGCGGCCAGGCTGCCGACCGCGTGGAATTGCCGCTGCCAGACGGTCGAGGGCGCGATCGCCGTCGATACCGTTGCCGGCGGGATCATCATTGTCGCCATGCGCGCCTGGAGGGCGTGCAAGGTGAAAATCTTGTACGCCCAGATGCCGCCGACGACGAGGATCACCGCGGCGATCAGGATAAGCGTGCGTGCTGCCGTTTTCATTGTGAAGTGGATTGGGAGAGTGAGGGTCGATTGAAAACCGATTCGGAAGCTGTTGCAATCAGATCAGGCCTCGGCGGCGCTGAGATCGGGCCCGGCGCGGCCGGCCTCGGCGGCGGCCTGCGCCCTGCTGCGCGCCCGGGCGTGGTCCTTGGCGATCAGGACGTAGACGGAAGGGACGACGAAGAGGGTGAAGACCGTGCCGATCGACATGCCGCCGACCAGCGTCAGGCCTATGGAGTTTCGGGCCGCGGCGCCCGCGCCCGTCACCAGGGTCAGGGGGAAGTGCCCGGCGACCGTGGCCACGGTCGTCATGAGCACCGGCCTGAGCCGGGTCATCGCCGCCTCATGCACCGCCTCGATCTTGGACTTGCCCATCAGCTGAAGCTTGTTGGCGAACTCGACGATCAGGATGCCGTTCTTGGCGATCAGGCCGATAAGGGTCACCAGCCCGACCTTGGAATAGATGTTGAGGGTCGTCGTCCAGCCGTTGGTCCAGAATGGCATGTCCGCATTGGGCATCTTGAGGAACATGAAGATCGCCGCACCGAAGATCGCCAGCGGCACCGAGCCGAAGATGATGACGAACGGATCCCGGAAGCTGTTGAACTGGGCGGCCAGGACGAGGAAGATGAGGATGATCGCCAGCCCCATCATCGTGTAGAACTCCTTGTCCCCTCCCCCGCGGCGGAGCTGGCGCGACTCGCCCATGTAGTCGACCACGTAGCCGTTCGGAAGGATTTTCGCCGCGTCGTCCTCGATGAACTTCAGCGCCTGGTCGAGCGGCCGGCCCGCCATGCCGCTCAGCGTGACCGCGTTCTGCTGCTGGAACCGGTTGAGGGAGCGGGCGACGGTCGTGTTCCGGATCGTCGCCACGGTGCTGAGCGGAATCAGCCTGTTGCCGGGCGCGGCCACGAAAATCTTCCCGAGCTGGTCCGGGTTGAGCCGGTCGACCCGCTTGACCTGCGGGATCACCTTGTAGCTGCGCCCGCCGATATCGAAGAAATTGACGTAATTGCCGCCCATCGCCGCGGCGAGATCGGTTCCGATCTGCTGGAGGTTGAGCCCGAGGGCCGCCACCTTGTCGCGGTCTATGATGACCTCCGACTGCGGCTGGTCGATCTTCACGTCGAGCAGGGGCGGAAAGTAGAACATGCCGCTCTTGCCGGCGTCATCGGCGATTCTTTGCGCCAGCGGCAGCAGCTCGTCGAAATCGTGGGTCGAGGAGATCACCACCTCGAAGGGGAACAGGTCGCCCCCCGGCAGGGCTGAGGGAAGCCCGGCGCGCATCTGGATGCCGGGAATCGCCTGCAGCTTCCCCTGCAGCTCGCTGTTGATCTGGAAGACATTCCGCTTCCGCTCGTCCCAGGGCTTCAGCACCATTCCTCCGAATCCGCCGGTGGGCTGGACCATCTGGAAGGTGAACTCGACCTCCGGTACGCTGAAGAACGCCTTGTTCACCTCGGTCGCAAAGGGGGCGACTTGGTCGAGGGTCGAGTTCGCGGAGGTGAAGGCCGCGCCGAAGACGACGCCCTGGTCCTCGGTCGGAGCCAGTTCCTTGGGCGTGAACGGGCCCGCAATCATCACGATCCCGAGGAGGCTCACGGCAATCCAGACCGTGTAGACATAGCCCCGGTTCTGCAGCGAGCGCCCCAGCAGGCGGCCGTAGAGGGCCTTCAGCCTGTCAAAACCCCGCGCTATCCTTCCCGCCAGGCCGTGCTCCTCGTCGCCGGGCCTGAGAAGGTGCGCCGACATCATCGGGGACAGCGTCAGGGCCACGACGCCCGAGATCATGACGGCCCCGGCGAGGGTGAACGCGAACTCCCTGAAAAGGGAGCCGGTGATGCCGCCCTGAAGTCCGATCGGCGCGTACACCGCGGCGAGCGTGATCGTCATCGCGATGATCGGACCCACCAATTCGCGGGCTCCGGTGAGGGCCGCGTTGAACGGGGTCAGTCCCTCCCTCAGGTGGCGCTCGACGTTTTCCACGACGACGATCGCGTCGTCCACGACGAGGCCGACCGACAGCACGATCGCGAGCAGGGTCAGGAGGTTGATCGTGAACCCGAAGACCTGCATCAGGAATACTCCTCCGATCAGGGAAATCGGTATTGCGACCACGGGCACAAGGACCGAGCGGAAGGAGCCGAGAAAAAGGAATATGACGACGACGACGATCAGGAGGGTGTCCAGAAGCGTGTGGACGACCTCGTGGATCGCGGTGTCGATGTACTTCGTCGCGTCGTAGGCGATGACCGCCTGCATGCCCGATGGAAGGTCCGCCTGGATCCCCGCCATTTCCGATCGGACGAGCTTGATGACGTCCAGAGAGTTGGCGTTGGGCAGCGGATAGATGGCCATGAAGACGGCCGTCTGTCCCGAAAAGCGCACCTCCGTGTCGTAGTCCTCGGCCCCGAGAACCACGTCGGCGATGTCCTCGAGCCGCACGATCGCCCCGTTCTGCTGGCGGATGACCAGCCGCTTGAACTCGTCGACCGAACGCATGTCGGTGTTCGCGGTCAGGTTGACCTGGATCATGGATCCCTTCGTCCTCCCCAGGGCCGTGAGGTGGTTGTTGGCGGCCAGGGCGGCGTTCACCTGCGCGGGGCTTATGTTGAAGGCGGCCATTCGGTCGGCCTTGAGCCAGATCCGCATCGCGAAGGTCCGGGCCCCCATGATGTCGGCCCGCTGCACCCCCTCGAGGGCCGAGAGGCGCGGCTGGACCGCGCGAACGAGGTACTCGGTGATCTCGTTCTGCTTGAGCACGTCCGAGGAGAAGCTCAGGTAGGCGGCGGCGAACGCGCTGTCGGCCGACTCGACGCTGAGGGTGGGAATCTGGGCCTCGGGCGGCAGGAGATTTCGCACGCCGTCCACCTTTGAACTGATCTCGGCCAGCGCCTTGTCCGTGTCGTAGTTGAGCTTGAGGCGCGCGGTGATCGTGGAAAAGCCCTGCGAGCTTTGCGACTGCAGGTAGTCGATCCCGTCGGCCGCGGCGATCGCCTGCTCAAGGGGCGTCGTGACGAAGCCCCGGACGAGCTCGGGGCTCGCCCCGACGTAAACGGTCGTGACGACGATCGAGGAGTTCTCGCTGCGGGGATACTGGCGGACGTTGAGCGTTCCGATCGCCTGGACGCCGGCGATGATGATCACCAGGCTGACGACGAGCGCCAGGACGGGGCGGCGGATGAAAAGGTCTGTGAATTTCATTTTGGGTCGGGCGATGGGGCCGCGAACCGGGCGTTTCGACCCGGGCCGGCTCCCGCGGACTCAGGAATCGTTCGGCTTGGGCGCGATTTGGGCATCCGGGGCCAGGGCGTTGTTCACGGTCACGGCCATGCCCTGCCGCAGCTTGAAGGCCCCGGTCGTGACGACGGTTTCGCCGGGCTTGATGCCCGAGGCGATCTCGACGAAGTCGCCCCGGGTCTCGCCGAGCCGCACGAGCTGCTGGCGGACGACCTTGCCCGCGGGGGTCTTCCCGCCCTTGCCGTCCTCGACGACAAAGACGGAGTTCCCATAGGGAGCGTAAAGGACCGACGAGGCCGGGATGGCGACCACCTTCTGCCCCGACGGCAGGACGACGCCGACATTCACGAACATCCCGGGGCGGAGCCGCTCGTCGGCATTGGCGAGAGTCGCCTCGACCCGGACGTTTCGGGTTGCGCTGTCCACGTCCGGATTGATGGCCGTTATCCGGCCCTCCAGCATCCGGCCTTCGCCGACCGCATCGCCGGTCACGCGGACGGTCAGGCCGGCGTCGATGCGGACAAGCTCCTGCTGCGGAAGGGAGAAGTCGGCGTAGATGGGATTGAGCGCCTGCAGGGAGACGATCGCATCGCCCGCCTTCAGCGTCTGGCCGAGGTTGATCAGGCGGATTCCGAGCCGGCCCTGGAACGGGGCCCGGATCGTCTTCTTCGCTATCGTCGCCCGGATGTTGTCCGCCTGGGCGGAAGCCTGCTTGTAGGCGGCGCTGTCCGAGTCGTACTGCGACTGGGCGATCGTCTGGCTGGCCATGAGCTGGCGCGAACGCTCGAGATTGAGGCGGGCCAGTTCGACGGTGGCCTCCGCCGCGCGCAGCTGCGCCTGCTCGGAGGAAACGTCCATCTGGACGAGCAGGTCGCCCGACTTCACGGAGCTGCCCGGCTGAAAGGCGATCGAGGCCACGGTGCCGTCGAGCTGCGCGGAAAGCGTGACGCCCTGCACGGCTGTCAGGGTCCCCACGGTTGAAATGATCGGTGCCCAGCTATCCTCCCGGGCGACGGCCACGGTCACGGGCTCCGGGTGCGGGACCATCGAGGACCCCTGGGCGATCATCGCCTTGATCTGCAAGGCCTTGATCCCTCCGATGACGACGATGAGAAGGGCGAGCGCCCCTGCGGTGATTAACACTTTCTTGAGCATTGCGGCGTGTTTTGAAGTTTTTGCGGCAGGATGGGAGGAACTCCGTCGGTTCAGGCGCCCGGTCGGGATCTGACCCTTTTGGGCGGCATCAGACTACAATAACCCCCGGTTTTGTCAGGTTGGGGATCCACTTGTTGCATGACCTTCGTCAGAAGGCGGACGAGGGTCTTTCGTTCCCTGTCGGAAAGCGGGCTCATGATGCGGGCCATGTTGCGGAAATGCCCGGGGAGCACCCGCTGGAGGACGCGGTGCCCCTGCCCGGTCAGTCGCACCGACATCATGCGCCGGTCCACCGGATCCGGCTCGCGCTTGACGAGCCCGTCGCGCTCGAGGGTGTCGATGAGCCCGGTCATTGTCGCCCGGGTGACCCCCGACATGTTCGCCAGCTCGGCCGGCGTGCGCGACTGCGGGCTGTCCTCCATCTTCTTCAGAAGCTGCATGAGGACGACGAACCGCCCCTGGGTGAGGCCGTTCGCGGTCATGTAGGTCTCGCAGGAATGGATCGCGTCGTCCCCCGCCCGCAGGAGGTGGAGGAACGCGTGGGCGGCCGTCGGATCCAGGTCGGGATACCGCTTCGCGGCCTCGAGAAGGTTCTCGTAGCGCGGCAGGTGCTTGATGAATACGCGTTCCATGACAAGTAAGGAGGCTAACTATACGGACGCTAATCAAAGCCCGCAAGTCGCTTTGGTGGAATTTGCGGAGACGCCCGATTTTGGATTTTTAACCCTCTTCGCGACTGGAGTTCGCCAACACCCGGAACCCACGCCATACAGGCCGGGGGAACTTACGGTTCTGCCATAAGTTCCCTCCAGGCCACAGAGGCGTGGAAGAGGCGAACAACAGTCGCTTCGGGGTCATAATTCCAAAATCGGGACGCTCACGCATCTCCTTGCAAACTTCGGGCGGCGGCGACGAGGGCTTCGGTGGTGATCCCGAGCTCCTTGAACACAGCCGGGGCCGGGGCGCTGAGGCCGAAGCGGTCGATGCCGACAACCTTTCCCCCGACTCCGACGTACTTGTGCCAGAGCCCCGTCACGCCCGCCTCGATCGCCACGCGCCTGCGGCATGACGAGGGCAGGATGGCCTCGCGGTACTCCGCGGGCTGGCGGTCGAAAGCCTCGAAGGACGGCAGCGAGACGACGCGCGTCCCGGCACCCAGTTCCCCGGCCGCCGCAAGGGCCAGCTGAAGTTCGCTTCCGGTCGCGATGAGGATGAGGGTCAGCGGAGCCGTTTCCTGGACTGCCACGTAACCGCCCTTGAGGACGCCCGCCCGCCGGATATGGGGCGGAATGCCCTTCAGGTCGGGAACCGACTGGCGCGTGAGGGCGATCAGGGTCGGTCCGTCGGTGCGTTCGAGCGCCGCGGCAAACGCCCCGGCCGTCTCTTCGGCGTCCGCCGGCCGGATCACCTCGAAGCCCGGAATCAGCCGCAGGGCCGAAATCGTCTCCACGGGCTGGTGGGTCGGGCCATCCTCGCCCACGCCGACGGAATCGTGCGTGTAGATATAGATGACCGGCAGCTTCGAAAGCGCGGCCAGCCGCATCGAGGGACGCGAATAGTCGGCAAAGGCCAGGAACGTGGCGCAGGACGGCCGGAAAAGACCGTCGTAGGCGACCCCGTTGCAGATCGCGGCCATCGCGTGCTCCCGGATGCCGAAGCGGATATTGCGGCCCGCCCGATTGGTTGGGTCGAAATCCTTGTCGGCATTGATGTAATTGTACGTGGAACCGTGAAGATCCGCGCTTCCCGAAATGAGGAGCGGAAGCTCCGCGGCGACCGGCTGGAGCACCTCGCGGCCCGCCGCCCGCGTCCCCGACAGCTTGGCGTCGGGGGCAAAAAGCGGAATCTTCTCCAGCAGATGGGCGGCGCTCGGCCGGCGGGAGGAGGAATCGAGAAGGGCGGCCTTCTCCGGATTGGCCTCGCGCCACGCCTTGAAGGTCTTTTCCCACTTTCGGTAGGAGCGGACGAGGCGCTTCTTGTGCCCGGCAAAGTACGCGCGCACATCATCGCTCACATGGAAAAGCTGCCCGGCGGGAAGGCCGAGTCCCGCGCGGGCGGAATCGGCGAACTTCGCCCCACCCTCCCCGTGGGCCTTCTGGGTGCCCTGCACTTCGGGGATCCCCTTGCCGATGATTGTCTTCGCAATGATGATCTGGGGCTTGCCGCTTTTCGCCTTCTTGGCCCGGTTGAACGCCTTCAGGAACGCGGCCATGTCGTGGCCGTCGATCGTCTGGACGTCCCATCCGATCGCCTTGAAGCGCCCCGCTGCGTTTTCGCTCTGCGTCTTGGCCGCCATGGCGTCCAGCGTGACGTCGTTCGAGTCGTAGATGAGGATCAGGTTGTCCAGCTTCTGGTGGCCGGCCAGGGCGACCGACTCCATCCCCACGCCCTCCTGCATGCAGCCGTCGCCCGCAAGGCAGACCACATGATAGTCGTAGATCGGGTGTTCCGCCGAGTTGAACCGGGCCGCGGCCATCTGCCCGGCGATTGCCATTCCAACGGCATTGCCCACGCCCTGGCCCAGCGGGCCGGTCGTGGCCTCGACCCCGGGGGTTTCGCGGAATTCCGGGTGGCCGGGGGTCTGGCTGTGCAGGCTCCTGAACTTGGTCAGCTGCTCATGGGACAGGTCGTAGCCGCTGAGGTGGAGCCATGCGTAAAGGAACATGCTTCCGTGACCGGCCGAGAGGACAAAGCGGTCGCGGTTGATCCACCGCGGCGCGTCCGGATTGTGGACGAGGGCATGCCCGTAGAGCACGGCGCCGATTTCGGCGCAACCCAGGGGAAGTCCGAGGTGGCCGATTCCGGCCTTGTGGACGGCGTCGATGGCGAGGCCGCGGGCTTGGTTGGCAGCTTGGGCAAGAATGGGAATCTGTAGTGGCATGTGGGCGGAGATAATCTGGCGGGAAAAAGGCGCCTGAACCTACCAAACGGCAGGGCCCCATGCAAACCCCGATTGCATCCAGAACTGGCGGACGTGAGTCATAACTCGTCCTGTGCTGCCAAGGCCCAGACCTCCGTCAAGGCCGGCCGCCAAGGCAGCCGTCAGGTCTGACGGCCGGATGGCGGCCAAGAGACGTCGGGTGAGGCAGCAACGTCCTCGTTACGACTCACGTCCGCCAGTTCTGGGCTCCCACCAAGACCTGGTATGGCGCCGCACCCTGAAACTTCAGGTGGCGGCGGGGGCCGCCGCGGCGTGCTGCTTCTCCGGCGAGGAATGCTTCTCCCGCTCCTTGATCGCCACCGCGGCCTTGCCGGTGCGGTTGCGCAGGTAGTAAAGCCGCGCCTTCATCGGCTCGGACTCGCGCTCGATCTCGATCTTTTCGATGTTGGGGGAATTGACCGGAAAAACGCGCTCGACGCCCTCGCCGTAGCTGATTCGGCGGACCGTGAATGTCTCGTGAATGCCATGACCTTTCCGAGCGATGACGATGCCGGAGAAAATCTGGATGCGCTCCTTGTCGCCTTCGCGCACCTTTGTGTGGACGCGCACACCGTCGCCAACCTTGAAGGCGGGAATGTCTGTTTTCACCTGAGCGAGGGTGATGTCCTTGATTATCGGGTTCATGGCAGTGAGTTTATGTGAGTAAATCGGGCCGTACCTGGCGGGTCTTCTCCCGCGCACACGCATTCCGCCACTTCTCTATCTCGGCGTGGTTTCCGGAAAGAAGAACTTCGGGCACGGACATGCCGCGAAATTCGGCGGGACGCGTGTATTGAGGAAAGTCGAGCAACTTGCCGTTGAAGGACTCGTAGGTCAATGACTTTTCCTCGCCCAGGACGCCTGGGATGTACCGTGTGAGTGCATCGATGACAACCGCCGCCGCAAGGGTGCCGTTGGTCAGCACATAATCGCCGATGCTTATTTCCTGATCGATCAGCCGGTCGCGAATCCGCTGGTCAATTCCTTCGTAATGGCCGCTGAGAAGAACGATATGCGAAAGTCCGGCCAGTTCCTGGGCCAGTTTCGGCGAGAAAGGCGTTCCGTCGGGGGTCAGGTAGATTCGCCGGCAGCCCGGCGTCTGGACCTGCTCGATCGCGGCAAACACGGGCTCGGGCTTGAGCACCATCCCAGCGCCTCCCCCGAACGGACGGTCGTCCGCCGTGCGATGCTTGTCGGTGGTCCAGTTTCTCAGGTCGTGCACCGTCACCCCGACCAAACCCCTGGAGCAGGCCTTGCCAAGGATGCTCTCGGTGAGGAATCCGTCGAGCATTCGCGGAAAGAGGGTCAGTAGATCGATGCGAAGCATGAAAGAAAAAACCCCGGACGGACATCCGGGGCTCGTCGGCCATCGGAGTGGCCCGCAGTCTGGCGCCTTGGTTCTCCTCAGGCCGGGGCTCCCGGGGAAGCGGGTGCCGCGGAGGCCGCGGTAGCTTCAGCGGGGGTCACTGCCGCGGGAACGGCGGGCACCGCGCGGCGCGCCTTCTTGATCAGGGCATGAAGGGTGTCGGATGGCTTTGCGCCCTTGCTCAGCCAGTAGTCCACGCGGGCCAGGTCCAGCTTGACTCCGTTGAACTTGGCGCGCGGATCGTAAGTGCCCAAAACCTCGGTGGGATCGCCGTCGCGGCGCGAACGCGCCTCGGCTACGACAACGCGATAATGCGGCTGGTGCGTGGTGCCGATGCGGGTGAGACGGATTTTCAGTGCCATAGGGAGAGTGGTGCGGGCCTTGATTGAATGGAAAAGCCGAGAAGTACACAGGGCGGAAAACGGCCTGTCAAGGCCCTTGCGTCGCCTGAAAAGGCCCGATTCGGCCGGTTGCATGGCCCAAGGCTTTTCCATTGACCGCCGCCGGGCGGGGGGCGACGGTGGGCAGGCATGCTAAAAGCCGGCATCGTCGGACTTCCCAACGTGGGCAAGTCAACCCTGTTCAACGCGGTGACACATTCCCGGAAGGCCGAGGCTGCCAACTATCCGTTTTGCACGATCGACCCGAACTTCGGCGTCGTGAACGTGCCCGACGAGCGGCTGGTCCCGCTTTCGAGGATCGCGAAGACGACAACGATCATCCCGACGGCGATCGAGTTCGTGGACATCGCGGGGCTCGTCGCGGGGGCAAGCAAGGGGGAGGGCCTGGGCAACCAGTTCCTCGCAAGCATCCGCGAGGTCGACGCCATCGTCCACGTGGTGCGCTGTTTCGAGGATCCGGATGTCATCCACACCATGGGATCCATAGACCCGGTCCGGGACATCGAGGTCGTCGCGACCGAATTGATCCTTTCCGACCTCGAGGCCGTCCATAAGCGGATCGAGAAGAATCAAAAGAAGGCCAAGGGCGGCGAGAAGGAGGCCCTGGCCGAGCTCGCCCTGCTCGAGCGGCTGACCCCCCATCTCAATTCGGGCAAGCCGGCCGGCACCCTGCCGGTGCACGAGGAAGAGGCGAGGCTGCTCAGGCTTTTTCAGCTGCTCAGCGCCAAGCCCGTCCTGTACGCCTGCAACGTCGCCGAGGGCGATCTCGCCACGGCCGCGCAGAATCCCTTCGTCGTCAAGGTCGCGGAATTTGTCCGCGCCCACCACGACGCGGCCTTCATCCCTGTCAGCGCGAGGATCGAGTCCGAACTGGTCGATCTCACTCCGGACGAGGCCCGGGAATTCCTGAAGGATCTGGGGGTCGGCGATTCGGGCGCTTCGGCGCTGATCCGGGCGACCTACGCGCTCCTCGGCCTGATCACCTTTTTCACGGAGAACGGGAAGGAGGTTCGCGCGTGGACCCTCCGGAAGGGCTGGAAGGCGCCGCAGGCGGCCGGAGTCATCCACACCGACTTCGAAAAGGGCTTCATCAAGGCCGAGGTCGTCTCCTGCGACGATTTGCTCCGGCTGGGAAGCATTGCCGCGGCGCGCGAGGCGGGAAAGTACCGCCTCGAGGGAAGGGAATACGCCCTGCGGGACGGCGACGTCGCGCTTTTCCGCTTCGCGCCCTAGCCGGCTGCGAACGACTTCACGGCGATCCCCGCCGCGGCAAGCTCGGCGCGAAGCCTCCAGGCAAACGCCAGGGCCTGGGGCCCGTCACCATGCAGGCAGATCGTGTCGGCGGCTATCTGCAGCTCGGAACCGTCCGTCGCCCGGATGATGCCGTCCTGGACGATCCGCAGCACCTGGCCCACGGCCTCGGCCTCGTCGGATATGAGCGCATCGGCCGACCCGCGCGGTGTCAGCGATCCGTCGGGCTGGTAGGTCCGGTCGGCAAAGACCTCGGCGGCGACGCGCAGGCCCCTTGCGCGCCCCGCGCGAAGCAACTCGCCCCCGGCGAGGCCGAACAGGGCGAGCCCGGGATCGATCGAGCGCACCGCCTTCGCGATCGCGTCCGCAATCGCATAATCCCGCGCCGCCCTGAGGTACAGGGCCCCGTGCGGCTTCACGTGGGTCACCTTCGCTCCGCGCAGGTGGGCGAGCTGGACGAGTTCGCCCACCTGGACGGCGACAAGATCGGCCGCGGTCGCGGGGGAGACCGGCAGGTCGCGCCGGCCCATGCCAGGCCGGTCGTTCAGCCCGGGATGTGCCCCTATCGAGACACCCGCGCTGGCGGCCAGGTCGATCGTCTCGATCATGGTCGCGTGGTCGCCTGCGTGGACGCCGCAGGCGATGCTGGAGGAGGTGATCAGCGGCATCAGCTCCGCGTCGTGCCCGGCTCCCTCACCCAGGTCGCAGTTGAGATCGATCGTGGTCATGTGTTGAAATCCTCAGTCCGGCATCTTTACGAATAAAGGCGCTGCCGCACGCCTTCGCGCAGGACCGCCAGCTCGCGTTCGCGCCTGAGCAGTTCGTGCTGGGCCTCGTCCAGCGGCACCTCGCGAAAACGCAGCGAATCACCCGGCCGCAGCTGCGCGAGGATCGGCAGATCGACCGAGACCACATGCGCCGCCTGGGGGTAACCGCCGATCGACTGCGCATCGGCCATGAGCACGATCGGCTGCCCGTCGGGTGGCACCTGGATCGTCCCCGGCGCGACCGCGGACGAGGTGAGTTCGCCGCCCGACCGCCGTCCGACCGCCTTGCCGCTCAGCCGGAGGCCCATCCGGTCCGAGTGGGCCGACACCGCGAATTGCCCCGCGTACAGGCCCCCGGCGAATTCGCCGGCCTGGGCCCCGCGCACCACGCGAACGGTCGGCGAGGCCGAATACGCCGGCAAAAGGGAGGGCGCGACATAGAAGGATCCCTCGGATCTCCTCGGGGCAGGCACAGGCGGCCCGCTTCCCGTTTCCAGGCTGTCGCCGTCGCGCAGCGCGCGCCCGTGGAAGCCGCCGAGGCCCCCGCGCAGGTACGTGCTCCGGCTCCCCAGGACCGGCGGGACGGAAATTCCGCCGGCGACGGCGAGATAGGCGTGACAGCCCTTGCGGCACTCGCCGAAGCGCACCCGCTCGCCTGCCCGAACGAGAACAGGCCTCCACGACGGAAGGCCGGCGAATTCCGCGCCGCAAAGCGCGATCCGCGCGTCCTGCGAAAACTCGATCTCCGGCCCCGAAAGGATTATCTCGAGGGCGGCCGCAGCCTCGGGATTGCCGGCCAGCATGTTCGCCACCCTGAATGCGAATGGGTCCATCGGCCCGCTCAACGGGACGCCCGAGGCGCGGAAACCCGTTCGGCCGATATCCTGCACGGTCGTCATCAGGCCGGCCCGGGCGATCCTCATTTCCATGCGGCAAACTCCTCCGGCGTGATCGCCTTGAAGGAAACGCGATCGCCCGTTTGAAGAAGGGAGGGCGGGGTCTCTTCCGCCCGGAAAAGCCGCAGGGGCGTCCGCCCGATAAGATTCCATCCCCCCGGCGTCGCGATCGGATAAACCCCCGCCTGGGCTCCGCCGATTCCGACCGAACCGGCCGGAACGGATTCGCGGGGGGTGTCCTTGCGGGGGGTATGCAGTTTCTTCGGGAGCCCGGCCAGGTAGGGAAACCCCGGAGAGAACCCGATCGCCTGGACCACGTACTCCGCGGCTCCGTACAAGGCGACGACCTCCTCCGGCGAGAGTCCGGAACGGGCTGAGACAGCGTCCAGGTCCGGACCCAGGTCCCCCCCGTAGCAGACCGGGATCTCCACCTTTCGCCCGACCGGCGAGAGCAGGCGCAGCCGCCGCCCGGCGACCCCGGGGGCGCGCATGCAGTGGGGCTCTATCGCCCGGCACATCCGCTCGAACGGAGAGCCGGGCCCCGCCGCGACACCCGCCGGGTCATAGTAAACGGCAACGGTCCCGTAGGCGGGAACCGCATCCAGGACGGCCGGGCGCAGGAACCTCTCCAGCGCCGCCGCCGTCGAGCGCGCCGCGGACAGGACTTCCCTGTCGGCCTCGGTCCCCAGGGTCACCACCAGGGCGCTGTCGCCAAGCGGCGCAAAGACCGGCCCCTTCCGTTTGATGCGCACCCTCATGGCAGAGAGCAAAAGGCCTGCCGGCGCCGGAAGCGATTTCGAAGTCATGCCGCGATCGCTGGGGCGACGGCTTGATTTTCCATTCGAAGCCATAGACGCCATGTTCATACACAACGCCTTCTATCCTTGAGCAGGAAATGAGCCGCGCCCCCCCCCGGGGTGACGGCTCGATTTTCCATTCGAAGCCGTGGACGCCTTGAGCAGGAAATAAGCCGCGCCCGTTCGGGCGACGGCTTGATTTTCCGTTCGAAGCGATACACGTCATGTTTAGTTTGAAGTTTCCGTCGATTCGATATCCCTAACACCACCCATGATTGGGATTGTCCGCCAGATCCGCGCCTTTTTTGTCTCGCTGCGCCTCACCGTGGCATTGCTGGCCGTTTCAATCGTCCTGATCTTCTGGGCGACCCTGGCGCAGGCGGATCTCGGCGTCTGGGGCGTCCAGCAGAAATTCTTCCACAGCCTTTTCATCCTGGAGAGGATTCCCGGTTCGGATGTCCCGATTCCCGTCTTCCCCGGGGGTTACCTGATAGGCGGGCTCCTCTTCGCCAATCTGCTCGCCGCCCAGATCACCCGGTTCCGCTTCACCTGGCGAAAGGCCGGCATCTGGCTCACCCACGCCGGGATCATCCTCCTTCTGCTCGGGGAACTGCTGAGCGGGATCCTCCAGCGCGACGACAACATGGTCCTCGATACCGGGCAGACGAAGAACTACTCGGAGAGCGAGCGCTACAACGAGCTGGCGATCACCGACACGACTGACGCCGGTTTCGACGAGGTGGTGGCCATTCCCGAGGAGGCGATTGCCGAGGGCGGGACGATCCAGCACCCCAAGCTGCCCTTCCGGATCGTGCCAAAGCTTTATTATCCGAACGCGATCGTCCAGCCGCGCCAGGACGCCCCCGGCGCTCCGGCCGCTCCCGCCGACCAGGGCGCCGGCCCCGAGGCGTCGGTCACGCCCCAGCCGACGACCGCAAAGGAGGGCGAGCGCAATCTTCCCGCCGCCTGCGTGGAATTGGTCGGACCCGAGGGGTCCCTCGGCACCTGGCTGGTTTCGACGGACTGGCTGGCGGCGAAAAACCTCCACCCGATGCCGGCCCAGTCCTTCTCGTACGGCGGGCGCACGTGGAGGATCGCCTTGCGCTTCAAGCGCAACTACCTGCCGTTTTCGCTGACGCTGCTCAAGTTCAGCCATGACGTCTACCCGGGGACAACCATTCCGAAGAACTTCTCAAGCCTCGTTCGGCTCGGCGGCGAGGGTCCGGCGCCGGGCCGCGACATCCTGATCTACATGAACAATCCGCTCCGGCACGACGGCCTGACCTTCTACCAGAGCGGCTATGATCCGGAAAAGGACACGGTCACGATCCTGCAGGTCGTGCGCAACCCGGGCTGGACCCTCCCCTACATCGCCTGCGCCCTGATGGCGCTCGGCCTCGTTCTCCAGTTCGGCCTGCACCTGGCCGGCTTTGCCGGCCGCCGCCGGGAGTCGCGCGCCGCACCCCGCCTGCGGAAGCGCAGCCCTGTTCCCCTCCTTGCGATCGCCCTGGGCCTCGCCTTTGTCGTTTTCGGCCTCATTCCAAAGGGCAATCCGGGCGCCTTCGACATCGCGGGATTCGGCCGGCTGCCGGTGCTCGCGGACGGGCGAATCAAGCCGATGGATACCGTCGCCCGGAGCTCGCTCCTCCAGCTGCAGGGCCGCCAGCGGGTCATCGGGCCGGACGGCTCGGAGATCAGCCCTGGCGAATGGCTCCTCGACGTCTTCTTCAGGCAGGAAAAGGCCGACGGGTACCGCACGTTCCTGATCGACGATCCCGAGGTCCTGGGCCTGATCGGCAAGACCGACGCCGACCTTGCGATTCGCTACCCGGACCCCGTGCGCCAGGCGATGGCCCTGGTCGGCTTCCTCCCCTCGCACTACCGGAGGTTCAGCTACCGCGAGATTTCGCCCTATCTGGCGGCGATCGACAGCCAGGCGAGGCTTGCGGATCCCGTGGACGACAAGGCCCGGACGCCCTTCCAGCGCGCGGTCCTGCAGCTGGAGGAAAATCTGATCCTCTACCAGGGGCTGCAGCACGCGCTCGGGATCCCCGGCTCCGCCGACTTCCTCGGCGAACTCCTCCGGTTCCAGGATGCCCTCCCGGAAGGCGTCGCAGCGGTGACGGCCAAGGAGGCGGGCAAGCCCCACGAAGAAGCCAGGGTCCAGGCCATGGTCGAATCCAGCAGGCGGTACATGGAGTTGGCCCAGGCGACCCGCATCCTGGCGATCCCGCCCGAACCGGACTCCGCGGACCCCGGCGCGTGGCGGACCGCGGGCCAGGCAATCCTCGAGTCCTTCGGGAGCGGAAGGGTTGCGTCCGGGGCCCTTGCCCATGCCGGCCTTGGCCACGCCTGGCGCGCCGGCAGCCCGGAGTCGTTCAACAAGCTGGTTTCACTCTACCGCGCCGGCCTTGCCGGCCGATTCGCGCCGCAGTTGCGAAAGACCGACGCCGAAACGCGCTTCAATGCGGTCGAGCCCTTCTACCTCAGCATGAACCTGTACGTGGCCGCCTTCTTCCTGGCCGTCTTCTCCTGGCTCAAATGGCCGGAGGCGCTGGGACGCGCCGCCTTCTGGCTTGTCGTCCTCGCCTGGGTCCTGGCCACGGCCGGAATCGCCACGCGCATGTGGCTCGAGGGCAGGCCCCCGGTCACCAACCTGTATTCATCGGCCCTTTTCGTCGGCTGGGGTTCCGTGGCCCTTTGCCTCGTGCTGGAGGGCATATACCGAAACGCGATCGGAAGCGTCGCCGCCGGCCTGATCGGATTTGGGACCCTGCTAATCGCCCACCAGCTCGCCCTGAGCGGAGACACGCTTGAAATGATGCGCGCGGTGCTCGACTCCAACTTCTGGCTGGCGACCCACGTCGTCGTTGTCACGACGGGCTATGCCTCGACGTTTCTCGCCGGTTTTCTGGCCCTTATCTACATCGTTCGCGGCGTCCTCACCCGCTCGCTCGACCGCGGGACAGCCGACGCCCTTGCGCGCATGGTCTACGGAATAGTCTGCTTCGCGACCCTGTTCAGCTTTGTGGGCACAGTCCTCGGAGGAATCTGGGCGGACCAGTCGTGGGGCCGGTTCTGGGGCTGGGATCCGAAGGAGAATGGAGCCCTGATCATCGTCGTTTGGAACGCGCTCATCCTGCACGCGCGGTGGGGAGGACTCGTGCGGCAGCGCGGCCTCATGTGCCTGGCCGTATTCGGCAACATCGTCACGGGCTGGAGCTGGTTCGGCACCAACATGCTCGGCGTCGGGCTTCACAGCTACGGTTTCACAGAGGCCGCGTTCTGGTCGCTTTCGATCTTCGTCGCCTTGCAGCTGGGCTTCATCGCCCTGGGAAACCTCCCGCTCGCAAAATGGCGCAGCCCCGTCACGAGCTGAGCAGCTGCTCGGCGTGTGCGAGAGCGCTCTTCGCATTGCGATCGCCGAGCATCCGGGCGAGCTCGCTCACGCGCGCCTTGCGGGCCGCCTGGATCGGCGTGATCTGGACGGTTGCCCGGTCCTTGGACTGGTCCTTCGTGACAACGTAGTGGGAAGCTGCCTGTGCTGCCACCTGCGGCAGGTGGGTGACGCAGAACACCTGGCGGATCTTTCCGATCCTCGCCATTTTCTCCCCGACCACCCGCCCGATCTCCCCTCCAACGTTTGCATCGACTTCGTCGAAAACAAGAACCGAGACATCGTCGAGTTCGGCAAGCACCGCTTTCAGCGCCAGCATGACCCGGGCGAGTTCGCCGCCCGAGGCGATCCGGGCCAGGGGCCGGACGTCCTCGCCCACATTGGGCGAGAAGAGAAACTCGCATCCACAGTCTCCGGAAATCCCGGGTTCGGGAAGGGGCATGATGCGTATCTTGAAGTCGGCCTTGGCAAAACCCAGTTCGGCGATGTTTGCCGCCGCGACCTTTGCGAGATCCCGGGCCCCTTTCTCCCGTCGGGCGCGCAGGACCGCCGCCTCCCGCCGCACGGCGGCGCCGGCCTCGGCGATCTCGCCATCCAGCCTTGCCAGCGCACCGGCCAGGTCGCCCTGCGCCTCGAGTTTCCGGCGAAGCGCGTCCCTGGCGGCCGCGACCGCCCGCGGGTCGCCCCCGTGCCTGCGCTTCAGGTCCAGCCAGGCGTTCATTCGCGCCTCAAGGGCCTCCACCTGGGACGGCTCAAACTGAAGCTCCCGGCCCAGCGCCGAAAACTCGGCGCCGAGCTCGTTGAGTTCGACGGCGGCCGCCGCAAGCCGCCCGGCGAGGGGCTTTCCGGCCGGATCCAGCCCTTCGAGGCGCCGCGCCTCGCGCAGGAGCGCCGCCAGGCGACCCTGCAGGCCGTCGTCCCCCGTGAGTCCGTCCGCCAGGACCCGGGCCAACTCGAGAAGCTCCTGCGCCCGGCTCGTGCGCGCAAAATCGCGCTCGAGGGTCTCGATCGCCTCGGGCGTCAGCTCGAATGCGTCCATCCGCGAGAGCTGGCTTTTCAGGAAATCCAGCTGGTCCGGCGGAAGGCTCGCCTCCCCTTCGAGGCGCTCCCGCTCCCTTCGCCTGTCCTGCCAGGCCCCGTATCGCTTCCGGTATTCGGCAAGCGCCTCCCCGTTCCGGGCAAACACGTCGAGCAGCTCGAGCTGGCAGTCTTCCCGCAGAAGCCGCCTGGGTTCGCCAGGCCCGTGAAAATCAATCCAGTGCGCACCGAGCCGCTGCAGGGCGGCCAGGGTCGCCAGGCTCCCGTTGACCGTGATGCGGGGGGCTTTTTCAAGGGGAACGCTCCGCTTCAGAATCAGGATTCCCTCCTCGCAGGCCGGAAGTCCCAGCTCCTCCAGAACGGAATTGATCCCGCCGGGCCTTGGAAAATGCAGCGAGGCCTCCACTTCGCATGCGGCGGCGCCCTGCCGGACCAGCGTCTTGTCCGCGCGCTCCCCGGCGAGCAGGCTCAGGGCGCCGAGAAGGATGCTCTTGCCCGCGCCGGTCTCCCCGGTCACGGCTGTGAAACCGGCCTCGAAATCGAGATCGACCTCCTCGAGAAGGGCCAGATTGCGGATGCGAAGGGATTGAAGCACGATCTGCGAAAGGGACGGCGGCGCCTGGTTGCTAGGAACCGGAAATCGGGAATAATGGCAGGCAGGCGGCCTTCACTCCTTTGTCCCGCCTTGGGGGCCGCCGCCGCGCCCTTCCAGGGCCGAAATCCGCTTGAACATTTCCGGGAGGCGGTCCCGGAGCACCTGCATCCTCAGTTCGAACATGTACGGCCTGTGCGGGGTGCCCCAGACGGAGGCGCCGGGTTGCAGATCCCCGTTGATGCCCGTCTGGGCGCCGACTTTCGCGCCCTTCCCCAGCCTCACGTGGCCCACGACTCCGACCTGCCCGCCGAGGACGACGTAGTCCTCGAGGGTGGTGCTTCCCGATATTCCGGTCTGCGCGCAGATCAGGCAGTGCCTGCCGATGACCACGTTGTGGGCCACCTGGACCAGGTTGTCGATCTTGGTGCCCTCGCCGACAACGGTGCTGCTGAACCGGGCGCGGTCCAAAGTCGTGTTCGCGCCGATTTCCACGTCGTCCTCGATCGTCACCGTGCCGACCTGGGGCACCTTCTCGTGCCGGCCCCTGTCAAACTCGTAACCGAACCCGTCCGATCCCACGATGACGCCCGGCTGCAGGCGGACGCGGTCCCTGAGAATGCATTCCGCCGCGACAACGACACCCGGCATGAGCCAGCAGTCGGCGCCGATCCTCGCGCCCCGCCCGACGAAAACCTGCGCCTGCAGATGGCTTCGCTCGCCCACCTCGGCCCCCTTTTCGACGACGCAGAGCGGCCCGATAGTCGCGCTTGCCGCGACCGACGCTCCCGGCTCCACGAAGGCGGTCGGATGGATTCCGGCAGCCGGCTTCGGCCAGAGCGCCTGCTCAAGCCGCGAACAGAGGCGGGCCAGGGCTATTGAGGGATTGTCGACGACCAGCAGGAGCTGGTTCGGCCCGGGCAGGCCCTTGTAATCCAGGGGCACGAGAACGGCGGAGGCGCGGGTTGCCGGAACCTCGGGACGGTACTTTGGATTGCCCAGAAACGACAGGTCCCCGGGGACGGCCGCCGGGAGCGCGGCAATGCCGCGGATCGTCTCCGTTGTGGAACCCCGCATTTCGCGGGGTTTGACGATTGCAACGATCTCGTCCGGGGAGAAGGCGACCTGCATGGGGCCAAGCGTGAAAATAATCGGCCCGGGTGCAAGAGTGGGAAGGCACAAAAAAGCCCGCTCGGCAAAGAGCGGGCTTCCTGAAAGACCGGGGCCTCTTACTTTGAGGGAGCCGTTACGCCGGGAACCGTGATCGCCGGAACATTGACGCCGGCGGCAGGCGCCGCAGCGGCCGGGGCGGCGGCAGGCGTGCCCGCAGGGCGGTTCTTGTTGATTTCCGCAACCACCTCGTCGGTGATCTCGTATCCGGAATCGCAATAAAGGACTGAGGGAATTCCGAGGAGCGAGGGTCCGGACTTGTCCAGGACCAGGGTCGCGTCGTGGCGCTTGGCCACGGTGACGACGACTTTCGAGATTTCCTCGAGCATCAGGCTCTTGAACTTCTGGATGCGATCCTGAAGGACTGCCCGCGAGTCGTTTACGAACTTGTTCCGGTCGGCCAGCTTGGTCTGGATTTCCTGGCCCTTCTTCTGGGCGTCCGCCAGGGCCTTGGCCTTGGCATCCGGAGTCGAAATGGGATTCTTCGACTGTTCGTCGAGATCCTTGTACTGGGCGACGAGCGCATCGCCGTCCTTGTTCATCTGGTCGATCTGCTCCTGGGCCTTCTTCGTCGCGTCGTCGAGCTTGACCTGCTCGGCCTGGCTCTCGTAGTGCGAGTTGAAAATTTTCGCCATGTCAACGACGACAATTTTTGGCGCCGGTTGCGCTTGGGCGATTACGGCCGCCGCGCCAAAGGCCCCTAGGGATAGCAGGGTGTGGATGGGTTTCTTCATGAGTCTTTTTGCGGGATGAAACTTTGACTAGAGCAGAATCAGAACCGCGTGCCAAAGGAAAAATTGAACTGATTTCCCGTCTTGTTCGGGTAGTGCAGGTCGCCGCGCAGCGGGATGCCGTAGTCGAGGCTGAGGGGCGATCCCATGACGGAAAGGCGCAGTCCGACGCCGAAATCATCCTGGTAGTTGCCTATGTTAAAATCGTAGGAGCCGGGGTTTACAAATCCCACATCGTAGAAGATCGCAAAGCGGACCGGACTCACGATATCGAGCGAATACTCGAGCGTGGCCATGCCGTTGGTCTTGCCTCCGACCGGCTCGCCAAAAACGTCGCGCGGGCTGACGAAACGGTACTCAAAGCCGCGGAGATCGTCGGGCCCGCCGAGGTAGTACGCATCGTAGAAGGGGATCGTCTTGCTGCTCCCGTAGGTCTGGATCGCGCCGAGGCGGGCGATGATTGAGATCACCTGGGCCTGGGTCTCGAAAAGTTCGAAGAACTGCGATCCGCGGAAATCGCTCTTCAGGTAGTTGTTCTTCCCTCCAAAAGGCCCGCCGGCCACGGTCTCGTCGAACTGCATGTAGTTGCCGCTCGTGGTGTTGATGATCTTGTCGCGCGTGTCCCGCGTGAATTCGAGGGTCACCCTCGATTCGGAGTTCTTGCCGGCCGCCGCCTGGATGACCGGCGAGGCGTTCCCCTGGACGTTGTCGATCTCGGTCACCTGGTAGGTGTAGCCGAGCTGGGCCTGGATCAGTTCGAAAAGATGCTTGCGCACATAGACCGTGGCGCCGAGGTCCACCTCGTTGTAGTACGTGCTCGCATAGTCTATGCCCGTGCGGTACAGGCTGAAACCGAGCGCCAGCGCCTTCTGCATCAGATAGGGCTCCTCGAACTGGATGATGGCCTCGCTCGACAGCTGGCCGACCTGCACCCGGACGCGGAACTTCTGGCCATCGCCCTGGAAGAGCGAGCGGGCGTTGAAGATGTCGAAATTGGACTGCGAGACCTCCGCGAAGACGGTCGCCTTTTCCAGCGAGCTGTACCCGGCGCCGAATGTGAGGGCCCCCGTGCGCCCCTCCCTGACCGCGACCCTCATGTTCTCGCGGCCGGGAAGATTCGTGCTCTGCTGCGTGATGTTCACGTCGTCGAAGAAGCGCGTGTTGTCCAGCCGGCCCTTGCTGATCTTCATCCGCACGGTGTCGAAGACGTCGCCGGGGCCCATCACGAGCTCGCGCAGGATCACCGTGCTCTTCGTCTTTGTGTTTCCCTCGATCTCGATCGACTCGACGTTGTACTTGTCGCCTTCCTGGATCTGGTACTCGAGATCGATGTTCCCCGTGACGATGTTCGGCTTGCGGACCATGTTCGCCCGGGTCTCGATGTACCCGTCCTTGCCGTAGAAGTCCTCCAGGCGCTCCCGGTCCCTGTCGAGCTTGGAGGGCGAAAAGACCGCTCCCGGCTTCTGCTTGACGACGCGGCGCAGAAGCGCCGAGGAGTGGAGCTTGTTTCCCGAAAAGCCGATCTGGCCGATGTAGTACCGACGGCCCTCGCTGACCGAGATCGTGAGGACGAGCTTGTCCGGCTTCGGGTATTGGAACACCACCCTGTCCTCGGTGATGTCGACGTCCAGATAGCCCTGCTCGCGGTAGTAGTCCCGGAGCTTGCCCAGGTCGTCGTCAAAGGTGTCGTCCGCAAAGCGGCCGGAGCCGGTCAGCCAGGAGAAAATCCACCACCTTTTCGTATCCATCTGGCCGCGCAGCGCCTTGGTCTTGATGTGCTGGTTGCCCGTGAAGCGCACGTCGGCGATCTTCACCCGGTTGCCTTCGCGGATCTGGAACACCACCGTGCCGAAGCCGGTGGTCCTGTCCCGGTCGACCTTGTAGGTCACCGTGGCCTGGTTGTAGCCCTCCTTCTGGTAGTACTCGTGGATCTTCTCCTCGTCGTCCTTCACCAGGCGCTCATCCAGGGCGGTGTTCGCCCGCGTCTTGGTCTGCTTCTCGAGCTTGCTCGTCGCCAGCTTCTTGTTGCCCTCGTAGCGAACCGCCAGAACGCGGTATTTCGGGGTCACCTCGACGACGAGGTTGTACGAGCGCGGACCGGCCGGCTCCCACTTCGTCTGCACAAATTCGAAAAGCCCCGTCTTGTAAAGGTTGCGGATGTCGCGGTCCAGGACCGTGTCGTCGAGGTCGCCTCCCTCGTGAAGCTGCATGTTAACGCGGACAATCTGTTCATCCACGTTCGCCGTCCCGACAAACTTGACCGTGATCGTCCCGACCTTGTACCCCGCCCCGGGGGCCTGGTTCGCCGGGCTGGAAGCCTGGCCGGGAGGGGGCTGCGCCTGGTCCTGCGCCCGCGCCGTCACCGACCCTGCAAGAAGCGAGATACCAACAGCCGACAAAACAAGGGCGACCCGCGACAGCGGGTTACTGGGTATAGTTTTCAAAGCGGGTGATGTCTCGTAAGAAGGTGAGCTTCAATTCTCCTACCGGCCCGTTGCGCTGCTTGGCAACGATTAACTCGGCGGAATCAGCGGCCACCTGGAATTTTTCGTCGGCATCTTTGGGTCGGGCAAGCATGAGGACTACGTCGGCATCCTGCTCGATAGATCCGGATTCGCGCAAATCGGCGAGCCTTGGGGCGCGGTTCTCTTTTTCTGACGAGCGGTTAAGCTGACTTAATACAATGACGGGGACATCAAGTTCCTTCGCCAATGCTTTTAACCCGCGGGAAGCTTCCGCGACCTGCTGTTCCCTGGGTGCCTGGGAGTCGGTCGGGCTAAGAAGCTGAAGGTAGTCCACGATCACCAGCCCGAGCTTCTGGCGTGCATAAAGCCGGCGCGCCTTCGCACGTAACTCCATGATTGATAAATGGCTCGAATCATCGATGAAGATCGGCGCCTTTGAAAACTCGTCGGCGACGGCGACCAGGTGGTTGTTGTCGTCCTTGTCCTTGGCCAGAAACCCCTCGCGCAGGCGGGTCAGGTTGACGCGGGCCCTGGAACAGAGCATGCGCAGCGCGAGCTGGGCGGCGCTCATTTCGAGCGAAAAGATAAGGGTGGCCACCGGCTCCCCGCGCTTGGGGAGGGCGGCCGATTCCGCAATATTGAGCGCCAGCGAGGTCTTTCCCATCGCCGGCCGCGCCGCCAAAACGATCATTTCCGAGCGCTGAAAACCCCAGGTCAGGTTGTCGAGGTCCTTGAAGCCGGAACTTACCCCCGTCAGCTCTCCCTTCTTCATCATCATCTTCTGGATGACGCGCATGGCCTCCTGGGTCGGCTCCTTCATGGCCTTCGCGGCGTCGGATATGCGGGCCTGGGTGACCCGGAAGACGCTCTGCTCCACCCCGTCGATGAAATCCTCGAGTCCGCCCTGGAAATTCAGGCAATTCTCAACCGTCAGGGTCGACACCTTGATCAGCTCGCGCAGCAGGTGCAGTTCCCGGACCTTCTCGATGAAATACTGCGCCTGGGCCGTCGTCGGGATCCGGCTGCTCAATTGGGCGAGATATTGGTAGCCGCCCGCCGCATCGAGCTGGCGCGCCGTCTTCAGCTCCTCCGCCAGGACCGCGACATCGACCGGCGGGCTCTTCTGGTAGAGTTCGCAGATCTTCTCGTAGATTATCCGGTTGGGGGGCGAATAGAACGCCTCGGCCGGCAGCCGCGCCTCCAGGCAGCGCGCGATCGTGTCCGCCCCGTCCAAAAGGCAGCAGCCGAGGAGGAATTCCTCCGCTTCGGCGCTATGCGGGGGAGACCGGCCGGGCACCGAGGCCGGAACTCCGCTGAAAGGGCCGGAGGATCCGGCGCCCCCTTCTCCTGTCATTTTCGCGTGTCAGTCTTCCGGTCGGATGGGCTCCGATCGGCGAACCTTCTCGGCTCGGAATACCGGTCGGGCCTTCTGTCGCCAAAATTGCGGTCGTCGCCCTTGCGCTCGCCCACGGCCGCTGCAGCCTGCGCCTCGATGATCGGGTTTTCCGACACGACATCGAAGGGGATGTCGACCGAGACGTCTGCGTGGAGCTTTATCTTGACCTCGTGGCGGCCAAGCGTCTTCACCGGCGAGAACAGCTGGATCTTCCGCTTGTCGATCGTGAATCCCGCGGCGACGAGCTTTTCGTGAATGTCGGCGCCCGTGACCGCGCCGAACATCTTCCCGCCCTCGCCCGTCTTCACGGCAAAGGCCAGCGCAGTCTTCTCGAGCTTGCGCGCGAGTTCCTGGGCTCCGTTGAGCTCCGTGGCTTCCCGCTCGCCGCGGCGGCGCTTCAGGGACTCGATCTGCTTGCGGTTGGCGGTCGTCACCGGCACGGCGATCCCGCGCAGCAGGAGGTAATTGCGCGCGTAGCCGGCGCGGACTTTGACTTGGTCGCCTTCGCCGCCGAGACCGTCGACGGGCTTCAAGAGGAGGATTTCGCTGTGGGCCATGGGAGATGGATTTGGTTTTGCTGCGGCAAACTGACGGTGCCGGCGCCCCTCAAAAGGCTCGGGGCTCGGCTCATCGTTTTGCCTTATCGGGTCATTGTGGTGAAAATCAGAACGGAACGTCTTCGTCCAGGTGCTCCTTGCTCGCCGGAGCGGCCGGCTTCGCGCCCCCAGCCGGGCCTGCGCCGCCCTGCGGCTCGCCCTCCTCGGACGGACCGTGCGGCGCGCCGCCGCCGCCTGCTCCGCCGCCGCCTCCGCCGCGGGTGGACAGAAACTGCACATTGTCCAGGACGATCTTCAGCTTGCTCCGCTTCTGACCGCTCGTCTTGTCCTCCCACTGGTCGAGCTTCAGGCGTCCCTCGACCATCGCCGGACTGCCCTTCGAGAGGTACTTCGAAACCAGCTCGCCCTGCTTTCCCCAGGCCTCGATGTCGACAAAGGTCGTCTCATCCCGGGTCGCGCCGGACTCGTCCTTGAACTGCCGGTTGACGGCCAGTCCGAACTGGCAGATGGCCGTGCCCTTGGGCGTCGTCCGGAGCTCCGGATCGCGCGTCAGGTTGCCGATGAGAAAAACTTTGTTGAGGTAGGCCATGGGGTGGTGACCCCGCCGGAGCGCTTAGATGCTCACGACGAAGGTGCGGTAGATGTTGTGGTTGAGCCTGAGGCGTTCCTTGAGGTGGGCCGGGCCGTCGGGCGGGGCTGAAAATGAGACCTGCACGTAGGTCGCTCCCGTGAACTTGCGGTCGGTGACCCGGGCGAAGTCCTTCTTGCCCACCGTTTCGACCGCCGTCACGTCGCCCTGGACGGCCGCGATCTCCTTCTTGACGCTTTCGATGATCGATTCGGTGGAATCCTCCTTGCCTCGATTGTCGAGGATGAAGGTCGCGCGGTAGGAGCGTTTGCTGATGTTCATGATTCTTCTTTGCGATTGATCTGATTCATGGCCCGGTCGGCGCCGCTTTCAAGGAGTAGTTCCAGGCCTTGCACGTAGAGGTCGAGTTTTTGGTCAATTATAACAAGTTGTTCGGATGAAAATTTGGTGAGTACGAAATCCTTCATGTCCATTTCCTTGGGTTCCTTGGGGCCGATCCCCAGCCGGTAGCGGGCAAACCCGTCTCCAAGGTGCTCGAGCAGGCTCGCGACCCCGTTGTGGCCTCCGGCGCTTCCGGTGACCGACACCTTCACCCGGCCGAGCTCCATGTTGAGATCGTCGTGAATGGCGCAGACATCGGCGACAGGCAGCTTGTGAAACCGGGCGATCGCCCCGACGGCGATGCCGCTGTCGTTCATGAACGTGAGCGGTTTCGCAAGCCAGCGCACCCCCGCGGGGGAATCCCAGCGGGCGAGCATCGCCTCGAACGAGGGCTCGTTGTGCCACGCGAGCCCGCGCTTCCTCGCGAAGGCGTCGATGACGACCCAGCCGAGGTTGTGGCGCGTGTTCACGTAGGTCCGGCCCGGATTTCCGAGGCCGGCGACAAGCGTTATGGACATGACTCAAAGAACGGACGCCCGGGACGGCGCGAACGGGATCGGTCCGGCCCGGTGTCGAAAAAGCCTTACTTCTTGGGGAAACCGCCCGCCTTTCCAGCAGGCTTGGCTCCGGCGGCGGGGGCCGCCGCCTTGCCAGCCGCGGGACCGGCTCCCTTTCCGGGCGCGGGAGCGGCGCCCTTTGCCGCCGCGACACCCTTGCCTCCGGCTGCGGGGGCGGCTCCCTTCGCATCGCCCGCGGGGGCGGCTGCTCCGGGCTTCGCCTCGGCGCCGGGAACGGGGGCCGTTTCGCCCTCGGCCAGCGGGACCGCGCCTTCGACCGGAACGGCCTCGGCCGCGACCGGGACTTCGACGACGATTTCCGCGACGGGCTCGACGCACGAGACGACGGGCTGTCCCTTGTGGTCGAGAAAATCAACGCCCGGGATGGGCTTCAATTCGCCCACCTTGACCGTCTCGCCGACCTTGAGCGGCGTGACATCGACCGGGATGACGGCGGGCAGGTCCTTCGGAAGGCAGCGGACCTTCAGCGTATGCGAGGCGATTTCCAAGACGCCGCTCTCGTTCTTGACGCCGAACGACTCTCCGAAGATGTGGACGGGGACCTCGATCTCGAACTTCTCGTCGGCCTTCACCTCGTGAAGATCGACATGCAGATACTTGTCGGTGATCGGATCGCGCTGGATCTCCTGGAGGATGGACAGCGGCTTCTCGGTGCGCTCGGGAACCTGGAGCTCGATCAGGACCGAGCGGCCGGCGACGGCCTTCAGCAGCTTCACCAATTCCGTCCCCTCAAGGGCTATTTTTTCGGGGCTCGTGTGCTTCCCGTAAAGGATGGCGGGAACCCGGTTCGCCCTGCGCAACCGGCGCGAGGCGCTGCGGCCCGTCTGGGTGCGTGGAAATACGTTGAGTGTGAGCTGAGTATTCATGGATTCGTTCCCCCTGAGACCCCGGAAACGGGGGCAGGCGTAATTGAAAGGGGGCTATCACATACGGCCCGGCCCCCTGAATGCAAACAAATCTTTGCCTTCCTGCCAGTGCCCTCAGGCCTGCGGCGGCGGCCGGGCGCACTCCAGCCGCACCGTGAACCGGGCTCCCCCCCCGGGGGCGTCGTCGACGGACACTGTCCCGTGGTGCGATTCGACGATGGCCTTCACAAGGCTGAGCCCCAGCCCCAGGCCCCGCTGGGACCGGCTTGCGTCGCCGCGGTAAAGCCTGCGAAAGATCGCCTCGCGCTCGGCCAGGGGCACGCCGGGGCCGTTGTCAGCCACGGTCAGAACGGCCGCCGCAGATTCGACGCCGGCCAACAGGGTCACGCGACCGCCCTCAGGCGTGTACTTCAACGCGTTGTCGAGCAAGTTGTTGACGGCCTGGCCGAGCCGGACGGAGTCGGCCTCGATTTCGACCGCCGCCGGGAGGTCCAGGACGACGGCAATCTTCCTTTCCTCGGCCACTTCGCGGTAAAGATCGGCCGAGCGTTCCACGACAGCCCGCAGGTCGATCCGGTCGCGGTTCAGCTTCAAGGCGCCCCCCTCGGCGGCGGACAGGTCGAGCAGGGTTTCGATGACGTGCAGCAGGCGGTCGGTCTCGTTGACGCAGTCGGCCAGGGCGCTTCGGGCCTCGGCCGGGTCGCCGTTTTCGTGAAGCGCAAGCTCCGCTATCCCGCGGAGCCGGGCGAGGGGCGTTCGCAGGTCGTGGGCCAGGTTGTCGAGGGTCTCCCGCAAAACGCGCACGTGGGCGGAGTTCTTCTCAAGCAGCGTGTTGAACTGCCGGACAAGTTGCGCCATTTCGCCGCTTCCCGCCGCGCCCGGCACCCGCGCCGCGAAATCCCCCGTCTCCACGATCCGGCGCGCGGTGTCGGAGACCAGGCGCAGTGGCCGCGTGGAACGCCAGGCCAGGATCGTGCCGACAAAGACCGACAGGACGAGGGCTCCGGCCCCGACGCCGGCGAAAGCGCCGCGCAGGGGCTTCAGGAGGACGGCCCGGCTGTCGGTGCTGCGCCCGACCTGCAGGAGGCTGCCGTCGGCCAGCGAGGCCGTGGCGATCGCATAGTCGCGCAGGGCGTTGTCGGGTATCCGGATCGACTGGACCTGGCGCGTGGCGGTGATGCCCAGCCCTTCCGGGAGCGGGATCTTCTGCACCTGAGTCTGTATCCAGTCCTGTGGCACGGAGGCGAAGATCGTGGCGTTGCCCGGGTCGATCACCCGCACGAAATACGACCGCACCTCGGGCGATGCGTTCGAGTTGAGCTCGGCCCGGAGCGCCCCGGCCCCGCCCAGATCGTACGCCCGCCCGAACTGGCCGGCCAGCCGCTCGACAGCGGCGCGGTCCCGGGCCTCCAGAGCCCGGGCCAGTTCGAAATAGAGGACGCCGAAGAGCGACCCGGCGACCAGGGCGAAGACAAGGGAGTACTGGACGGCCAGCCGGAAGGCGAGCGAGCGGCGCAGGTGCTCAAGCATGGGGCCGGAAGACATAGCCGACGTGGCGGAGGGTCTCGATCCTTGTCCGATCGGGGTCGATCTTCGCCCTCAGGCGGGAGACGACCACGTCGACGACGTTTGTCTGCGGGTCAAAGCTGTAGTCCCACACGTGCTCGAGGATCATGGTCTTGCTGACCGGCCGGCCCGCATGCCGGATGAAGAAGGCGAGGAGGGAAAATTCCCGCGGCTGCAGCTCGACCGGGGACCCGGCCCGGGTGACCTCGCGGGTCAAAAGGTCCAGCGTGACGTCCCCCGCGGAGAGCCGCGTCGCCTCGGGCGACTGCGTCGCCCGCCGGATCAGGGCCTGCACCCGCGCCAGCAGTTCGGAGAAGGCGAAGGGCTTCGTCAGGTAGTCGTCTCCCCCGCTCTGCAGGCCCTTCACGCGATCCTCGACGGAATTCTTGGCGCTGAGAAAAAGGACCGGCACCGGCTGCCTCGCCGCCCTCAGGCGCTTCACGAGGCTGATTCCATCCAGCTTCGGGAGCATGATGTCGACGACCGCCACGTCGTAGTTGGTGCACTCCGCGAGCGACAGGCCCGTCTCGCCGTCCGCCGCATGGTCGACCGCGAATCCGGCCTCCTTCAGGCCCCGGACGACAAACGAGGCAATCTTGGAATCGTCCTCAACCACGAGCAAACGCATCCCCGCATTGTGCCCCGCGCCCCCGCCTTTGAAAAGCGCCAAACCCGGCATTAAACGTTTTGTAATCCTGGCGACAGGCCGGCGCAATCCCGCCGACATTTTACCTTTGCCTTTGGCGGCCTTCGTCCAAGCGTAGGGCAGCGGCCAAAATCCAGCGTGGCCGGTCCGGATCCAACTTCCAGTTGTTGACATCATGAGCATTGGCGAGCGCGTCTGCCTCTCCCTGTCTGTCCTTGGCTTTGGAATGGCCGCGGCGCCGTTTGTGGCGGACCAGGCGCTGGCCCCGATGGGCAACGGCCGCTTCGCCATGGCCTTTGTCGGAGCCATCATGGGCGTCAGCTTTTTTGTCTGCATCTTCCTTTTTCGCAGCCGCAACCGGGTTCGCAGGGAATTGCTCGCCGGCCGTGGAGTGCTGGCCCGGTGGACCTACACTGGAGCCGAGTGGCGGGCCTTTGCCGGGGTTGAGATGAAAAAGCAGGCCGGCAACCGGCGCTTCCTCCTTTGGGTCACAGCCGCGATCATGGCGGTCGTCACTCTCGTGTATCTCGTGCGCGATCCGTCCTCCGGACGTGTCGTCGGCGCCGTTCTCGCCGTCCTCTGGCTCCTATGCTGGTTTGTCTCCCGGGCCTCGCTGCACGCCCAGGCCCGCGCCCGGGCGGGCGATGGGCCCCTGGTCCTGATCGGCCGCGACGGCCTCCTTCTCGGCGCGGAGGCGCACATCTGGCGCGGCTGGGGCAATTCGCTCGGCTCTTGCGAACTGCGGGAGGGCCCGCCCCGGGTCCTGGCCATCAGCTACCGGGTGCCCAGCGGCAATGCGACGATCCTTCGCACCGTGGTTGTCCGCGTTCCCGTGCCGGCCGGCCGCGAGTCCGAGGCCGTCGAAGTCCTTCGCCAACTCCAGGCCTGAGAGCCCCCCGCACCCCGCCTCCGCCGGGCGGGTGCGAGCCGAAGCGGCGGCACCCCTCTTCCAGCCATGAATCCCCCCGCCCCGCCCCTGTATTTCCGCCGTTGGCCCTGCCTCCTTTCGGTCCTGCTGCCCCTGATCCTCGGCTTCACCCCCTCGCTCCGCCTCTGCGCGGCCGATGTCGATCCCCAGGCGATCGCTACACACGCCCTGGACCTCGAGAAACAGCACAAGTACGCGGAGGCCGTCGCCGAGTACGACAAGATCGTCAAGCTGTTCCCTCGGACGGCGAACCCGCTGACGATGCGCGGCTGGGCGAAGCACCTGGCCGGCGACAACACAGGAGCCCTGGCCGACCTGACCCTCGCCCTGGCCACCAAGCCCGGCGATTCCGCCGCCCTCAACCGCCGGGCCCTGATCAACCAGCAGATGCAATTCTGGAGCTCGGCCGCGGAGGATTTCGCCGCCATCGCCAAGCAGAGTCCCGCCGACACCCGGTCCCGCCAGAACCTGGCCGACTGTCTCATGATGGACGGCAAGGAAAAGGAGTCGCTTGCGGCGGCCGACGAGGCCGTGGCGATCGACCCGTCCGATGTCTCAAACCTGAACGAGCGCGGGGCGCTCCGCCAGCATGTCGGCGATTTCAGCGGGGCCCTCGCCGACTGCGAGAGCGCCCTCAAGCTGACGAAGGACGAGAAGGCCGTCGCAGCCCTCACAATCGTCCGCGACAGGCTCGCCGCCAAGGTGGCCGAAAATCCGCCGCCGGCCGCGTCGTATAAGGACAGCATGGCCGCCTCGGCGAAATCCGCCCCTCCGGCCGCCGAAGCGGCGCCCGCCGCCGTCGTGGCGCTGGACATCAACCAGCTTTCGGCGGGCCAGTACAACGGCGCCGTGTCGGTCGCCATGGAGGGGATGAAGCTCGTGCTGGCGCCGCTCAGCACCGACGAGACTGCCAAATTCGAGAAGAAATGGGCGCCGATGTTCCAGCACCCGCTGGCCGAGAACATCCTCTACCTCAACAAGCTCAATCCGCTGCTGCACGATTTCCTCGTCGTGCGAAGCCAGACGGCCGAGGCCGCGGGAGCGGCCGACAAGGCGGCCGAGGAGGCGCGCTTCGCCGCCGCGTACGAAAACGCCCCGGGGGTGCGCACCGCCCTTGAAGAGCAGGGCCGCTGCCTGGAATTGCTGAAGTCGGACAAGGTCCGGATGGAGTCGATCACCGCCCAGATCCAGAAACTCGGCGATCCGCCCGACGCAGCGGCGGGCCACCGCAGGCGCCAGGCGGCTCACACCGACGCCCTCAAGGTCGCGCGTCGCGTGGCCGGCCTGCCCGAGAAGACGATGTTTCTGAAGGTAGGATTCTACCGCCAGCCCGAGGGCTGGATGGCCAACATGTCGGCCGTCGACAGCAAAGCCGGCGCGACCCAGGTGGGATCGACCCTGACCCCGATGGAGGACCGGTACGCCTACCTCTGCGGCAATGATTTCCGCATCCAGAAGACGCGCAGCCTCTATCCCGACATCGACCTGACGAATACCTACTACACGGACACGTACAGCTCAGTTGGGTTTAGGTACTTCGGCTCCGATCTGCTCGAACTGGGGGAAATCGGCGTCTCCGTTGAGCTCATCCACGCGCCGGTCATGCCGCCCGACGACCTGGGGAAGGCCAAGTTTCATGATTCCGCACCCAGCCAAATCCAGCCGGTGCGCCTTGCCGGCTGCCCGGGGTACGAACTGACCTGGGACGAGGAGGTCGGCGAGATCAAGACCGACGAGCCTCCGGTCTGGAAGGCTCCGTCCCGGGTCTACGTCCTCGATGCCGACGACGCGTCGGAAGGCTACTGGGTCGTCATCCACGCCTCGGGCACCGGCTGGGCGCCACCCCTGAGCGAAAACCTGGCCGAGGAGAAGAAACTGTGGCAGGAACGGCTGCCCATCCTGCGCCAGCGGTTTGAGAATCATTTGTCGGCCCTGCTCAATAGTCTCGACCTGGACATGGTGGAGAAGGTCCCGCTGACCGAGGGTGATCGGCTGAAGACCCTTGAGGCGTTTGCCGCCGCCCATCCCCCGCGCGACGCGAGCGACGAGGACAAGGCCAGGCTCGAGGACTGGCGCCGCGGGCACTGGGCGCTGCGACTGGGCGCCGATCCCCTTCCCACGGGTCTTTCGTCGGACATCCAGACGGGCAACGCCGGGTTTTCGATCCTCGACTCCGGGGGAACCGTCTTCACCCACACGTGGACCCGGCCGCCGGCGGAACTCAAGGCCGGGGCCAGGTTCGAGTTTGAAATCGTCACGGAAAACACGAAGCAACGAATCAGCGACAGCAAGCAGATCTGGCGCCAGACGGCGCGCACCGAGGTCGACCTGAGCAACATCAACGCCGACGGCTCCTCCCAACAGTGGGTCGAGACCGAACTGGCCTATTCCGACCCGGCCCAGGGGGCGCGCCGCACCAGCGCGAAAAGGATGGTCGTCATGGGTCCGCCTGTCAGAGGCCAATGCACCCGGTCGATCAAGGTTTCCTTCGGTCCAGGCATCTACATGCACCACGAGGTCACCTACCTCTACGACTGGATTTGGGACCTCAATCCGGAGGACAATGCCTCCGTTCCGCCCAGCGTCGTGCCGGTCGACCAAGCCGCGCAGCCGGCCGTTCCGCCGCCATCCGCCGAGGAGATCGCCAAGGCCGAGGCCGAGAAGAAGTGGAAGCTGGAGCGGATTGCGGAGATCCGCCAGAACATAGACTTCCTTCAAAAGAACCTCGCGCTCGAACAGGAGGAGCTCGGCCGGGAGACCGAAACCACGCGCCGCGGCTCCTACCAGCTCCGCGTCCTCGGCCTGCGCTCCGACATCCAGGCTGAGGAGGACTCGATCCGCTCGCTCGAGACCGGGATGGACGTGCACACCCGTTCCCCGTTCGACCAGTACGCCTCGGCCCATTTCGTGCAGGAGTGCCAGACCGAGGCGCGCGAGGCGTCGCAGATGGTGCGCGCCGTCATCGCCGCGAATCGGATGGCCTCCATGCTCCCGCCCGAGGAGGCGGAAAAGGCCCGGGCCTTCATTCGGAACCAGTTCACGCCCGAGGCGGTGGCCGCGCACGACGTGGCGAAGGCTCGCAAGGTCCTCGAGGCCGAACAGAACACCGTCCAGGGATATTTTGAGGGCGTCGCGGCCAAAAGCCAGGGCGACGCCGCGCTGGCCCAGTTCGGGATGGACGCGGCATCGAACATCAAGGCCGCAGCCGACGCGGGAATGAGCGTTTGCAGCGCCTTCGGCGGCCAGTCGTTAAACTACCTCTACCAGGCCGGCACGGGCTACATCGAGGGAGGCGTCGTCCAGGCGCTGAAGGCGGCCGGCTCGGCATGGTCCACCAAGATCGACTACGCGGTCACCGCCTACGACACGTATAACAAGGACGGAGCGCTCAGCGCGGGGGGCGCCGTCCTCCTGAAATTTGCTCAAAACCACGCCATGGAATACATCGCGGGGCAATTCGGCGGGCACAGCAACGCGCAAGAGCCGGAATTCAGCAAGCCGACGCTGCAGGAGCAGTTCGACGCCGCAAAGTTCCAGCAGGAGCGCCAGTGGGGCGAGGCGCTCGTCAAGGATTTCGAGCGCTCGCAGGGCGAACTGATGAAAGCCGGCGCATCGGGCGCGGCGCCCGAGGTCATCATGCAGCTGCAGGCCGCCGCCCGCGACAAGGCCGCCGCGGTCGCATCAAGCCTGCACGCCAAGAACTACCTCAAGTACAGGGCCGAACCCGCGCTCGGCCAGGCCTATGACTCGCACATGCGCGCCGTCCACGCCGACGCCGACGCCGGGCTGAAGGAAGCGCTGAAGGAGCGCAAATGGAATGCCGACGAGATGGACCTGATCGAATTCCGCAATTCCTCCAGCTATGGAAAGCCGAACATGGACCGCGATGTCGGCCTGAGGGAACGGTCCCTATGGGAGCTCGACGACAACAAGGTCCCCATCATCGGGGCGGACGGCCGCCCGGTCCCCAATCCCGACGCCTGGACCACCGGGCCGAATGGCCTGCCGACGCCGAAGCCGCAGCTCACCAAGGAAGGCAAACCGATGACCCTGAATGACTGGCGCGATGAGGCCCAGCCGCTCTACGACGCCGCCTACCGAAAGGCCTCAGGAGGGCGCAGCGCCGACATCGCGATGGAGGAGATCACGACCACCACCCACCCCGAGGCCTACAAGGACCTGATGTGGCTTGAGGACAACAAGAGCCTCGTGAGCCAGGCCTGGGCCGGCCAGGCTGCCGACGTGACGCGCTACAAGGCGCTTCACATCCTCGAACATGGAGATCCCACGGCAGCCTATTTCACCAAGCTGCAGGAGGTCGCCCGCGGCACCGCCAAGGACATGGAATCGAAACTGATGCCCATCCTTAAGAACGCCACGCCCATTTCCGGAGAATCCCTCAACCCCAATCCCCTCTCCTACGAGGCCATTTCCCAGGCAAAGTCCCACTGGGGCAGCGTGCAGTCGACCCTCCAGGCGTTTGGCCGAAACGACATCGACCCGATCACCGCCACCCGCCGCATCCGCGAACTGACCGGGGGCAAGAGCATTCCCGAGGTCGTGGACGAAATGTCCACCCTCATGGCAAGCCTGGTCAAGGGCCGCCACTGAGTTTCTTCCTCTCCGGAATACGCACCCCTGGGGGCATGCCCCTGCCAGGTACGGTGAGCCGCGCCCAAGCCACCGGCTCGGCCGCCCCCCGTAGCCAGAATTAAACATTCTGTAATCCTGGCGACAGCCCCGCGCAACCCGCGCGTGTTACAGTCGAAGCCTCATGAACACATTCACCTTCCGATCCCTCCCCTATCGCCGGGCAGTCCTGGGGGCGGCTTTCGCCCTGACCGGCATCCTCGCCGCCGCCTGGGGCGCCGAGAAAACCGACTCCCCGCTCGCCCTGAACCACGACAACAAGCCCGTCGAGCGCGGGCAGTACGATCGCGCCAGCTACGCCGACGTCGTGGCCAAAGTGTCCCCCAGTGTCGTCAAGATAAAGGTCGTGTCCAAACCCCGCCGGACGGTCATGGGGGGAAACCAGATCCCCGGAATGAACGATCCCTTCTTCCGGCAATTCTTCGGAAACCAGATGCCCGAGATCCACCAGGCGCCCGTTGAGGGCGAGGGTTCCGGCGTCATCGTCACCTCGGACGGCTTCATCGTCACCAATAACCACGTCATCGACGGAGCCGACACGGTCACCGTCAACCTGCCCGACGGCCGCGAATTCAAGGCCAAGGTCGTCGGCCGCGATCCACTGACCGACATCGCGGTGGTCAAGATCGACTCATCCGGCCTTCCCGCGATCACCTTCGCCGACAGCTCGGAAATCAAGGTTGGCGACCGGGTCCTGGCCGTCGGCAATCCGTTCGGCATCGGCGAGACCGTGACATGCGGCATCGTCAGCGCCATGGGCCGGCGCGTCGGCATCCTTAGCGAGGTCAAGGGCTACGAAAACTTCATCCAGACCGATGCGGCGATCAATCCCGGCAATTCCGGAGGCGCCCTGGTCGATTTTGACGGCCGTTTGATCGGCATCAATACCGCCATCCTCAGCCGAAGCGGAGGCTTCCAGGGCGTCGGGCTCGCCGTCCCCGCCAACATGGTCTCCCAGGTCGCAACGAGCCTCGTCAAGACCGGCAAGGTCGTCCGCGGCTACCTCGGCATCAATATCCAGGACATCTCCCCCGCCCTGCAGGATTCGTTCAACCTGAAGGACACGCACGGCGCCCTGGTCGGCGAAGTCGTGCCCGACAGCCCGGCCTCCCGCGCCGGAATCAAGGAGGGCGACGTCATCACCGAGGTCAACGGGCACGCCGTCCGCGATGCCAACGACCTCTCCCTTTCGGTCAGCGGCGAAGGGCCGGGCTCCAAGGTCACCCTCAATGTGCTCCGCGACGGGAAGGCCAGGCAGCTCACCGCCACCACCGTCGACAAGCCCGGCGCCCGCCTCGCCAGTGTTGAAACCCAATCGGGCGACGACCAGGGGGTCCTAACCGGCGTCGCGGTCGACGATCTGAACGGCGACACCCGGGCCCAGTTCAACATTCCGCCCCGCCTCGCCGGCGCCCTCGTCTCCAGCGTCGAGCCGGATTCCGCGGCCGCCCGCGCCGGCATCAGCGCCGGGGACGTCATCCTCTCCATCAACCGCCATGCCGTCACGTCCGCCCAGGATGCGGCCGACCTGAGCGCCAAGGCCGAGTCCAAGAAGACCCTGGTGCGTCTCTGGTCTCACGGGGCGACCTTATACGTCGTCGTCGACGAGTCCCAATCGGACAAGAACAATTCCTGACGCCCAAGCCGCCACCGAATCCTTTTGCCTAGTTGTGTGTGGATCAACGCCTGGCGTCCCGAAAGGGCGCCAGGCTTTTCGTTCTGCCATTTTTGCTTGCCCGCCCCTGTCCACCGTCCGTAGTACTTCCGGCTCCCTGCGTCCCAGACGCGGTTTCTAGATTGCCCGGTAGCTCAGTGGCAGAGCAGGTGACTGTTAATCACTTGGTCGCT
>CAZSEH010000007.1:0-67724 GCA_964605835.1 uncultured Opitutaceae bacterium
CTTCCCAAGCATCGGTCGTCGGTTCGATTCCGATAGCCCGCTCCAACCAGAAGACCTAAGCCGCCGGATTCGCGTAGCCCGGCAGGTTTGAATTCGCGATTAGATCCGCGGGATCCTCGACGGCATGCGGGGACCGGTGTCCGATGGCGACTTCCGAGCCGTCGGCGATGAACGCTGCGGCTGAAGGCGAGGCGAGACTTTCGACAAACTCGGGCCCGTAGAGGGACGCCACGTCGGACTTGAAATCGGCTGCGATCGCCGGCCAGAACGACCAGCGCGGGTGTTCCACGCGGTATTCGCTGCAGCCTCCCCGACGGGCACTGTAGCCCCAGCCGTGTTCGGCTATGAATTCCTCGATGGAACCCTTGATGAACGACCGGGGGGCCCCCGCGGCATGGATCTTGAGGGACTCCCACGCAGCCCGGCGGCGCCAGGCGTATTCGACGCGCAGGTTCGCTTCTTCCCGCTCGATGGAATGCCTCATGGGAAGGACCGTGCAGGACTCGCCTTGGAGACACCGCGACGTCCAGGCGACGGTCCGGCGCGAAACGATCTTGCGCACGAAGACGACGCCCCGCCGCCATCCGTCGGCTGATTTGCGCCGCACGTAGAATCGAAGGCCCAATTCCTCGGTATTCCGGTGAAAGGGCACCCCGACACCGAATAGCGTCGCGTCCCGGCAAAGAAATCCCGCGACGCTGACAAAATCACGTCCCGCGTGGGAGTCGAGTTCCGTGCCGAAGGGAACGAGCGGACGAAGGACAGCCGGGTCGATGGCGAAACTTGCGATGGCAATATACCGCCAGTCGGCTTTCAAGAACGGTGTGCCCATGGGTGATCCCCGCCAGCTTGAACAAGCCTGGGCCGGGAGGCAAGTGCCGCAGGCCCCGATCGGGCTAGAGACCGAGCGGGCGGAGGCGGGCGAGAAAATCGCGCACGAACGCCTCTGGTTCGAGGGACGGCCAGGGGCGATTGCTCGAGACGCGGACGAACAGCTGGTCCCCCGAATGGCGGAAGCCGTAGTGCCAGGCGATACTGAGAAGCCGCCGGAAGGAATAGGGATCCTGGTAGGGAATCGGCCTTCCGTCGTAGAGGTGCCAGAACCAGACGTACTGGGGGAAGCCCTGGTTCGTGAAGTACCGGGACTCGGCGCCCGCAATCGGGCGACGGTCGATGGAAGGCTCCTCCAGGCGGCCGTCCGGAGCCCGCTCCAGGACCCAGCCGGTTCCGGGCCAGCAGGCATCCGGGGTGTGCGAGGCGACGAGGCTCACGGGGGCCTGGCCGGGGCGCCAATAGGCGACGTAGAGCGTGATCTGGAAGAGGCCCGCTGCGGTCTGGCGCTCATAGACGCGCTGGGCCAGGAGGTCCGTCTTGAGCGTATCCGTGAACCGGTACAAAGTCCTGTCGGTTGAGACTGTCCAACCGGGCGCCGACTCGGGCAGGACGGCCCAAAGGTCCGGCGCCCGCCGATCCCGGTTTACGGAGGGTCTGGTGTTCGCGAAGAAGAAGACGAGGAGGGCCGCGGCGGCTGCGAGAAGCGAGGCGAGCAGGAGTTCGCGGCGGGCCGGCCCCCGGGAAACCCCTTCGGCCGGGGAATCATCCGGCCGCGGGGCGCCGGCATTCCTGCGGGTCTCGTCGATTCCCCGGCTGCCGGGCGAACGCCCGAGCCAGAGCGCAAGGGCGGCGAGCATGACCGCCGTGACGCCGAGGATCGCAAAGCCGGTGGCGTCGTGCCAGGTCCCGGCGATATTGGTCCCGGCGTTCGCAAGGAGCGTGAGGACGAGCGACCGGAGGAAGTTCATCCCAAGGGCGAGCGGCGCGGCGAGCGCGATGACAAGAACCCGGGCCCAGGGACGGCGCACAAGGGTGGCCGAGAAGAAGATCCCGCAGAAAATGCAAGAGACCAGGCTTCGCACCCCGCTGCAGGCTTCCTCGACTCCGACGGAGGTGTTGGCGAGTCGGATGACATTTCCGGACTGGCCGGCAGCGATCCCCAGCAGGTTCAGGGTGTGGACGACCCCGGAGCTGACCCAAAGCTGCAGCAGGACGGTGAGGCGGCTGTACGAGCCCGGCGGAATGGGGGAACTCAGGACCCAGAGGCCTGCCGCGACGGCCGCCGTCCAATTGAATGGAATGAGGCGCACGCGCTTGCCTGACATGGACGCGATGCCCGCTCCGAGGAAAAGCGCCAGGGCCCCGCTGAAGAGGAAGGACACCAAGGCGTTGGTCCAATCCAAAACGGAGGCATAAAGGCCGGCGAGGAAGAGCAGCCCGAGGCCGGCCAGGGCGAAGGCGAGGGTGAGGCTGGCGCTCCATTTGGTGGTCAAGTACCTGCGGCGACCGGCGCGAGCCTCCCAGAGGAGAAGCAGAAAGGCTATCGGCATGAATACGCCGTGCGACAGGTCGGGGTCTCCCGTCCAGGCGGGCCACAGATGGATGCACAGGAGCAGCGTGAGACCCGCGAGCACCGCAACGCAGCCCCTCGCGACAAGGGAGCTCCGCCCCCAGGCGGCGGAAAAGGTCTCGAGGGCGTTCATGACACGGGCTTGCCCGTTCTCCCGCAGTCAATCATAACTTTGTGTCGAACATCTCGGCGTCCATCGAGCCATCGGCGACCCGGTTGACGGTGCCGGTCATCGTAATCGAATAGTCATCGCCTATCCGGACTCCCAGGGTGCCGCCGGCCATGTGCACCGTCACGTCCCGGTCGATGAGGCCCAGGCGCCGGGCCACCGCGGCCGAGGCGCTCGAACTTGTCCCGGAGGCGAGGGTGTAGCCCGCGCCGCGTTCCCAGATCTCGATCCGGATATTGGCGCGATCGAGGACCTGCAGAAACTGCACGTTGGTCCTGTTCGGGAACAGCGGATTGGTTTCCATCAGGGGGCCGTGCCTGCGGGCGAGTTCGGGAGAAATCTCCGGCAGGACGACGACGCAATGGGGGTTGCCGATTGTCGCGGCGCAAAACGTGAAAGTGCGGTCTCCGGCCACGATCGGCTCGTTCAAGACCTCCCGGGAGGGGCCGTTCACGGGGATTTTTTCGCTCGAAAAACTGACGCGGCCCATGTCCATGACGATCAGCCGGCCGCTGTCCCTGATATCCGCCTGAACCGCGCCGCCCGGGGTCCGGATTTCAAAAACGGCGGACTTGGCGATTTTCCGATCCCACAGATAGCGGGCGAATATCCGGGTCCCGTTGCCGGACTTTTCCGCCTCCGAGCCGTCGGGATTGAAAATCCTGAGGCCGAACGACTGTGCGTCGTCATTGGGCCCGGAGGACAGGGGGCCCCAGAGGATGCCGTCCGAGCCGATGCCGAAGTTTCGGTGGCAGATGACCCGGATCTGTCCGGTGTCCGGCTCCTTCCAGTCCGGATAATCGGCAGGGTCGAGGACGATGTAGTCGTTGCCCAGGGCGTGATACTTGTGGAATCGCATCGGCGGAGGGCCGCTCAGGCGGTCGCGGCCACGGGCGGAGCGTAGCCGAACAGTCCGCGGCGCTTGATCGCAGCGGCCACGGGCGCCGGCACCATCTCCTCCCAGGTCGGGTCCTTTTCCTTGATCCGGCGAAGGACGTCCCTCGAAAAGATGTGGAGGATCTTCGGGTCGAAGCCGACCAGGCATTCGAGATAGTGGTTTTCGAGGAGGTGGTCGTAGAGGTTGCGCAGGTGGTCGGCGACCTGCGCATTCTTGGCGTGGATGAGGACGTTGGCCGCAAAGGCGTGCGCCTCGGGCGAGCCGGCGTTGGCGGGCGCCTGGGAAGTCGCGAGGTAGCGGTCGTACGCCTCCTGGCGCATTGGGTAGATGTAAAGCTTCACGGCATTCCGGAACAGCCGCCCGAACGACTCGAGGATGCCGCCCTCGAGATTCTCATAGTACTTCTCATTGAAGATCTCGAGCAAGTTGTTGATCCCCATCGTGACTCCGATCATCTCCCGCGTGTATCGCCGGAAATACGATGTCAGGCGGAAGTACTCCGGGTAGTTCGAGATGAGGACGGTCAGGCCGATGTCGCTCAACAGATCGACCCTGGAGAGGAAGTCCTGCGCGTCGAGCGAACCGGCGGCGAGGAGATTATTCATGGTGATCTCCATCAGGATCATGACTTCCTTTCCCTTCACGAGCGGCTCCTGCACGAATTGCGCCGTCGCGCAATTGAGCATGTCGACGTTGACGAGGGTCACGGGACGGAAGCTTCCGCGCTCGACCAGGATAGCCTTCTTGTAGAGGACCTCCGAGGGCTGGAGAACGACGCCCTTCGGGCCGAACATGACGGCGTTTGTCAGGCCGTACTGGACGAGGTGCAGGGACGTGAAACGGTTGTCCACCTGCGCGAATGCCGGTCCGGTGAATTCCAGCATGTCGACCTCGATGCGGTCCGAGCTCAGATTGTCGAGGAGCGACTGGATGAACCTCCTGGGGTCATCCCGGTAATAGAATGCGCCGTAGATCAGGTTTGTCCCGATGATCCCGAGCGCCTCCTGCTGGGGGACGTTTTCCTTGTCCCACATGCGCACGTGCATGATGATGTCGCTCGGCCCGGACTTGGGGGTGGCCTGGAAACGGATACCCATCCAACCGTGGGCCTCGTTGTTGTTCTTGAAGCTCTTTGCGGCGACGGTGTCGGCGAAGACAAAGAAGGTCGTATTGTCGCCGCGGACTGTGGCCAGGCGCTCCAACAGGAGCTTGTACTCGTGATCCAGCATGAGCTGGAGGCGCTCCTTCGAGACGTAGCGGGGCGCCTTCCCGTAAATCGCGTCGCTGAACACCATGTCATAGGCGGATATCGTCTTTGCAACCGTGCCCGACGCCCCGCCGGCCTGGAAGAACACACGGGCAACCTCCTGACCGGCCCCGATTTCAGCAAACGTGCCGTACTTGCCATGATCGAGATTGATGGTCAGGGCCTTGCGGTTGGTTGTGAGAAGGTCTTTTTGCTCGGCCATTTGCGCTTCAAGTAAATCGCGCCGCCGGACCCTTGCAAATGGTTTCACGCCGCTGGAGGCCATCCGGAAACCGGCAACGGACAGGGCGGGCCTGTTTTGGCTCGTCGCATCCGGCCCGGACCCTAGAGTGCCCCGGACATGAAGAATTTCATAACCTCGATGCTCGGGGCGCTTGTCGCGCTGGTCGTTTTCACTTTCTGCGGCCTCATCCTGTTCACAGGCATCGTGGGGGCGTTTGTGGTGGCGAGCGTAAGGAACGCGACCCCGACGGCAAAGTTCGAGAACGGCTCGTACCTGGTTTTTGACCTCTCGACGAACATAACGGACGCGCCGCCGGCCTTTGATCTTGGGGCCCTGTCCGGTTCCCAGCAGGCTTCGATCCAGCTTCGGTCCGTTGTCAGGACCCTCAATGCGGCGGCCCGCGACGACCGCATCGCCGGCATCCTGATGAAGGGCTCCCTTCAGCCGTCGGATTTCGGCTCGGGGTATGCGGCGCTCGGGGAGGTGCGCGCCGCGCTCAGCCGGTTTCGAAATGCAGGCAAGCCCATCAAGGCCTATCTTGAGGCCGCCACCACGCGCGACTACTATCTGGCGTCGGTCGCCGACCAGATCACGATCGACCCATATGGCATGATCTTCATGCCGGGACTCTCGTCCCAGCCGATGTTTTTCGCTGGAGCCTTTGAGAAATACGGCGTCGGCGTGCACGTGACGCGGGTTGGAAAGTACAAGTCCTACGTGGAACAGTACATCCGCAAGGACATGAGCCCGGAAAGCCGGGAGGAGACCCAGAGGCTGCTGGACGACGTTTGGGCAAGCCTGCTGTCCGACATCGGCCGCGCCCGGAAGATGAGCGCCTCCCGCATCCAGGCGGTCGTCGACCAGGAAGGGTTCATCCGGGCCGATGCGGCCGTCCGCTCCCACCTTGCCGATCGCTCGGCCTACCAGGACCAGGTGCTGGATGAACTGAAGGCGGAAACCGGGCGGAAGGGATCCAAGAAGGGCTTCAAGCAGATCTCGCTCGGCGAGTATGCCAAGGTGCAGCCCGAGGCCGAAAGGAGCTCGGGCAGCGCGATCGGAATCATTTATGCCGAGGGCGACATTGTCGACGGCGAGGCGGACGTTGGCGCGGTCGGCGGCGCGTCATTCTCCAGGGAGCTGCGGAAGATGCGGGAGGACGATGCAATCAAGGCCGTGGTGCTGCGGGTGAACAGCCCGGGCGGAAGCGCCACGGCGGCGGAGACGATCCAGCGCGAGATACGCCTGACCCGGAAGGTCAAGCCGGTCATCGTCTCGATGGGCACCTATGCGGCATCCGGCGGATACTGGATCTCCACGTACGCGAATCGGATATTCGCGGAACCGACGACGATCACCGGGTCGATCGGCGTTTTCGGAGTCCAGTTCGACGTTCAGAAGCTCGCAGGGGATTTTGGCATCACCTTCGACCGGGTGAAGACCGCGAAATACGCCGATTTGCCGACCCTCACGCGCCCCATGAGCGACGATGAGCTCGCCGTCTTCCAGCGGATGGTCGACTGGATCTACGGGCAGTTCATCGACAAGGTGGCCGAGAGCCGGAAACTGAAGCCCGCCGACGTCGAGGAGATCGCGCAGGGCCGCGTCTGGTCCGGGAAGGAGGCGCTGAAACTGGGCCTCGTCGATGAGATCGGCGGCCTGGGCGATGCGACCCGTTACGCGGCCAAGCAGGCCAATCTGCAGGGCTACCGCATCGAGGAGTATCCGAGGAAGAAGGCGTTTCCCGAAATGCTGGCCGACCTTTTCAACAAGGAGCGGCCCGATTCGACCCGGAGCGCCTCGGCGGGATTCATCGGCCTGCTCACCGCGCGAATCAATTCCGAGATCGGCCGGATGAAGGCGTTCAACGATCCCAAGGGGATCTACGCGCGGCTGCCCGTGGAGATTTCAATACGCTGAGGTCGTGGCACAGGTTTCCCGCGTCTCGCAGTTGGGCCGCGCGATGACGCCGGGGTAGGGCTCGGGAGAGAACTCGCGACCAGGCTCGGTCATGAGATGTCGGTCGCAGGCGGCAAACAGCTCGGAGGCGCTCATCGCGCGGCGCATGTCGTGCAGGAAGGCACCCGCGGGGTCGACGCCCTGGCCGACAAAATTGAGGTACTTCTTCATCTTGTTGACGCGCGCCGCCTCGGGGATTCCGGGGGAGTCGATCGCCGCGTAGAGGCGCTCGACGTACTCGCGGACGTCGGCCAGCATGACGGGAGCGGGCGTCCTGCCGGCGAACCGTTCGCGGCATTGCCGGAAGATCCAGGGATTGCGGATCGCGTGGCGCCCGATCATGACACCGGCGGCTCCGGTGGAGGCCACGATCTCGGCGGCCTTGTCGGCGGAGGTGACATCGCCGTTGGCGAGGACCGGGCAGCGGGCCAGCGCGACGGCCCGGGCGATCAGCGCGTACTGCACCTCGCTCCGGTACATTCCCCTCACAGTCCGCCCGTGCACGGAGAGCAGGTTCACCCCGTGCCGGTTTGCGATCTCGACGACGCTGTCGATCGCCGTTGTGTCCTCAAACCCCAGCCGGGTCTTCACGGTGAGCAGGCCGGGGACGGCGGAGCGGAGGGCGCCCACGATCTGATCGATCCGCGGGGTTTCCCGCAGGAGGCCTCCCCCGACATTCTTCTTGTAGATCTTGGGGGCGGGGCATCCAAGGTTCAGGTCTATGCCTGCGACCGGATGCCTGAGGAGGGCCTCCACCGTGCGGGTGATATGGACGATGTCCTCGCCGATCAACTGGGCAAAGACCGGGCGTCCCGTGTCGTTTTCGTCGATCGACCGCAGGATGTGCCGCTCGGGACGCGACTGCGCGTGGACGCGGAAGAACTCCGTGAAGAAATAGTCGGGCGGACCGTAGCGGGCGATCACGCGCATGAAGGCGAGATCGGTGACGTCCTGCATCGGCGCAAGGGCCGTCAGGGGCTGCCCGGGCGCAATGCCGGCTGGCAAACGGATCACGGCGACAGGGGTCCCAGCGGATCGTCCGGCTCGCCCCCGGACTGGCCTTCCTCGCCCTCCTCGGCCTGCTGCTTCAGCATGCCCTCCAGTATCTCCGTCATGTCGTCCGCCGAGTCGAACACGGCGCGGGCGACGTAAATGGGGCGCTTGAACTGGAGCGCAAGGACGATCGAATCGCTGGGCCGGGCGTCGATCTCCACGATCTTTTTTCCGATCTCGTTTTCCATCCGAAGCAGGATGCGGGCGTAAAACGTGCTCTCCCTTGAATCGTTGATTATCACGTGATCGACGCGGGCCCCAAGCCCGAGGAGGATGTGCCCGATCAGGTCATGGGTGAGGGGGCGGTCCTTCTTGATCCCGTTCAGGGTCATCTGGATCGCATTGCCGACGAACTGATCGACATAGATGACAAAGGTCTTCTCCTCGTTGCCGATGAAAACGGCGCAGCCGTTGGCGGTCGGCATGACGCCCCGGATGGCCGCAGTTACAAGATCCTTCTGCATCGGATGAGGGAGTTTGGGCCGGGAGCCAGCAAACGCAAGTTGCCTCTATTCGAACCCGAACAGGCTGATTCCCCATTCGCGGGCCTTGGCGAGGACGGCTGGCCGGTCGAGGAGGATGACCCGGCCGGAATCGAGGGCGGCCGAGAGTATCTGCGCCTCGCGCATGACCTCGAGCGTTCGCAGGCCGAAGCAGGGCACATCGAAGCGGTAGTCCTGGTTGGCCTTGACCGTCTTGACGAAGAGCGAGTGGTCGGTCTTGAAGGAACCGGCGCGCCGGAGCATCTCGTCCGTCCCCTCGAAGGCCTCGACCGCAAGGACGGTGCCCTTCCTGACGACGCAGCCCTGGCCGATGTCGAGCCGCGCGCATTCGCGGGCGATGTGAATTCCGTGCTCGAGTGGCTCCCGATCAATGGCGAACGAGCCCCCGGTCAGGCATCCGGGCGTCGCCAGGTGCGCGTCGATGAACGACCGGGCGTCCAGAAGCACGACACCGCGGCCTTCGATCTCGCGGGCGATCGCCCCGAATATGGTCTCCGCATTGCGCCGCTTGAGGGTGAACAGAATCCGGGCTGCCGTCAGGTCGGGATGGAGGCCGCCAAAGAGCCGCTTCGGAGTGATCTGGCCCGCCATCAGGGCGTAGGCGGCGCCAAGGTCTCCGAGCGCCTGCAGCATGTGGCCGACTTGGCCGACTTTCACGACGCGGCGGTCCGCCTCGGCAAATGAGGCGACGAGCTCGGGGGCGGTCTCGCCCTCGGCCGCGATGAGCCTGAGCGGTATTTTCGCGGCCCGGATCGCATTTGCGACAAGGACCGGATACAGACCCTGGCCGGCGATCAGCGCCACCGGCTTCCCCGCATCATAGTCACGCGGAAGGAATGAGGAATGGGAGATCACGCCTGCGTGCCGTAGTACTTCTTGTAGCTGCGATAGTACCGGTAGTTCGAATAGTATTCGATCCGCCTGGGCGAGATCCCATTGAGGACTATGCCGAGCACCGTGTTCTTTCCGTTGGCCAGCGTGCGAATGAAAAGCTTGATGTGCTTCCGGTACGCGCGGTTGAAACGGCAGACATAGACAATTTCGTCCGTCCAATTGGCGAGGAGAAGGGCGTCTGTGACGGCGCCCATCGGCGGCGAATCGACGATAAGCAGCTCGTACTCCTTCTTCAGCCTGGCCAACAGCTCTCCAAACCGGGGATCCTCGAGGAGCCCGGTCGGGCTTTTCGACCGGCCGCCCGTTGTGAGGAGGGAGAGGTTTGAGCCGATCGGCGCTATTCCGAGAAGGGGGTTCTCGACAAGGTTGCCGTCGAGGTTCGCCCCGTTCTCGAACCAGGGCAGGATGCCGACGGTGTTCTGCTGCTTGTAGTGGCGGTGCATCATCGGACGGCGCAGATCGCAGTCCACGAGGAGCGTCTTTCTTCCGAGGCTCGCGAAACAGCAGGCGAGATTGCTCGAGACCAGGGTCTTGCCCTCGCCGGGGATTGTGCTCGTCACGAGGATCGACTTCGGAAAATCGAGCCTGGAACGGATCTTTATCGCGCTGTAGACGCCGAGGAAGGGTTCCACGGCCTCCGAGGGCTTGGCGCCGCCGCTGTCGAGAAGAAGCGAGTACTTGTCCTCGTTCCTGATTCCAGGCAGGTCGGGAATGATCCCGAGGAGGTCGACACCGATGAAGCTTTCGATGTCCCAGGCGCTCTTGATCCGGTCATCGATGAAGCTGAGCCCGATCGCGACGCCGACGAAGGTGAGGACGGCGAGCCCGATCGACGTGCGCATGATGTTCATGCGGTCCGGCTGGAACGGCGCTCCCGCCGGAAATGCCGGGTCCAGGGGGTGCAGCGGTATCTTTTCCAGCTTGGTCGTGGTGCGGGTCTGGTTCAACCGCTCGAGGATCCCCGCGTAGTTCGATTCCGCCGCGTCCGCCTGCTGCTTGAGCGACCCGAAGTCGACGGCCTTGGCCTTGAGGTCCAGTTCCTCCTTTTGCCGGGCCGCATATTCGGACTCGAGCGAGGCTATGTTCTGCCGGCGCTCGTTGAGGGAGGCTTGCAGATCGGTGATGGCCTGGCCGAACTCCCTTTGGAGCATGTCCTGCACCACCTTGATCTGCCCCTTGATCTCGATCACCCTCGGGTACTTTTCCAGATAGCGCTCAAGGAGGCCCGCCTGCCGCTGCTGGAGCTCCGAGAGCTGGGTGCGCAGGCCCGGCACGGCGCCATGGGTGGCGATATAGTCGATATCGAGCAGGTTGCGTCCGGCTGCGCGGTATTCCTCTATCTGCTTGGCGAGGTTTTCCCGGTTGATCAGGTCGAGCTTGGCGCTGGTGAGCTGGGTCCCGACGGTTCGCAGGGCGTCGGAAATGAGGTCGAGGCTCTTGTCCAGGGAGACGAGATTGTTGTCCTTCATGTACTTCCCAAGCTTCGCCTGGGCGACTTCGGATTCCCGCCGCAATTCCTCGACCCGGCTCATGAGAAAACTGACCGCAAAATCGTTTGCGCCGCTCGAGTCGTCGTAGAGCTGCTGCATGAACTGCGAAACGTAGCGGTTCGCGACGAGCGCCGCCGCCTCGGGGTCCTCGTGGGTGGCGGAGACCCGGATCAGATAGCTCTTGGCCACCGGCTCGGCGCTCATGCCTCCCATGTTTCCGGCGACGGATGGCGGCGGCTGGCCCGGCAGCAATTTCTTCAGCGCGGGCCGCAGAATGATCTTCTGCTCCTCGGGCGTGAACGAGGCGACCACCTTCGAGCGGAGCTTCTGGCTCTGGAGGATCTGGATGTAGGTGTTGATGTCGATTTCCGAGTGCACCGCCGGATCGACGACGCCCTGGGTCGTGACGATTGTCTCGGGCTTCTCGAACTGCATGGTCGCCGCGGCCGCATACATCGGGGTCGCGCGCGACTTGTAGTAGCCGTAGCCGATCGAAAGCAGGAGCGCCAGGGGAAGGGCGACCCACAACCGCTCGCGGAGCATGATGTAGTAATCGCGCAGCGTCCGGCGCTGGAGGATGTCGTCGTCCTCGCGGATGCCGGCTGGAGCGGGCTGCTTCGGTGTGTGCGCTTCGGCCATGGGGTGTCGATCCTCAGATGATTCGCTCGGGAACGTAAATGACGTCGCCCGGTTCGAGCATCATGTTGGCGGCCTGCACCTTGTCCTTGTCCTTCATCTTTCCCTTCATGACGCTCTCCACGTCCACTTCGAACACGTGGGCGCTGCCGTCCGGCATTATCCGCGTTACCTTGACTCGCGTTCCCCAGGCCGTGTCCTGGAGCCCGCCTGCCCGCGATATCATGTCGACAAGCGATGTTGCCGTCTCGATTGCGAGGGGATAGCGGCCGGGGCTCTTGACATAGCCCTGGACGGAGATTTCGCGCGGCGCCAGTTCCTCGACGGTCAGGGTCACGCGGGGATTCTTCAAAAACTGCCCGGCGACATAAGCCGCCTCGATCGTTCTCTCCGCCTCCCCCAGGGTCTGGCCGGCCACATGCACCTCGCCGATCATGTTGAGGTTCATGTCCCCTTTCGAATCGACGCGCGCGGTGATGCCCAGGTCGTCCTCCTGGAAAATGTGCACGCCGAGCCGGTCATTGGTGATGATCCTGTAGGGCAGGATCCGCTTCGCCTCGGGCTGTGGCGGCGGTGCCGCCTGGGCCGGCGCGGCGGGCGCCGGCGCAAGGGCCAGCGCAAGAAGGCTCCAGCCCATGAGGATCGCCGGCATGAGGATCTTTGAGCGTTTTTTTCTCATGGATCACCAGCGTGACGACAACGTAAGCGTCAGGGTGTTGCGGACAAACGTCGCAAACCCAAGGTTGGACCAGTTCTTGAAGTAGGCATAGCTGAGCGAGGCATGAAGGCGCTCGCTGAAAGAGTAACTCACGCTGGCATTCCAAGTAAAGTAATAGTCGATTCTCTCCTGGTTCGTCGCAGCCAGCAGGCCGCCGGGGCCAAAAAATCGGGTTTCGCCCCCGCCTATTCCGGTGCCGGCCGAGAGGCGGGCGTTGACGGAATAGGTGGCGTCGAGAGACGCGGCGAGTGTGTCGGTCGTGGCGTCGGTCGCCGTCGTCGAAAAGTCCTTCGACAGGGACCCGGTGAAGGCGAGCTTGCGATTGGCGTTCCAGTTCACCGACGCATTCGCGGTGATGTCGTGATAGGAACCCAGGGGCGGCGCCTCGGGATCGGCGACCCCCTGCGGTTTGCGGACCATGTAGCCGACGTTGAGCGACCCGTTGAACTCCCAGAACACCTTGCCGTGGATGCCCACGTTGAGCCCCTCGTCGGTCGACGAGGTGTTGCTTGAGCTTTGTGAGACTCGGTAGGTGGACCCCAAGAACAGGTCGCGCTCGTCGGAAAGGATGTAAAAAAGGCTCAGGTTTGACGCGTAGGTCGAAAGGTTGCTGAGGGGCTGGCCGCTGGTCTGCGTGTAGTCCAGCAGCCCGTAGGTGAACGAACCCGCCATGGAATAGCGGTCGATGATGGGGTAGTGGATGTTCAGGCCCGCCGTATAGTTCCAGGAGGTCGTGTAGAGATTCACGGCGGCGTCCGTCTGGCTCGAGCGCACGGCGTTGATGTTCAGGGTGCCCGTTGTGCGGCCCGTGGTCTTGTCGAACTCGATGGAATAGGTCGGATTGAGGCTGTTGTACGTCGTGTTCTTCAGGAACTGGCTGAGCGCAAAATTGACATTGGCGTTCACCCCGATCAGCCCCGCCCGCCGCTGGTACTGGAGCGACATGCTCGCGCTCGTCACCATGTCCGACGTGTTGTCGGAGCTTGCGCTTATGTTTGTGTCATAGCCCATCGAAAATGTCCCTGACACGTAGATCTTGTCGGTGCCGTCGTTCAACGTCACGAGCGCCCGCGCCGGGCCCGCGAGCGCAGCCACGGCGGCAATGGCGGCTGCCGCGCCGCGAAATGGTGCCGAACGGATCATGGTCACGGATTGGAGCGGGCAATGCCTTGCCAGCACGATCAATCAAGGTGATCCTGATGCGTTGCTGACCGCGTTCGGGCTCGGGTCAAATTGAACCGGCAGCGTGCTGGGGACGACCGGGACCGCGACGATCACCTGCCGCTGGGTGTTTGTGGTGCTGGTATTTTCGGACGTGCCGCTGTTCTCGCTGATTGCGTCAAAGGCCGTGACCGTTCCGGAGGACGAGGATTCGGTGCTCGTGGTCGAGTTGCCGGCCGCCGCTTCCGTGGAGGCCGCGGCTCCGAGCCCGATCTCAAGTCCCGCGGAATTTGAAGTCTGGGTGTTTGAGGCGCGGGAGCGCACCTCGAAGTACACGGTCTTCTTTGCCGTGCAGGCCATTGTCACCCGGCCTTCCAGCTTCGACCTTTCGCCGCCGGGAATGCTCTGGATCTTCACGGTTGGCGGGGTGCCCGGCGCACCGTTTGTGATGACCGCCTGCTGGCCTCCCCGCAGGGTGTGGCCGCCCGTGTTGACGTTGCCGGCCATCACCGTGCTGTCCCCATCGAGCATCGAGATCCGGGTGACGCCGTTTTCGTTCTGGATCACAACCTTTCCGCCGCGGATATTCACCGAGGCGTTTCCGGTCCGGTACGTCATCGTGCTCCCGGCGACCAGGTTGCTTGTGCACAGGCCCACGGTGCCCCGCGGCACATAGGCCTGGGTCTGCGACACCGACGGCTCGGTGTCCATATCCGTGCGGTTCGGGACGAAGGGCTCCTGCTCGAAGCGCTTCATTTCGACCCGTGTGTCCGAGTCGAAGAAGATCCCGGTTCCGTTCGAAAACACCATCGCATTCACCGAGTTCGCCTTCGTCTCGATGACGGTGCCCTGCGCGTTGTAGACGGACTGCTTGTTCAGGTCGTCGACCTTTGTGCCGGTATCGATCTGGGCATCGCCCTCGACGTCCGCCACGTAAAACTTGCTTGTCGGATTATGGGAGCCCGCGGCCCCCTTCGTCAGGGCGGGCCACAGAACAGCCGCGGCCAGGCATACGAAAATGCGCAGCAAGGTGTTACAAAATCCAATGGAACGGACATACATGGGAATGGAGCCTGACTTCCAACGATCTTACACCCAGCCCCCTCAAGGGCAAGAGGCCGGGAGGAGTATTACTACGTATCGAGACCTTTGCCAAGCACTTATAGGCACCATTCGCCGCGTTGAACGCAACCCAATCCCGCCTCGGGCGGGACCGTATTGAGTCCCAACGTCCGCAGTCGAAACTCCGCTGCGGGCGGCGGAGCCTGTCCTGGTGAGTTCAACCGACGACCAGGTTCAGGATCTTTCCCGGCACGTAAATGACCTTCCGCAGCGTCTTCCCCTCCAGAAACGGAGCCACCCTGGGGTGGGAATAGGCAAATTTCATCGCCTGCTCCTGCGTCGTTCCCGCCGGGACCAGCCGGTCTCCGCGATGCTTCCCATTGACTTGGAATACAAGCGTTTGTTCGCTCGTCGCAATCAGCCGCGGATCGAATTCCGGCCACGGCGCCGATTGGATGGGGGACGCTCCGCCCAGGCGGGACCAGAGCTCCTCGGAAATGTGCGGGGCGAATGGGGCGAGCAGTTGCAGAAGCGTGCGCACGGTCGCGGGGCGGACGCGCTCGGCTTTCTGAAGTGCGTTCGCAAAGATCATCATCTGCGAGATCGCGGTATTCAGGCGCAGGGATTCGATGTCAGAGCCGACCTTGCGAATGGTCTCGTGCAGGAGCTTGGCGAGTTCGGGCGGCTCCGCCGCCTCTTCCGACAGTTTAGGATTCGGCGCTCCGTCGGGCCCAACGCATTCCCGCCAAACCTTCTGGAGGAAGCGATGGGCCCCCTCGATCCCCCGGGGATTCCACGGTTTCATGTCCTCGAGCGGTCCAAGGAACATGAGATAGAGCCGGAGAGTGTCCGTTCCGTGGCTGGCGATCACCGTGTCCGGGTTGACGACGTTGCCGCGGGTCTTCGACATCTTGGCGCCGTCCTCGCCGAGTATGATGCCCTGGTGAAAGAGCTTGGGGAACGGCTCGCTCTGCGGCACGACTCCAATGTCGAACAGCACCTTGTGCCAGAAGCGCGCGTACAGAAGGTGGAGGACGGCGTGTTCGGCGCCGCCGACGTAGAGGTCCGGAACTCCCCAGGTGCGGAGCGCCTCGGGCGAGGCGAAATGCGCGGCGTCGCCGGGGTCGGTGAAGCGCAGGTAATACCAGCACGAACCCGCCCATTGGGGCATCGTGTTGGTTTCGCGCCGCGCCCTTACCCAGTCATCGCCTGCCGGCATGGGCTCGGCGGCGCGCACGGCCCCCCCCGTATTCAAGTTGAACCAGATGTCGATCCAGTCGGTCGCGTTCGCCAAGGGGCTTTCGCCGGTTCCGCTCGGCATATAGGTGGCGACCTCGGGGAGGGACAGGGGAAGCGCGGACTCGGGAAGGGGCAGGGCGAAGCGGGTCTGTCCGCCATCGACGAATGAAACAGCCGCCGGCGGAAGGTCCCCGGAGCGCGACTCGGCGGCCCGCCGGTAGGCCGCCTCATCGACCCAGACTATGGGGATCGGCTCACCCCAGTACCGCTGCCTGGAGAAGAGCCAGTCCCGCAGCTTGTAATTGACCGTCCGTTTTCCGCCTCCGCTGTCCGCGAGCCAGAGGATGATCGCCTCCTTGGCCTTGGGCGTTGAAAGCCCGTTCAGGCTCATCGTCCCGTTCGCGGAATTGTGGGCGATGCCCTCCGAGACATACGGCTCCGGGAAGAGTTCGGGGTGTGCGAGAAAACGTTCGACGAGCTTGTCGTAGGGGAGGGGCGCGGGTCCGTCGGACTCAAGCTCCATCGTGAAGCTGCCGCCGGGCGGAGGAGCAACGACCGGCCTGATCTCCAGGCCGTACTTGACGGCGAACTCGTGGTCGCGCTCGTCGTGCGCAGGCACGGCCATGATGGCTCCCGTCCCGTAGGACATGAGGACGTAGTCGGCGACCCAGATCGGCACGCGCTTCCCGTTTGCCGGGTTGATGGCGAAGGCGCCGGTAAAGACGCCGGACTTATCCTTCGCCAGGTCGGTGCGCTCGAGGTCGCTCTTGGCGGCAGCCTGCCTCCTGTAGGCGGAGACCGCCTCGCGCATTTCGGACCGGGTGATCGCCTCCACAAGCGGATGCTCCGGGGCGAGCACCATGTAGGTGCATCCGAAGAGCGTGTCCGGACGGGTCGTGAAGACCTTCAGGGGGCCGAGCGATGCCTGCTCGAGCTGAAAGAGAACGTCCGCTCCCTCGCTTCGCCCGATCCAGGCCTCCTGCATCCGCTTTGTCGAGTCGGGCCAGTCAACCCCCTTGAGGTCGGCCAGCAGGCGGTCCGCATACGCCGTGATGCGCAGCACCCATTGGCGCAGGTTCCTGCGCTCGACGGGATGGCCGCCGATCTCGCTTTTGCCGTCGACCACCTCCTCGTTGGCGAGGACCGCGCGCAATTCCGGACACCACCAAACCGGCCTTTCGTCGACATAGGCGAGGCCCCGTTTGAAAAGCTGGAGAAAGATCCACTGCGTCCACCGGAAATACCGGGGGTCGGTCGTGTCGATTTCACGGTCCCAGTCGTAGGAGAATCCGAGCGACCGGATCTGCCTGCGGAAGTTGGCGATGTTGTTGCGGGTGTTCGCGGCCGGCGGTGTCCCCGTCTTGATCGCGTGCTGCTCGGCCGGGAGGCCGAACGCATCCCAGCCGATCGGGTGGAGGACCTTGAATCCCCGGGCGCGCCGGTAGCGCGCGACAATGTCGGTTGCTGTGTATCCTTCCGGGTGCCCGATATGGAGTCCCGCGCCGGAGGGGTACGGAAACATGTCCAGCACGTAGTATTTCGGGCGCGGCGAGGCGTCGTCCGCCCTGAAACAATGGTTTTTCTCCCAGAAAGATTGCCAGTGGCGCTCGATTTCTAAAAAGTCGTATTCTTTGCAGTTTATGCCCATCATTTGGAACCGACCATAGTGAACCCTTCGCCAACACGGTCAATCTCCGCCTCCCATTGGCGGCGGGGAAAGCCACCCTCAGTCGTCAGGCTCCTGGCAGCCGGCCTTGCGCTGGCGATGCCGGCGTGGGTCCAGGCGGCGGGCATGGGCAAGAGCTTCAACCGGCTCCTGAACTCGGTCGTGCGGATCGACGTGCGCGAGGTGACCTTCGAGGACGGGGGGAGGCGCCTGCAGTCGAGCATCGGTTCGGGCGTCATACTTTCCGCGGACGGGCTCGTTTTGACCAACGCCCACGTGGTCGGCCCGCGCGCGGTCGAAATCACGGTCACCCTGGCGAACCTTGAGAACGTGGGGGCGAAGCTTGTCGGCTGGGACCATTGGACGGATCTGGCCCTCCTGCGGCTGGACATGGCAGATATCAACCGGCGGAAGCTTTCCTTCGCCCATGCGGAGTTCGGCGACAGCGACAAGCTCTATCCGGGAGAAACGGTGTATGCGGTCGGGACTCCCTTTGGCCTGACACGCACGGTGACCCGTGGAATCATCTCGAACACCAGCCAGTACTTCGAGGCCGACCGCGAGGTCGAGGGGTACGAGACGGGGCTGTTCAACACCTGGCTGCAGACGGACGCCGCGATAAACCCAGGGAACTCGGGCGGTCCGCTCGTCAATGAGGACGGGAAGGTGGTGGGCATCACCTCCCGGGGCTTCATGGGGGCAAACAACCTCGGATTTGCGATTCCGGCAAACACGGCAAAAAATGTCCTGGCCGATCTCGTGGCCAATGGCGCGGTCACACGCAGCTACATAGGAATCGTGCCGGGTGCCCTCCAGAACCTGGAAGGATACTATTCGCTCGCCCTGGACACAGGAATGCTGGTCAACAGTGTGGATCCCGGTTCGCCAGGCGAGCGTGCGGGCCTGCGAGGCGGGGACATTCTCCTCGCCGTTGACGAAAAGCCCGTGGACGGCCGGTTCCCCGAGCAATTGCCCGGAATCCTGAACCTGATCGCGGGCCACCCGGTCGGCGCCCACCTGGACCTGACCGTCAAAAGGGGGGCCGAAACGAAACAGGTGATGGTTGTGACCGAGCGGCTCGAGAGCAGCGTCGGCGAGGAGCGGGCCTTTGACCGGTGGGGCCTGAGCGTCAGAAAGGTTTCGCGAATCTACGCGAGGGAACACCAGCTGCCCGATGACAAGGGTGTCATCGTGATCGGCATCCAGCCCGGCTTTCCCGCCGATGTCGCAGGCCTCCAGCCGGGCGACATCGTGACGACCATCAACCGGCTGCCCGTGGACTCGCTCGAAATCCTCAAGGCGGCCCACGAGGCCTACATCCGGAAGCCCGAGCCGACCCTCCTGGAGGCCGAGCGCGACCGCCGCATTTCGCTTTTCATTCTCAAGCCATGATGACGATTCCAGCCAAACGGCTGCTGTGTGCGCTCTTTCTCTTCGCCGTCCCGGGCGGCCTCGCCGCCCGCGCCGCCTCGTTGCCGGACCTTTGGAGGGAGCGGGTGAAAAGCGTCGTGGCGGTCGACTATTTCACTGAACTGGAGAATGAACGCCGGCCCACGACGGCGTATGGAGTGGCGATAGACCGGCAGGGAACGGTCATTCTTCCGTCGGCCGCCGTGGATCCGCGCGTTTCGCCTCGCCAGTTGAAGCAGTTCAAGGCGTACCTGCCGGGCGATTCCTCCGGCTTTGACGCGGTCTATCTCGGCCAGGATGCGTTCACCGGCTGGCATTTCGTGCGTGTGGATCCGAAGCTCGCCGCGCAGTTGACCCCGGTCACGGCATGGGCGGCCCAGGGGAAGGCCCCGGTCCCGGAACTCGCCGAGGAGATCTGGGGCATCGGGCTGCGAAACAAGGACGAGGATTTCACGCCCTACCTCCTGGAGAGTCATGTCGCCCTCATCCAGGCGCTGCCCCAGCAGATCGGAATTGCGCAACAGGAAGTGGCGGGCCCCGGCCTGCCGGTGTTCAACCGGGACGGGGTGTTCATCGGGCTGGCCGCGAGCTCGTTCGGCCAGACCTTCCTGCAGTTTTCGCAGGCCGAACGCGGCGGCACGCCGATCATGCTGATCGACCTTGAGGAGAGCTGCGCGTTTTCCCTGGCGGGCGAAGTGCAGCCATACCTGGGGCGCGTGCCGGGCAACGTGAATGGCCGGCCGCTCGCCTGGCTGGGCGCGTACGGGCTCGAGTCGATGGGCCGCGACGTGGCGAGCTTCCTGAAGCTTTCCGACCGATCGGGAGCCGTCGTCAGCCAGGTGTTGGAGGACAGTCCGGCTGAAAAATCGGGCATGAAGGACGGCGACGTCATCGTCGCGATCGACGGGCAGCCGCTTCCCCGATTCCGGCCCGACCGCGTCGTGACCGATTACGTGGAACGGGAAGTCGAGCGGCGGCGGCCGGGCGACTCGATCGCGCTGACGGTGCTTCGCGGCACCGGGCGCGTGGAACTGAAGGCCGTCCTGGGCGACGAGCCCAAGCTGATCCGGGAAGCGGAGCGCAAGTACTTTGACCGGCTGGGTTTCACCGCGAGGGAGTTTGTCTACGGCGACGCGGTCGCCCGGCGGATCAGGATCAAGGACTCGGCCGGGGTCGTCGTGTCCTATGTCAAGCCGAACAGCCCCGCCGCGGTCGCGGGAATCGAGCCGGAGGACTGGATAAAGGAGATCGACGGCAGGCCGGTGAAATCCTTTGCGGAGGGAGCCGACCGGTTTTCGGCTCTCGAGGGGGATGCCGTTCGGACGGAATTTGTCCTGCTTATCGGGCGGGGCTCCGGCACGTCGATCCTGCGGGTCAAGCTGCGCTGAAACGCCCAAACCGACCCCATGGATAGGGTTGGCATTGCGGCCCAAAGAATGCTGTATTGGCCCGTCGTATCATGTTTACAGGCATCGTAGAAGAAACCGGCCGGGTCGTTGAATTCGCCCCGCCTGGGCAGGGTATTGCGGCCTGGAAACTTTGCGTTTCGGCCGAACGGGTTTGCGAAGGGGCCGGGCAGGGTGACAGCATAGCAGTCGATGGATGCTGCCTGACCGTCGTGGGATTGGGCGGAGGCCGCCTCGCCTTCGATGTCCTGGAGGAGACCCGCCGCCTGACCCATTTCTCGCGGCTGCGCGCAGGCTCGCCGGTGAACCTGGAGCGAAGCCTGCGTTTCGACGGCAAGGTGGGGGGCCACTTTGTCACGGGGCACATCGACGGGCTTGGCAGAATCGACATCCTGGAGCGGCGGGGCAATGACACGTATCTCCGGGTGGCGGCGCCTCCCGGGTCCGGGCGCCATCTCGTCCCGAAGGGAAGCATAGCAATCGACGGAATCTCGCTCACGGTCGCCGAAGTCGACGGCGACGCGTTTGCCGTATGGCTCATACCGCACACCCTGGAGATCACAAATTTGCGCGACTACCGCGCCGGAGACATGGTCAACCTGGAATTCGACCTGCTGGGCAAGTACGTGGAGAAACTGCTGCCAGGCCGCAGGGATTGAGCACGGAGCAACATGCGCACAGCCCTGACAGCCCTTGCCGAGGAATTGCGGCGCCTGAAGACAGCCGGCGTCCAGACGGTGGCCGTCGCCGACGAGAGTCTGGCGACGCTGAGGGCCGCCGTGGCGAGAACGTCCCGCGCGGCGACTTCGGTACAGGTTCGGCGGCCGGCTGGGGCTTTGAAACAGGCGGTTGTGATCGAACCGGAACCCGCGGCCGCAGCAGCAGGACCCGCGGCCCCGGTCGCGCGTGTCATCGACCTTCCGCCGGGTGACAAGAGGACGCGGTGGGAGGCGCTGCGCGCACTCGTCACGGGCGACCCGACGTGCCGCTCCAATGTGCGCGCGGGGAAGAAAGTGGTCCTGGGCGTTGGAAGCCTGGACGCCCGGATCATGTTCATCGGAGAGGCGCCGGGAGCCGACGAGGAGGTGCAGGGAGAACCGTTTGTGGGCCCCGCGGGCCAGCTGCTCAACCGGATGATAACGGCCATGGGGATCCAACGCGCCGATGTTTACATTGGGAACATCATGAACTGGCGCCCGCAACTCCCGGTGGGGCCCGACGGGGTCCAGTACGGGAACCGCCCGCCGACGCAGACGGAGATGGCCCATTGCATGCCCCACCTGCTGGCGCAAATCGACGTCGTCCAACCCGCGATCCTTGTGGCTCTCGGAGCGACCGCGGCACAGGGGCTTCTGGGGAGCGGCACCTTCAAGGCCCTGGGCGAAGTCCGCGGGCAGTGGCGGGAGTTCGCGGGGCGTCCCCTCATGATCACGTACCACCCAAGCTACATCCTCCGCAACTCGACCAACCGCTCGAAGCGGCTTATATGGGAGGATCTGCTCAAGGTCATGGAGAAGGCCGGCCTTCCCATTTCGGCGAAACAACAGGCGTATTTCACGGGAAAATGAAGATAAGCCTTAACCCTGCATTTTGTCGGGCCGATTCCGCCCGGTCCGCCGGCCGCATCGCCCTGCTTGTTCTCGGCGCGGCGGGGGCCGGTCTTTCCCTGCGCGCCGCGGACCAGAGCCTCGATTTTGACGCCGTGCGGGTGCGCGCCGAGGAACTCGCCCGCGCACCCTATGAAGGAAAGCCGCGGCCGCTTCCCGACTGGCTCCTCAAGCTCAATTACGACCAGTACAGGGACATTCGTTTCGTTCCGACGCAGTCGTGGTGGAACCGCGAGCGGCTGCCGTTCAAGCTGCAGTTCTTCCACCCCGGATTCGTGTTCAACCGGACCGTTCAGGTGAACGAGGTTGTCGACGGCCGCGCGAGGCTGATCCCCTTTGAGAGGCGGTTCTTCGACTATGGCCACAACGTGGTCGGACCGCTGCCCGGATCGATCGGCTATGCGGGCTTCCGGATCCATAATTTCCTGAACCAGCCCAACGACGAGCTCGGCGTCTTCCAGGGGGCGAGCTACTTCCGATTCCTGTGCAGGAAGGCCGTGTACGGGCTTTCCGCCCGCGGCCTGGCGATCGACACGGCAGAGCCCACTGGGGAGGAATTCCCAAACTTCGAGGAGTTCTGGGTGAGGCGGCCCGCGCCCGAGGCGAAGGAGATCGTCGTATACGGGCTCCTCAACGGGCCCAGCGCAACCGGTGCCTACCAATTCGTGATCGAGGGGGGCGACGACACGGTGATGCGAGTGCGGGCAGTCGTCTATTGCAGGCGCAACCCGTCGGTTTTCGGGCTTGCCCCGCTGACGAGCATGTTCTGGCACGGCAAGAATTCGAACGAGGTGACCGACGACTACCGGCCGGAGGTTCACGATTCCGACGGACTCATGATCAACGCCGGATCCGGGGAATGGCTGTGGCGCCCGCTCGCCAATCCGGCGACCATGAGCGTCATGTCGTTTGTCGACGACGTGAATCCCCGCGGGTTCGGCCTTATTCAGCGCGAGCGCGATTTCTCCGCGTACGAGGATCTCGAGGCCAGCTATCAGCGGCGTCCCAGCGCCTGGGTGGAGCCCGTCGGCGACTGGGGCCGCGGGTGCGTCCGGCTCGTCGAGCTGCACGCCCCGGACGAGACCGGCGACAACATCGTCGCATTCTGGGTGCCGGAGAAGCTGCCGCCCCCGGGTGAGCCGATCGAGGTCGAATACAACCTTCACTGGTTCATGGACCAGATCAGGCCGCCCCTGGGCTACGTCATTTCGACGCGCAACGGCCGCTCGCGGACGTTCGAGACGGATCTCGAGCGCTTTGTCGTCGATTTCGACGGCCCGGCGCTCCGGCGCCAGGACCCGGATTCCGGCATCGAGGCGTATGTCGAGGCGGGGAGCGGGACCAAGGTCGTCCACACTTCCGTCGAGAAGAACCCGTACAACAGCTCGTGGCGCGCCGCCTTCGCCCTCCGTCCCGACGGCTCTGGCAAGCCGGTTGAGCTTCGATGCCAGCTTCGCCGCGCGTCAAAGGTCCTCACCGAAACCTGGAGCTACCTCTGGCAGCCCTGACGGGCGGGCGGGGACGATCCGATGAACGAGACGCCGATCCACATCGAACTGCCGCAGGCCATGCGGCCGGCGACCGGCTCGCTTGAGGCGTGGAACGCGGCTTATGTGCGGGTCGAGGACTATTTGCGCGCGCACCGCATCCACAACCGCCTGCACCAGCTGCGCCTCATCCAGAAGATCCTCGAGCAGGCGGCCGTGCGCCATGCCGCCAATCCGGCCCTCGATCCGACCGTCCTCGCCGCGGAGGAGACGGAGGCGATGATGGACGCCTGGTTTGCGGAAATCCTCGAGCAGCGCGGGCAGCCCCATGAAAGGATAGCGGTCGACGGCCGGGTGGCGCTGCTTCTGTGCAACGGACCGCAGGAGTGGCCCTACGCCTTCCTCGAGAATGACGACATACCTCCCCAGTTTGTGACGGCGATGCGGGCGAGCTCGATCCGGGCGGGTCCCGACATGGCGGTTTCGAGCATGGTGCCGCGTGCGATCGACCTCGGCCGGATCACCGAGGCGGCGGGCGAAACGCTGGAGCGGTTTGAGCGCTGGCCGATCCTGCGGACGCTCCTGCTTTGGCTGGTTTTCGCTGCCGCGCTGGGCGCGATATTCCGGCTGACCCGCTGAGGAGCCCCGTGCAACTCGTGGTCGACGCCCAGATAAGCCGAAAACGCCTCAACCGCCGGCGGTTTCTGTTCTTTTCGGCGATTTTCGTCCTGACGAGCTTCGCGACCTGGTTCATGGCGGACCTCCTTTGGAGGGATGGAATCACGCGCACAGAGGTGGCCCTGCTCGCGCTGTTTGTCGTCCTCTTCGGGAACATCGCGGTCGGCTTCTGCTCGGCGCTTGTGGGCTTCTACGTAATCAACCGGGGCGGCGACAACAGCCGGATCTCGATGACGCTGCCCCCGGGGGACGAGGAGCCGCCGCTTGCGTCGACCGCGGTGGTGATTCCGATATTCAATGAGGACGTCAGCCGGGTCTTCGAGGGCGTCCGGGTCATTTTCCGGTCGGTACAGGCGGCGGGCCGGCTCGAGCACTTCGACTTTTTCGTCCTGAGTGATTCCAACCAGCCGAACCTGTGGATCCAGGAGGAGGTTGCCTGGACCGAGCTGTGCCGGCAGGTCGACGGCTTTGGCAACATTTTCTACAGGAAACGCCGCCAGGCGATAAACAAGAAGGCCGGCAACGTCGCGGACTTCCTGCGCCGCTGGGGGAAACGCTACCGGTACATGGTGGTCCTCGACGCGGACTCGATCATGACGGGCGCGGCCCTGGTGAAGCTCGTCGCGATGATGGAGGGGAACCCGAATGTCGGGATCATCCAGACGGCCCCGAGGCTGATCTACGGCGAGACGCTCTATGCGCGGCTCCAGAGCTTCGCCAACCGCCTTTACAGCCCGCTGTTCCTGGCCGGAATCAACTACTGGCAGCAGCACGAGGGCAATTACTGGGGGCACAATGCGATCATCCGCGTGCAGCCCTTCATGGAGCACTGCGCCCTTCCGGCCCTGCCGGGCAGCGAGCCCTTCGGCGGCAGGATTCTCTCGCACGACTTCGTCGAGGCGGCGCTCATGCGGAAAGCCGGCTGGTCCGTGTGGCTCGCCCACGACATCGAGGGCAGCTACGAGGAGAGCCCGCCGACCCTGATCGACGCCGCGAAGCGGGACAGGCGCTGGTGCCAGGGCAACCTGCAGCACACCTGGCTCCTGACGGCGAGGGGCTTCCGGCCGGCCAACCGCTTTCACCTGTTCATGGGGGTCATGGCCTACGTGTCCTCGCCCCTGTGGATGCTGTTTCTGCTGCTCGGCCTTGTGGAGGCGCTGGAACAGGCCGCGATCGACCGCATCGGAATTTTCCGGGAGCCGGACATGACCTCGATCTTCGGCTACCGGGTGCGCGTGCCGGAGGCGCTGACACTCTTCGTGTTCACGCTGCTCCTTCTTTTTCTCCCGAAGATCGTCAGTGTCATCGTCGTCCTGGGCAAGCCCGAGGAGGCTGCAAAGTATGGCGGGCGGGCGCGGCTGGTCTTCAGCGCCCTGCTCGAGGCGGTCGGATCGGCGCTCCTCGCGCCGATCAACATGATGTTCAACACGCGATTCGTGGTGTTCACCCTCCTGGGGCAGGGCATCTCGTGGATTTCGCAGAACCGCCAGGCGGAGGCGGACGGGACCGACTGGCGGGAGGCCATCCTCACCCACGGAATCCAGACCGTCTTCGCCGTCGTCCTCGGCGCCTCCTCATACATCCTCCTGCCATCCTACTTTTGGTGGCTGAGCCCCGTCCTGGCGGGACTCGTGCTGTCGATTCCGCTGTCCATCTTCTTCAGCAAGATGAGCGTGGGCCGGGCTGCGCGCGAAGTGGGGCTGTTCCTGACGCCCGAGGAAACGGGTCCGCCCCCCGAACTCAGGCAATTGAGCCAGAACCTGCAGCAGTGCTACCGGCACCTGCCGCCGTTCGAGCCCCTGCGGGCCGACTACGGCTTCATGCAGGCGGTGCTCGACCCCTACATCAATTCGATGCATGTCGCCCTCCTTCGCCAGCGCAAGCCGAGCGAGGAGGCGCGCGAATGGTTCGCGCAGCTGCGGGAAAGGCTCCTGCGCGAGGGCCCGGCCGGCTTCTCGACCAAGGAAAAGATGGCGCTGCTCCTCGACGCCGAGTCGATGATCTGGCTGCACCGGGAGCTTTGGAGTTCCCCGTCAAATGTCCTGGCCGAGTGGTGGCGGCTGGCGATGCGCCAGTACAACGTCCTTACGGCGACCCCGACCACGGCCCTGTACCGTTAGGATTGGGGCCCGGCGGCCAGCACACGCTCCAGCTCGGCTTTCGCCCGCTCGAATTCCGCGCGGATTCCGTCGATGGAAGGCGCGAGACTTGCGATCGGCGTCGTGTCCGACGCGCTCTCGAGGCTCCCGGCGACATCCTTGAGCGCGTTGGCTCCCATGTTTGCGGAACTTCCCTTGATGCTGTGGGCGGCGCGCTTGAACGTGACCGCATCGCCGGCCCCAAGGCTGTCCTCGAGCTCTGTGATCCGCAGGGGGGTGTCCTGCAGGAACATCCCGACTATCTCGCGGAGAAAGGCGTCGTTGTCGCCCGGACACAGTTCCCGGAGGGTCTGGATGGCGGCCGGATCGATGATGGGCTGGGGCATGGGGGCGGGCAAGAGACACTGCTAAAAACACGGCGCAAGGCAAGCGTTGCCCCGGGAATTTTTCCCTGTCGCATCACAAAATCGGGATATGTTGATATTTGACTTGCCAGCCGAAATTCCCGGGGCTTCCATTCCCGCCTCGAATCCTATGTCAGACTCATTTGTTTTCTCCTCCGAATCCGTGGGCGAGGGCCATCCCGACAAGGTTGCCGACCTCATTTCCGACAGCGTCCTCGACGCCTGCCTCGCCGGGGACCCGCTCAGCCGCGTCGCCTGCGAGACCCTGGTGAAGTCCAACCAGGTCGTGATCGCCGGCGAGATCACGACGGCCGCGAAGCTCAACTACGAGCAGATCGTGCGGGCCGCCGTGCGCGACATCGGCTACGTCCACGATGACGACGTCTTTCACGCCGACCGGATCTTCATCCATAATCTGATCACCCGACAGTCCCCCGACATCGCCCAGGGGGTGGATGCGCGGTCGGCCGACGGCAAGGAGACGGCCGAGCAGGGCGCGGGCGACCAGGGCCTGATGTTCGGCTATGCCTGCAACGAGACTCCGGAGATGATGCCGACGGCCATCATGTTTGCGCACCGGCTCGGCCGGGAGCTGACAAAGATCCGGAAAGCCGGCGTCGTCGGCTGGCTCCGCCCGGACGCGAAGTCCCAGGTGTCGATCCGCTACGAGAACGACCGCCCCGTCAGGGTGGAGAACGTGGTCATCTCGACGCAGCATACGGAGAACGTGAAGCACTCGGACATCCGCGACTTTCTGGTCGAGTATGTCGTCAAGAAGGTGATTCCGGCGGACATGATGGACGCCTCGACCCAATTCTTCATAAACCCGACGGGCCGGTTCGTGATCGGCGGGCCCGAGGGGGACTCCGGGCTGACCGGCCGCAAGATCATCGTCGACACCTATGGCGGCTGGGGCCGCCACGGCGGGGGAGCCTTCTCGGGCAAGGACCCGTCCAAGGTCGACCGCTCGGCGGCGTACATGTGCCGGTGGGTCGCGAAGAACATCGTTGCCTCGGGTCTTGCGGACATCTGCGAACTGCAGGTCGCCTACGCGATCGGGCATCCCGAGCCGGTGAGCATCTGGGTCGATTCGATGGGAACGGCCAAGGTGCCCGAGGAAAAGATCAGAAAGGCCGTGCGCGAGGTGTTCAGCTTCAAGCCCGCAGGGATCATCAGGCAGCTGGACCTCCTGCGCCCGATCTACCGGTCGACGACCAACTACGGCCATTTCGGAAAAGCCGACCTGCCGTGGGAGCAAACGAACAGGACAAAAGAGCTTCTCGCCGCCGCGAAATAACCGCCATGCCGACCATCACCGCAACCGCCCCCGTTCAGGATTACCGCGTCCGCGATCTCGCCGAGGCCGACTGGGGCCGCAAGGAGATCACAGTCGCCGAGCAGGAAATGCCGGGCCTGATGGCCCTGCGCCGAAAGTTCGGCCCAAGAAAGCCCCTGAAGGGGGTGCGCATAACCGGCTCGCTCCACATGACGATCCAGACGGCCGTCCTGATCGAGACGCTGGTCGAACTCGGGGCGTCCGTCCGGTGGGCGTCCTGCAACATCTTCTCGACCCAGGATCACGCCGCGGCCGCGATAGCGCGCACGGGCATCCCGGTTTTCGCCTGGAAGGGCGAGACCCTGGAGGAGTACTGGGAGTGCACCTGGAAGGCGTTGTGCCATCCCGGCGGCCGCGGTCCGCAGCTGGTGGTCGATGACGGCGGCGATGCGACGCTGCTCCTGCACAAGGGCCTTGAAATGGAGAAGGGCAGCGCCTGGGCGGGAACACCGTCGGGTTCGGCCGAGGAGCAGGTCATCAAGGATCTGCTCAAGCGGATTCACACGGAAGACCCCATGGTCTTCCACGAAATGGCCAAGGAGTGGCGCGGCGTCTCCGAGGAGACGACGACGGGGGTGCACCGGCTCTACCAGCTCCACGAGCAGGGAAAGCTTCTTGTGCCCGCGATCAACGTCAACGACTCGGTCACGAAGTCGAAATTCGACAATCTCTACGGCTGCCGGGAGTCCCTCGCCGACGGGTTGAAGCGCGCCACCGACGTCATGATCGCCGGCAAGGTCGCCTGCGTCTGCGGCTACGGCGACGTCGGCAAGGGCTCCGCCTTTTCGCTCAAGGGCTTCGGCGCCCGCGTCATCGTCACCGAGATCGACCCCATCAACGCCCTGCAGGCCGCGATGGAGGGCTTCGAGGTCAACACGATCGAGTCCACGCTCGGCACCGCCGACATCTACGTGACCACGACGGGCAACAAGGACATCATCACCCTGGAGCACATGCGCCAGATGAAGGACCAGGCGATCGTCTGCAACATCGGCCACTTCGACAACGAGATCCAGGTGAGCCGGCTCTACAAGGCGCCGGGGGTCAAGCGGACTACGATCAAGCCGCAGTACGATGTGTTCACATTCCCCAGCGGCCGGAGCATCTATCTCCTGGCCGAGGGACGGCTGGTGAACCTGGGATGCGCCACCGGCCACCCGTCATTTGTCATGTCCAACAGCTTCACAAACCAGACGCTCGCGCAGATCGACCTCTGGGAGAAGCGGGACGAATACAAACCGGGGGTCTACCGGCTGTCCAAGCGCCTCGACGAGGAGGTTGCCAGGCTCCACCTCGAGAAGATCGGCGTCAAGCTGACCGTCCTTTCGGCAAAGCAGGCGGAATACCTCGGGGTGTCGCCCGACGGGCCGTACAAGGCCGAGCACTATCGGTATTGATCCCGCAAAACCGGCTAGGCGGTCACTGCATCTGGTAAACCTCGATGAGGGCGACGCCGGTCGCGCCGGCGGCGCCTGAGACCTGGGCGGTGTAGGCCCCGGGGGCCAGCGTTGTGATCAGGGAGGCGTCCTTGCTGCCCGGGACGAGCGGGAAGCCGTAGACGGCGGCGGCTGCCGTGGTGATGTCGGAGGCGCTGGCCGGCGTCTGGCCCGTGGACACGGCGACGGGCGTGCCCCAGTCGTTGTTTTGCGCGATGACAGCGCCGGAGGCGTCATACAGGGCGAGGATGGGATCGGACAGGGATCCCGGGAAACTGAAGGCGCTTTGCAGGGTCGGCCCGACGCCGCGAATCAGCACCTTTATGGGGGAATTGCCCGTGACGACGAATCCGGTGACGAGGACCCCGGCGCCGTTGGTGACGTCGCCGCGCGAGGCGACGTTGATCAGGCGCTGGGCCCAGGGCTGGGAACTGGCGCTCACATCGTACACCTCGACCAGGGCGACTCCGGTCGTGCCGCCGGCGCCGCTTACCTGGACGGTGTAGGACCCAGGTTGAAGCGTTGTTACAGCGGCGGCATCCGCGCTGTTGGCGGGAAGCGGGAAGGCGTAGACTTGGGCGAAGGTCGAGGCCAGGCCAGGACTGCCACCCCAGCCGGAATTGGTCAGGAGCAAGTTTCCCTTGCTGTCGAACAGCTGCATGACGGGATTGGCAAGGACGCCGGATATGCCGAACGAGGACAGGGTGGGGCCGACCGCGCGAATCAGCACCTGCTTGGCGCTCTGGCCGCAGATGACGAAGCCGGAGACGAGGTAGTTCTGGCCGGCCGAGCCGACGTATCCGCGCGACGACAGGTTGATCACCCTCTGGGTTTGCGGCGTCGTGGAGCAGAGGCCGGAGTAGTTGTAGACACAGCCGGTGGAAAGCGTGACCGAACCGGTGACGGTCGTCGTAGCCGGGTTGATCGATCCGGAGATCGTGGCCGACTGGGCGGTCGAAACGGAGAAGCAATTGCTCGAATCAACCGTTCCCGTTCCGGCTGCGACCAGGCCGGGCGTGACGGCGAGGGCGAATACCTCCCCCTGGGATCCCACGATCGAGTAGGTGGTGCCGGTGGAGGAGGCCAGCGAGGAGCCCTGGTAGAGGCTGGCGATCGCGGCACTCGGACCGCTGGCCGGGTCCGCGGCAGCCGCAAACTGGAGGCCCAGCTCCGCTATCGTCCCGGAAATCGTGGCGCCGGACACCTGGCCGGAGAAGGTCAGCGTCGGACCCGCCGTGGTCCCGCCCTTCAGCGCGGTTGTCGAGGCCGTGAACTGGCCCTGTGCATTGGTCACGAAACTTATGGCGAATCCCTCGGCCTGGGCGCTGAGGTACCCGATCAGGGTGCCGCTGCTCCGGTCTGGCGAAAGATAGGCGGCGATGTTCGTGCTCGAAGCGTCCGGCCTCAGGTCGGCGTGGGAGTGGGGCGCCGCCACGGAGACTTGGCCGAAGTAGGCGAACCCGATCGGGACATAAACGTTGAAGCTGATGTTCACGCTGGCGGCCGCCTGGTAGGTGGCATTGCCCGCCTGGCTGGCCTGTATCGTGACGGTGCCGGCTGCGCCCGTCAGGGTGACGAGGTTGCCGCCGAGTGTCGCCGGGCCGCTCAGCAGGGTAAACGTCACGGGCAATCCGGAGGTTGCATTGGCCACGAGCGCCACCGGTCCCGCGTTCGTCAGCTGATCCGCCGGCTGCGTGAATGCGATCGACTGGGTTTGCTTTGCAACCGAATAGGACGCGGTTTGGGTGACCGGCGGAGCGGCGTTGTAGTTTGAATTGCCGGGCTGGCTCGCCTGGACCGTGACCGGATTTGCGTCGTTGAACGTGAGCCTGGAGCCTCCGAGGCTTGCGTTTCCGCTCAGGACGGAGAAGACGACAGGCAACCCGGACGAGGCGGTTGCGCTCAGGGTGACCGAGCTGCCTGCCGGAGTCCCGATCGGGCTGAACGTGATCGTCTGGCTGGCCGGGGATACCACCAGGGTGCCGGAGGCCGAGCCATGGAAGTTCTGGTCGGTCACGGTCGCGGCGACCGGGTAGGTGCCGGCATTGACCGGCGCTCCGCTCGAGCCCACGTAGGTCAAGATATAGGAAAGGCCCGCCGGCACGGTAGTCACGGTGACCGATTTTGCCGTGCCGTCATAAGTCTGGTTCAGGTTGCCCAGCGTGACGGTCGTTCCCATGGGAACCACGGTCTGCGTCACGGAGGCCGTGACGAAGTTGTAGTCGGTCGTGTCGGCCGGCGTGAAGATGACGCTGAGCGTGTTGCCGCCCAAGGGAAGCACCGCACCCGCAGCAGCGGAATAGCTGAAGCTTCCCGGTACGCTTGCCGTTGCGTTCAGGGCCGAGGCCGGGAGGGCCGTCCCGTAGCTGATCTGGGCCGGCGTGGCCCAGGTGATGACCGGGGTCGCCTTGCTGATCGTCAGTGTGCCGGCGCCTGTCCCCTGATAGTTGGTGTCGCTGACTGTCGCAGCCACCGTGTAGGAACCCACCGCCCTCGGGGCGGTGCCGGAGCCGTTGTAGGTGAGGTTCACCGTGAGCCCGCCGGGCGTGGTGCTCGCGCTGGCGCTCTTGGCCGTCCCGTCGTAAACGGCGTTCAGGCTGCCGAGGCTCACCGTCGCGGTCGCTTTTGCGATCGTGAACACGAGGGTCGCAGTCCCGGTTCCCATGCCATTCGTCGCGCTGAGGCTGACGCTGAAAGGACTCCCGGTTACCGCCGTCGGGGTTCCCGTTATCTGGCAGGTTGTGGAGTTGAACGACAGGCCGGGCGGAAGGCCGGTGGCGCCGTAGCTCGTGGGGGAATCGCTCGCCGTGAGCGTGTAGGCCGAAATCGCGCTTCCGTACGTTGCGCCCGCCGTCAGGGCGCTCGTGATCACCGGCACCGCCCCGAAGGTGAACCCGTCGCTTGATGTGGCCCCGCTCACGCCGCTCGGGCTCGTCACGGTCACGTCAACCCGGCCCGCTGCGCCAGACGCTGTTGTGGCCGTGATCGCCGTCGCGCTGCCGACCAAAAAGCCGGAGGCGTTCACCGAGCCGAACTTGACGGCCGTGGCGCCTGTGAAGTTGGTCCCCGTGATTGTCACGGAGGTGCCGCCGCTGGTGCTGCCGCTCACGGGGGAAACGGAAGTGACCGTCACGGCGGTTGGCGCCGAGAGCATGAGGCCGTTGGAACTGGTGCCCCCCTCGGCCAGCAGGACGACGGGAGCGTTGTAAAGGGCGCTCGAGCCGCTGGTCGTGTTCACCGCCACAGGGACCGTGCTGCCTGTCGTCGAGCCTATGCCAAGCTCACCCCAGGCGTTGTCGCCCCAGGCAAAGGCCGTGCCATCGCTCGCCAGTGCTCGGCTGTGATACTGGCCGCCGCCGACGGCGACGATGCTCTTCCGCGCCATGGCGCCGGTCATGCTCACCGCGACCGGGGTTGAGCTGTCGACTGTCGAAGCGTTGCCGAGTTCGCCATAGTAGTTGCGGCCCCAGGCGAAGACGGTGCCGTCGCTCGCCGCCGCGAGGCTGTGGTTGTCGCCGCCCGCGACCGAGACGATGGTCTTGCCGTACAGGGGACTGCCCGTGCCCATGTTCACGACCACGGGTACGGCGCTGTCGGTTCGCGTGCCGTTGCCCAGCTGGCCAGAACCATTGTAACCCCAGGCGTAAACGGTTCCGTCGCTTGCCAGCGCCAGACTGTGGATGTTGCCGGCGGCGATGGCGACAATGGCCTTGCCGGCGAGGACGCCGCTCGTGTCCACGGCCACCGGGACCGCGCTATCCGCCCCCGAGCGTCCCAGCTCGCCAAAGCCGTTGTAACCCCAGGCATACACCTTGCCGTCGCTCGTCAATGCCAGGCTATGGCGCTCCCCCGCCGCTATGGCTATCACCGCCTTGCCCGCGAGGGCACCGGTCATATCGACGGCCACCGGAATCGCACTGTCGGCTCCGGTGCCATTGCCGAATTGGCCGTATGTATTCTGGCCCCAGGCGTACACGGTGCCATCGTTCGCCAAAGCCAGGCTGTGCGTATACCCGCCCGCGATGGCGATCACCGTCTTGCCCGCAAGGGCGCTCCCTTCGGCCGCCGATACGTCGACGGCCACCGGAAGCAGGGCGTTGGTCGTCGAGTTGTTGCCCAGCCGACCAGAGGAGCCATTGTAGCCCCAGGAATACACCGTGCCATCACTCGCGAGGGAAAGGCCATGGGCGCCGCCTACCGCCGCCGAAACGACCGTCTTTCCCGCGAGGGCGCTTCCGTCGGCACCCGACGTGTCCACTGCCACCGCAAACGCGCTGTAGCTCGCGCTGCTGTTGGCGCCCAATTCGCCGTCCGCGTTGTAGCCGAAGTTTACGGCGGCGGTGCTTGGGGCCACTACGTACGCCTGGCCGGCCGTGAAGGCCGCCGGTGCACCGCTGATTGCGGAGCCGCTGCTCATGTTGAGCCGCACCGTGCCGAAGCCGGAAAGGGAACTCACAGTCACGTCGTAGACGTTTGAGCTCACCGGGTTGACCGAGGCTATCGTGCCTGCTGCGGAGCCCGTTGTAGCAAGGGTAAATGCGGCGGTTGATACGCCCGTGACGGTCTGGTTGAACGTAACCCGGAAGATTGTGCTGCCGCCGTCTGCGACAGGGCCCGGATTCTGCCGCGCGATCGAGGTGACGGCGACGGGCGGCGAGGTGAGGACGATGTTGTCGAAGCTCTCCGGCGCCGTGGCGGCAAGACAGACGAAGGCATTGGCAAGGGGGCCTGAGGCGCTGACAGCCACCGGAATTGAACTGTTGGCCAGGGAGCCGTTGCCCAGCTGGCCGTCTCCACCGTAGCCCCATGCGTACAACGTGCCGTCACTCGCCAACGCGAGACTATGGACACCACCGCCGGCAATCGCGACCACCGTCTTGCCTGCGAGCGCGCTACCGTCGGCGGCCGACATGTCCACGGCCAGCGGCACTGAGCTGTTGGCCGTGGAGTTGTTGCCAAGTTCGCCGGCAGAATTGAACCCCCACGCAAAAACGGTTCCGTCGCTCGCCAGCGCCAAACAATGGTTTCCACCGGCGGCGATGGCGGCGACTGTCTTTCCGGTCAGGGCGCCGCTCATGTTCACAGCGACAGGAAAAAAGAAATTGGCGACGGCCGAGCCGTTGCCCAACTGGCCGTGGCCATTGTAGCCCCAGGCGTACAGCGTTCCGTCGCTTGCCAGGACCAGGCTGTGGGATTCTCCGGCGGCGATGGCGACCACCGTCTTGTTGACGAGCGCGCTTCCGTCGCCCGCCAAAGTATCAACGGCAATCGGAACCAGGCTGTTGGCCGTTGAGCCGTCGCCGAGTTGGGCGCCGTTGTTGTAACCCCAGGCGTACACCGTGCCGTCGCTTGCCAGAGCCAGGCTGTGGGATTGTCCGGCGGCGATGGCGATCACGGTCTTGCCGGCCAAAGCGCCGGTCATGTCAACCGCCACTGGGACCGAACTGGTGGACGTCGTGCCGTTGCCCAGCTCGCCCTCGCCATTGTAACCCCAGGCGTACACCTTGCCGTCGCTTGCCAAAGCCAGGCTGTAGGATTGGCCGAGGGCGATGGCGATCACCGTCTTGCCTGCGAGGGCGCTTCCGTCGGCTGCCGACATGTCCACAGCCACCGGGACGTTGCTTGAAATCACCGAGTTGTTGCCGAGCTGGCCATAGGCATTGTAACCCCAGGCGTACACCGTACCGTCGGCCGCCAGCGCGAGGCTGTGGCCGTTGCCCGCGGCCACCGAGACGACCGTCTTGCCTGTGAGGGCGCTTCCATCGGCGGCTGACGTATCGACAGCCACGGCGAGGGTCTCGTGCAATGTGTAGATCTTGTTTCCCAGATTGCCGCTGCCGTCATAGCCAAAGCCGGCGGCAGCAGTGCTTGGAGACAGCACATAACTCTGTCCGCCGCTGAATGCCGCGGGAAGACCGCTGATCGCGGAACCGTCGCCCAGATCCAACCGGAGTGTCCCGGAACCCGACAGGGCGGCCACCGTCACGGTGTGGACGATTCCGTCCGCGGTGGAAACTGATGCGATCGTGCCGGAGGCCGAGCCCGTCGTCGTGAGCGAGAATGCGCCCGTCGTCACTCCGGTCACCGCCTGGTTGAACGTGACTTGATACAGCACGCTCGAACCTGTTGCCACGGGCCCGGGGCTTTGCCGCGCAATCGAGGTGACGGACGTGGCCCCGAGGGAACGGGCGGCGCCGAGAGCAAAAGTGGCGACCGCGATTGCGATGCAGAGCAGGGCAGGGCGTGTTTTCATGAGGGGGTGCACAAGCGTGGCAGCAATCAAGTATTGGGGTGTTGTGCGCTGGCCCGCGGCGGTGCCATGCGAACCGCCGCACGGACCTCCTCGTCGGGGTCGGACGGAGGGATGTGGGGCATTTCAGGCGGGCGGGGACACCCTGATCACCAATCTCCTTGACCTGCTGGGGGGCATGATCATGCGGTGATCCCCTTGGAGGGACACTGAGAGCTCCCGGTTTTGCATACAATTCGCGAGCATTCGCTGCGAACCGGAAGTAGTCCCGTTGCCGGATTACATAACGAAGCGTTATGGGTGGGAGGATGTCGCCGGGACGTCTCCAGCCTGCAGGTTGCAGTGCCAGACGGTGTCCTCTAACTGCGGGTTGGCGCCGCCCTGTACCCGACGCTCGCTGGCGGTCACCTGGCCACCGGCGCCAAGCTATCCTTTGAAGTCATTTCCAAGAGGCTTGAGGACCGCGGCGGCGTGGTGGCCTGATCGGCTGCGCTGGACCTCCGCAATGACCTGGGCGCCCAGCAGGATGATGACGGCGATCGCCTCGATGCTGATCAGGGCCACGACGGACGTGGCAAATGTGCCGTAGATCAAATTCACCGAAGAGACGGCCGAGTAATACCAGACCAGCAACCTGCGGGTGATCTCCCAAAGGACCGTCGCGATCGTCCCACCCGCCAGGGCGTGCCGAAACGTGATGCGCACCAATGGCATGACCAGGTAGAACGAGGTCAGCAGCAGCACCTCGCCGAAAATCCCGATCAGGTACAGGACGAGGAAGGAAGTGCCCGCCAGGCTGAAAGCCCATCCAAAGACGATCAATTGCCCGGTGTTGTGGGTCTCGATGGCACCCGAAATAAACGACACCAGCAGGATGCCAAGGCCGATCATGAGGATATAGACGTAGGGAATGATGGCGGACAGCAGGAAGTGCCGGCTTGGATTTCTGAAACGATGGGCAAAGATCACCGACATGGCGCTTTCGAGCGCACTGAAGGCCATGGAACTGAAAACGAGCATAGCCAGGAACAGGACGATTCCGACCGACTTGTCGTGCTCAATGAACACCTCCGCCTGTGCCGTCAAGGTCGCGGCGTAGCCCGGAGTCACCATGTTTATGTAGGTGGACAACGTGGCCAACAGCACGCCCTTCTGGATATAATGGGACAGGATTATCAGGCCGAGAATCGACAGCGGAACGATTGACAGCAGGGTGTAGTAGGCGATCGCGCCGGCCAGCAGGAAGCCCTGATTGCGCCTGAAATCGCGCCCAACGCTGATCATGAAGCCAAGGAACCGGCGGACAGGCCGATGCTGGCGCCGAAGTTTCTTCATTGGAGGAACGCTCCTTCCTACGGCGCCGGTCCCTGCTCCTTCTCCTGCTGGTTTCGCTCTTTTGCGATTTCGACCGCGATCGCCGCTGCCTTCGCCGCCGGCTTCCGATCGGTCCGCAACTCGTATTCCTGCTCCTGCTGCTCATCGATCCTTCTTTCCTCCACATCCCTTGGTTGCTCGGTTTCGCCCGGCAGATCCACGCGCAGCTGGTCGATGAGCATCACGAACGCCGCGGCCAGCGGCAGCGCCATCAGGGCGCCGATGATGCCTCCCAGGACCGCGCCGACGATTAGCGACAAAAATACGACCGCCGCCGGCAGCCGCAGCGCGCGGCCATAGACAAACGGCACCAGGACGCGGCTTTCGAATTCCTCGTACAGGAGGAGCGCCGCGAACACAACCGCAGCGATCACGGGGCCGTTTCCATATGCGGCGAAAACCACCGGCACGATCATGAGCAGCGGACCGATGTAGGGCAGCACGTCCATCACGCCGCCCAGCGCCGCAAGCGCGAGCGCGTTCGGCACACGGCACACGAGCAGCAATACGAGGATGAATATCGTCATCAGCGCGCAGGTGACAATTTGGCCGCGGATGTAGCCGCCGACGATTGTCTCGAGGTTGAGCAGCACCCGCGAGAACCGGATGTGGTGGCCCCGCGGCACAGCGGCGAAAACTGCGCCCCGCAGCCGGTCGCGATCCGTCATGAAATAGAGCGCCAGAGAGATGGCCCCGCTCAGGTAGGCGAGGATTTCGAGCGCGCGCTTGGTGGCCGACACAACAGTGGCTTGCGACGATTTCAGGTGTTCGCCGTAGTCGAAATGCCTCAATTGTTCGGCCAGCGGGCTGGTGAGCGGCGAGCGTTGCAGGAACTCAACCGCGCGCCCGCGGATCTCGGGCTCGCGTTCGACGAGTCCGCGGACTTGCGCGATCAGCGGCGGGATCGTGAGGAACAGCAGCAGCGCGGTGAATACGACGGCCGACCCAAAGACGATCGCGATCGCGCCCTTGCGCCGGATTTGTCTCGCCTCCAGCCAGACGACCAGGGGATTGAACGTGCCGACCAGCGCCAGCGCAGCGACGATCATGAAGACGACGGGGAGCAGCTTCCCGAGCATCCAGAGTGCGGCGATCATCAGCAGGGCAATGACCATCGTCTTTGGCGCGAGTTCGAACCGGAGCACGCGGCGCGGTTCGGGCGGAACCGCCGAACGTTCATCCGGTGGCGGGGAGGTCTTCATCCGCGCATGCCGGGAGGACACTGGCTTTTCAGGACGAGGTTGAATGATGTTTTGGCGGGTCGGTTCTCCCAAAATACCCTCAACGTCGACTATGCGCCCCGGTTTGGGCCGGCGGTATGGGGTGTAGCCCCACCAGCGGGAGCCCGCGGCCGCCGCTCGAAGCTCTCGGCTCGCGCTTGAAACCTGCCCGTGGCGCTAAGCGGCGGGCAGGGTGTCGAACCTGGCACCCCGCCCGCCGCACGCCACGCCAGGCTCCGGCTGGCCCCAACCAAGGCCGGCGCCTGGATTCTGACGACCCGGCAATCCGCCGCGCATTAGGTGCGCGGCCGATTGGGGAAGAAATGGAACCGCGAATTCACTTTGGGATGGGGGGGACGCCGGCTGCCTTGGATTCCACATACCGTCGCAGGTCCCCGAGTGTCCGCAGCGCGGGCCTGTCCGAATTGGAGATCGGAATCTGGAGAACGTCCTCCAGGAGAGACACCATTTCCATCAGGTCCAGCGAATCTATGCCCAGATGTTCGCAAAGGAGCAGTTCGCTGTCCGGGCGCGTAAGCCGGCCCTGCAAACCCGTGTCAACGTAGTGCTCGATGATGCCGAGGATCAGGGTGGGCAGGCGGTCGGGATCACCCGTAAGTCGGAATTGGTACGCCGCGTAGTAGGTGGAACGCGAGAAGTGCTTCAAAGCCTCGCGAAGCGCCGCATCGTCGCAGGCGGCGAGCTGTCGCGACCTTCCGGCGTCCGGGTTTTCAGGGTCAAGATTCCTGCAGGTTGCCTCTGTCATTTCGCTCTCCTTTGCGTTCCGGCGCGCAATCGCGCGGCAAACGTGAAGACAGTCGGGCGGGCAAAACCCGCCATTTCGAACCGCTCAATAGGTGGCGGTCAGCGAAAGCGAGTACGTCCGACCGCGCCAGTCCCCGTAGGGCTGGATGCCCGCCTCCGTCAGCTGGTCGGCGTATTTGGGGTAATTGAGGCCGAAAACATTGTCGACCCGCAGCTGCGCTCTCAGGCTGTGCTTCGAACCGTCCCAGGGCAGCCACTGACCCAGCTCCTGGCGGGCATACCCGTCGAACTGCCAATAGGGCTTCACCCGGTCGCCGCGCTGATCGGGCCATTCGTTGGTGGGAAGCACCTGGGAGGAGAAATAGTGTCCGTCCATGCCGAATGTCCGGGTGCGGTTGGACCACGCGGCTCCGAGGTTGGCGCGGTACCTCAGCAGATTCGGCGTCGTACCGTCCGGGTGCTTGAGTTCGTCCACCTCCGGGGAGTTCGGAAGAATCCGGCGCCGGTAGCTCTCGAAATAGACCGCCCGCACATACATTTCGAGCGAACCTCCAGGGCACTTCTTCCACACCCAATCGGCCGTGACGATCCAATCCAGGGAATTGCGCCCGCTGATGTTCACGGTCGTTGTCGTGAGGGAGGTGATCGGACCCGGTCCGGAACCGCCGGGCGAAGGCGCCGCGCGCTGCACGAGCCCGGGGTATAGCGACTCGAGATTGACGACCGCATTCGAGTCGAGGTACGCCTGCTCGTCCGTCTTTTGCGTGTCCGTGAAATCGATGCTGAGGCGCAGATTCTGGACCGTGTTCCCCCGCTGGTAGATTGCGCCCGCGGTCTCGGTGACGGCGCGTTCCGGGAGCAGGCCTGGATTGGGGACGTCGTTGTCCTGGACGCTGTAATCCTCCTTCAGGAGGGGGTCGGTGATCTTCACCATGTTGGGCCCTGTGACCGCAAAGCCGCCCGGACGCTGGCGGCTGAGGTAGGGAGGGGGAAGCCGGCTGGACGTCGTGAGGCTGCTTCGAAAGGAAAGCCCCCCCGCGAGATCAAACTTGAGGCCCAGGGTCGGCGCGAAACTCGATTGCTTTGAGTCGGCTGAGGCGTCGTAGCGCAGGGCGGGATCGGCCTGGGTCTGCACGATCCATCGGGGAAGCCATTTGGACGGAAAAAGGGGAGCCTGCAGTTCGCCGAAGGCGCTGTATTGCTGGAGCGTGCGTCCGGTCCATGAATCGGGGGCGGGGGCGGGCGAACCGTCGGCGTAGACCCAATCGTACGTGTAGTCGTCGAAGTGGTCGCGCTGGTAGTCGCCGCCGAGATTCAGGGTGCCGGTGCCGGTGGGGAGGGCCAGCGAGGCGTTGGTCACGCGCACGGCCGAATTGAGCGTGTTGTAGCTGCCCAGGGTCACGAATCGCCCGCGCCCGCCCTCGTAGATCAGGACGCTGTTGTAAAAGGCAGCCGGTGCCGGATAGGCCTGGGTGTCGCGAAACGGGTTGTACAGCCCCTGGTCGACCAACTGCTGCCAGCGGCCGGGATCGGTGCCGGCCAGGCCGCGATAGCGGGCGACATTGCGCGCGAACTGGCCGTCGAAAGTGGCCTGCCAGCCCGATGGCAGGCTGAACAGAAGGCCGACGACGGCGGTGGACGACTCAACCTGCGCTTCGCTGTAGTTTTCGCCGAGAAGGGGGGCCGTTTCGTTGAGCGACACCTTCACCGCCTGCCGGAAGGGGTTGATGGGCGAGGCCGCTGAAACCGTCAGATCCCCCGGCAGCAGGTCATAGCCGGGGTCGGTGACGGTCCGCGCGTAGGTGCCGTCGAAGCCGACCTGCAGCCACGAACTCGCGTCGTAGTCAAACGACGCATAGTAGACCGCGCGGGTCTGGCGCTTCCCGTAGCCGTATTCCAGGCTGTCGGGGGAGGTCGAAAGCCCGCCGGGCGCGCGAAACAGGTCCATGTTGCGCTCGCCCTGGCGATTCATGAAAGCGGTGATGTTCTCGGAGCCGTCGGCGCCCGGCGGCACCGAGGTGACGGTGGCCGAGCCCGGTCCGAAAAGCCCCGCAAGGTTTCCGTTGGAGTCCGGCGCGCTGCGGACGTTTGGCGTGGCCCGATACACGGCCGAGTCGGGCGCCGGCGACGGCTCCGGGTGAGATTCGTGATACAACACCTCGGATTCGGCGGGCGGAACGGTCCTGGTGAAGCTCCCGTCGACCCGAAGGCGCAGGGCCCCGCCGAGGAGCGTCTGGCTGTGAAGGAGGGACACGCTGGACTCCGGGGCGTCGAAGCCGTGGAGGGCGTTCGTGTAGGTTGCCGTCACCTCCGTCGAATCGGTGTCGGCGTCGGAACGAAGCCTGATATTGATCACGCCGCCGACCGGATTGCCGCCGTAGATCGCGGATGCGGATACGGGCAGCACTTCAACCTGCTGAACCAGACTGAGCGGGATCAGGTTCACGTCTGGCGCGGTGGGTTGGGCGGCGGGGTTGATTCCGATCAGGACGTCGGGCAGGCGCCGGCCGTTGACCAGCACGACCGTCTCGTCCAGCCCATAGTTTCGCATGTTCAGATTCGTGCTCCCCGCGAACAGGGCGCTGTGGGACGCCAGGTCCATATTCTGGGATTGGGATGTCGCCGAACTCTCAAGGATCTCTTTCTGCAGAAACTCATCGAGATTCACGACCCCGCTGCGGACGATTTGGTCGCGCGTGTAAATTTCAAAGGGGAGGGCGTCATTCTGGGTTCGCACCAGGTCCAGGTTTCCCGCGGCGAGGGGTGGCGCCTCCGAGGTGCGGTTGCGATCCAACGCCTCCGCGTCCCCCGAGCGGCCCCGGACGACGACGGGATCGAGCCGGACCAGTGAATTTGCGGACTGGAGCGATTCTGCCGAGAGAACCAGCGCCCGGTGGTTCTCCACCCGCACACCCTCGATCTGGAGCGGCTGGTAGCCTGCGCCTTCGGCGACGAGCCGGTACATGCCCGGAGGAAGGGAGGAGAATGAAAACTCGCCGTTTTCGTTTGTCAGGGTCGTCCGGCGCACGGAGCGTATCGCGACCTGGACTCCTCCTGCTCCCGCCCCTTCAGGCGTGAGAAGCCGTCCTTTGACTGAGCCTTCTGGCGGCAGCGCTCTCACAACAAACTTGCCGAAGCCATTGGGTCCCGCTGCAAAACCAGTGCCCGCCAGCAGAAGGTCAAGCGCGGCCGCCGGCTCGTAGGGACCGGCGACAGCGGTTGAGCGGACGGCATGCAGCGGGTCGAAGGCGAAAATCAATTCGACGTTTGCCGCCTTCGCCAGTTGCAGAAGGGCGGTGTCGGCGGGCTGGGCCGGAATGTTCAATTCGACCGGCGCGGCCCTCGCAGGACACGGGATGGAAGCCCCTGCCCCAAATGCGAGAAGGCCGAAAAGGACCGAACGGGGGAGGGGGCCGCGCAGCATTTGCCTCCTCAACGGTAAAGGGTGGCGAATGGCATGCGATTCAAGTGATGCTGGGATGTCCTAGGGCTCGGAGCCCGGGCCGATCCGGGTAGCGCCATCCGATCCAGTTGTGACGCGCACATCAGGGAAGGCCGCTCCGATCGCGGCGTAGAATGCCGGCGGATCGTCGAGGCTGGACCTGCCCCCTATTCTGAGAGTTCCGACGGCCGGGACGACCGTGATCTTCTTCCCGTTGAAACGCGCAAAACGCTCGGCCAGCTCCCGGATCGGTACCCCGTTGTAGACGACCATACCCTGGCGCCACGCGAGTGCGTCGCCCAGGGCGGCCGAACCCAGTGAGGTGAGGGAGGCAAGGGCCCATGCCCGCACGGAAAGCGAGTCGCCAGCCCGGAGGGTGGCGACGGAGGGGTGGGCGGAGTCACCGGTGGAGATCACCTGCACCTGCACGTTGCCTTCCACGACGGTGACATCCATTTCGCCGCCGGCCTCCGTCCGGACGTCAAATATCGTTCCCGTTACGCGCACCGATCCGGCCGAAGTGTCGACGATGAAGGGGCGGGCCCGGTCCTTTGTCACAATAAAGTATGCCTCGCCCTCTCCCAGCCGCACATGACGCTCCGTGCGGGTCGTCTCGACTGAAAGGCTCGTTCCCGCATTGAGCTCCACCTGCGAGCCGTCCGACAGCGTAAGGGAATCCCTCTGGCCGGCGGGTGTCGTCACCGATTGAATCCCGGTCGCCGGACGCGCAAGCCAGATGACGAGGGCGGCGGCCGCGGCGGTTCCAAGGGCGGCAAGGGCAAACTTCGGCCAACTCCACGCAAACGCTCCCCTTGCCTGCGCAGGCATGGCCACGGAGCCAGCGGCGACCAGGGCAGGCAGTTGCACATCGAGATTTGCGGACAACTGGAGGAACCCAGTGACCAGTTCCTGGCGGACCGGGTCTTTGGCGAGCCACGCATCGAATGCGGCGAATTCAGCCTCGCTGATGGCCGATCCATCGAGCTTTGCCGCCCAGAGCGCGGCCTCCGCCTCAATTGCCGGATCAGGGGTGTTCTGCAGTGAATTCATGGGTCGGCCCTCGTTTCGGAGGCGGGACACGCTGAAGGCGAACCGCGATCCAGTTGGTCTTCCAGGGAAGCGCGCAAGAGCCTCAGGGCCCGCGCGTGTTGTTTTTCGACGGTGCTTATCGCGATGCCGAGGCGATTCGCGATTTGCTGGTGTGAGAGGAGTTCGACCTTGCGAAGGAGAAGCACCGCCCGGCAACCGTGGGGAAGTTCCGAAATCGCCTTCCCCAGAATCCCGGATTCCTGGCGGGCCATCACCTCCTGGGCCACACCGGGTGCTGAAGTCGCTGCGGTTTCATAACTCGCGGCGCCCGCAACGATGGGTGAGATCCGGCGGCGCTTCAGCCGGTTGAAGGCAAGATTGCGGGCGGTCGTGTAGAGAAGGGCCTCGGGCTTCTCCGCGGCCGGCCTGCCTTGCCCAGGATAGATTCGCAGGTACGCGTCATGGGCCACGTCCTGCGCTTCGGCTGCGCTGCCGAGAAGGCGCGTGAGATAGCGGCGAAGGGGAACCAGTGTCGCCCGGTACAGGCGGCCGAAATCCGCGGAGCGGCCCGGCTCGTCAGGCACTGAGTCCCCCAACGTGCCAAAACCCGAGCCGGACAGGGCGGGCTGGACAAATGAAGGCTGTTGTGCGGATGGACACGATTTCACACCATGGTCTCATGACAAGCAACGGCCGGAAAACCGCTATTCTTTCCAGAAATCAGGGATAAGTCGAGCCGTGCTGCGGGGGATGCGGGCGATCAAGAGTTTCCTTCGGCAAACGAAAGGCGGTGGAAATTCGATCGCGGACTCACGGAGTATTTATCCCTTAAGGAAAGTTGATAGAGGCCGATAACAGCGCTAATACAGGTCTCGGCGATTCCCTCGCTGGTCAAACGTTCCGGCCTGAAAACCAAAAAGAAATGCCCTCCATAAACGGTATCAGTGGTTCAGGATCCAGCGCCTCAGCAACGGCTTACCAAGAATATCTGGCTCGTCTTCAAGCCCAGAAAGAGGCGGCCAGGGCAAGCGAGACGGGCGAATCGACCCAGGAAGGGTCCGGCAAGGCCGGTGATGTGGATCAAGACGGCGACAAGCACTGAGTCGCCAGATTTTCAGCTCGGGTGCTCTTCGTTGGGCATGTCGTCCGGAAGCGGGCGTCATGCCCTTTTGCTTGTCCTACGGGATGGCTCCTTTTAGTCGATCGGCACTTTCCTCAGGGGCACGCCCTGTTCATTCGCCTTTCGCAGCAAGTCATCGACGACCGCGCTGTCCACTATGTGTCGCGTGCCAGTCTCCGTATTTTCAACCGTGTCCGTGCCGCGGATGTAGTGGTCCCATACAGCGGAGGCATGATCTTGAACCTTCGTCCGGTAGTCATTCACATCCCGGGCGATCTGATTCGTCTCCTTCATCGACCGCATCGCTGCCTGCAGGCGGTCCTGGAAAACCCGGTCGTCCGTTTTCCACGACCCCCAAATCCGCGCCAAAGTGGGCAGCGTCGCGAAGAACGAATCGGCGGGCGCCGCGACCGATGAATCGTAAAGCATCCACTGCTGGAAACCGGTCGGGATCGTCAGCACATAGGCGAGGATGACCGACTGGCGCCCGCGCAGTCGGCACTCCCGCAGGATGAAAAGGCCCTGTCCGCCGGGAGAGGGGGCGGGTGCCGTGTCGATCACCCGTCCGAATTCGACAAGGGGCGTCCCGCCGCCCGCGAAGCGGTTCACCAACTCGCCAGCGAACGATTGGGCCGCGATCGGCGCGAGGTAGGGCGACACCGCGACATTGCGCATGGCTTGTTCCGCCTGTGCCCGGAGTTCCGGAGAGACATGAATGTCGGGCCCAAGGATGCCAAGGCCGACCGTGGACACCGGCAGAGCCAGGCCGAGACTGACGGATTCCCCGTTCGGGCCCTCCGCCTCGATGGTTCCCCTTCCGCCGCCGGTCACACGCCAATCGGCCGGCAAGAGGAGGGCATCGCTGCCGTCGGCGGTCGTCTGGCGGTTCCAGTCAGGAGCCGCCGCGGGGGAGGCTGCGGCGCTTGCGGGATACTCGCCCACCAGCATGCGCTGCAAATTGGGATAGGACCCCCTCAAGGCGGCCGGTCGATCGAAAATCAGGGCGAACAGGCCGTTTTGTTCGCCTGTGACGGCCGTCACCAGCCCCCGGACCGGTTCGCCGGCGAGGTTGGCGTCAAACATCGCTTGAATCAGTTCGTCCTTCGCATCGCCCACGGCGAGCGTCAGTTTCGGCGGGGCGTCGAAGTAGCCCTGGATCAGACTCAAGTATTCCCGCATCGCCGCGCGGGCCGAGGGGTTCCCGTGGGAGAACTTAATCGTGATGAGCCGGCCGGAACTTTCGCGATCGTCACGGGCTTCGAACCCTTGCGGAAGCGGTGGCGAAGGGAGGGGGCGGCCGGGGGATATGGTGCCGCCTGCCGGGTCGAATTGGCCGGCTGGACCGGCGCCACGCAGGGCAATCAATTGCGCCTCGATGTTCAGGGTCTGGCGATGGCGAATGAGCCTGAGTTGCACCCGGTCCCCCGGCTGGCGCGGGCCCAGCGCCTGAATCAGGTCCATCGGGCGGGCGACGGACCGCCCATCCAGTGCCACGATGAGATCGTAGGTTTGCACCCCGGCGATCTCCGCGGCGCCGCCGGGCAAGACCCTGGTGACGCATGCTCCGCGAGAATCCGGCGGCAGGCCGAGGGCCGCCGCACCCTCCGGGTTGAGCTCGAAGAGCTCGAGGCCGAGCCCGGCCCGGTTCGGCGAAGGACTCGCACTCGTGAGCGCAGCTTCAGGCAACGCTTCTTCGCCGGCGGCAACGGATCCGGCCGGCGCTGCGCAAAACATGGTGGCGACGGCCAAAGCGAGGGTTGGCTTCATGAATCGATGTATTCTCTCAAAACTCTTGGTAGCGGAACCGAAATGGTTTCGCCGACGGCTGGGTCCAGACTTACTCGACCAAGGCAAAAATTGCCAATGAAACTGTCGGTTTTTGTCCAAGGGGGCCGATCCCCGGTGTCCGGTTTTGGGGGCCGCTCTCAGCCTGGCATTCCACTGAATACGCTGCAGACGGAAACCTCGCGAAACGGCTGCAATCGCCTCCGGTGCCAAGCAGCCGTTGCAATGTTTAGTTTTTCGCGGTGAGCCGCGGAGGAAGAAAACGGCCGATGGAAGGGAGCAGTGCGGCGCGCAGGCGGGATTCGATCCCGGTACGGCGACGCTGGTAGTAAACGCCGAGGAGGATAACTGCGAGGCCGATGCCGCTGAGCGCGAAAGGGAAAAGCAGGGAATCCTCGAAAACCCTGTATGCAAGGTGCCCGAGGTACCCAAAGAACCCAAGGGCGCCAAAAACGAGGAAGCCCCGGCGCTGCAAGACTAGCGAGCAGCCGATCAAACCGAGGTTGATCAGGCAGTAGACTAACTTCGACCATTCGCTGTTGGAATCGAGGGAAGTAAGTCCTCCCCAGAATGCCGCCAAACCGAACAGATAGCCCCAAAAGGAAAAGTCATCGGATCTGCCCCGAAGATCCATGACATATGCTGCGAAGAGCATTGCGGCACCGAAGGCGGTCGTGATCTGTTCCTTCTCCTCCCATGCGAAAGGCTGCCGTCGCAGAATGAGGGCAGGCAGATCCATCGACATGTACCACAATGCATAAGCGACAGGAGCTGTGAGAAACGGAAAACGCCATGTCCGCAGGGCCGAAATGCCGGCAGCGATTGCGGCAAGTTCCATAATGACCCAACTTCCGTCGATGTAGGGGTGAAATCGGGAATAGGAGCCGGGATCTGCGGCCGGCCAAAGGCCCGTCCACCTTTCAATGCCGAAAGCGGTGAGAGGCACCATGCAAACGGCAACGGTTAGGAGCAGCCCCGCCGGAATCCGCAGGTCAGCCCGGGACCAGAGCCTCCAGCCCGCGAGCGTGAAACACGCCGCGTATAGGGCGCCCACAGCAGTCAACCCGGGACCTCCCAGATGGTCCCATTCCCTCGTGGTGAACCAGCCCATGGCGCCGATCACGAGCAGTGCACCCAGGTAATATGCGACGTGCGCTGTGTCGAACCGTGGTTTCAGAGATTCCGTTTCGGCCGGATTGAGTTCCCGCCACATCGTCTCCGTTTGCTCTGAAGACAGATGCGCGCGCTGCGCCGCCAACTGAAACGCGCCCGGGGCAATTCTCACGCCGCAGATATTTGGCGCGAGGGTCGGTGCCCCGCAATGTCCAAAATCGAAATGAGTGCTTCCTGTAGCCTATTCGCCAGAATAGCCAATTAAGGATGCTTCAGGATAAGGGTGGGGTTGCTTTTCACGCGACACGGCGAGCTATGACTCCGATTTTCCGCTGTTCCAAAAACCAACGTCTCGTAAGCGGCGTCGTTTTTGGGATCGAGGACCGGAGATCAACGCGGTGCAGCGTCCCAGCGAGCCAACATCGACGAAGTACCCACGGCAGGCATGAAGAGAATGATGCCGGCGCCGGATTGCCGCACATGACAGTAGAGCGCGTGATCGCTGCCGATCTGGAGCCGCGCACTTCGGCCGACATCAGCGATTTCGGCCCTGGGTTGGCGACGGGCTTGGCGCTTTTCAGCAATGGCACCAGTTTCGATTCCATGTCTTTCGCGGTGCCCCGGGCGACTTCCTGCAACTTGGTAAAGTAGGCCGTGGAGGAATCGCCGTTGTTGAGCAGGTGCATCGCCTTGTAGCGGGTGACGTCGCCGGCCTGGCCGGCCCAGGCGGCGCTCACGAGGCTCTTGTCGTTGCCGAGCCAGAGCAGATCTTTGTACGCCTCCGGATGCGTGCTGGTGGTGATGCCTTCCATCGCGATCTCGGCGGAGCGTCCTCCCGAGGCTTTGCGATAGGCGGCGTTGTAGAGTTGGTACCGCCAACGGCAGCAGCACCAAACCGGATACTGCCACCAGGGCAACATAGGCCTTACGCACCCATGCTCCGCCAGGGTTTCCCGTCACCTGCTCCAACGCGACGGCGCCGGCCGCGAGGACAATGGGATAGACCGGCGAGACGTAATAGTTTTTCCCTTTCAGCGCGATGAACGCGCCAAGCACGACCAGGAACGACCAGCCGAACACTCCAAAGCGGCGGCGCTCGGGCCCGACCAGCAGCCAAACCGCGCCACCCAGCCAGAGCGGCGCCGTCAAAGGTTCCATGATCAGCATTTGATCCAGCAGAAATGCGGTCGGCTTTCGGATGGCTTCACCCGGAATACATTTATCGCGATGGTCGAAGGCGTCGGCGAGAAGGCCGTTAGTGCCGGAATGATGGACTCCAGCAGTAAGCGCCAGGGTATCGAGGATCTGCGGGCAACCGCCGGGCTCGAGGGCATTTTCAACTACACCTTCTTCAAAGCCAAGGCACTGAAAGCGCGATAGGGAACGGGTTTTCGTATTACGCGACGCACTGTTACAGGGAGTTCGGTGGGAGCAGGACCACGCGGTCCAGATCGGCCGAGTCGGTCTCGAGGTAGCGCGCGGTCGTGACGGGCGAGCTACAGTGGACAGGTGGGGCGGGGGGCGTGGCTTCGAATCCGGCTCGGTCCGGGAAGGCATCAGGAAGGCCGCCCCGGAGGGGCGGAAGCGGAGCAGGTTTGAAGGCGCCGAGAGCGCAGCCCGATGCGCCCCAGGACCGGGGCGGAGCCACAGAGCACGGATCGAGACCCAGTGACAGGAAAAGCGAAGCGAGCCGCAGTCCGGTTCGTTGCGACCCGGCTTGCAACTTATTCCATTAATTAACAGGTGTTCTGACCGATCTATGCCTTAAAGAGATGGATTGATGTTCTCCGCCCAAAGACACCACGAAAATTTCTGCCATACCCATGCCTGCCGATCCTGCGGTCATGGGTGGCGCCTTTTTTCCCAGGGCCTTCCGCTGCATGCGAAACTCCTCGCCCCCTTGTTCTTTGTTATCGCCGGCCCGGGCTTTTTTGGGTTGGACTGGGAGTTGATCCGCGGAGTTTGTCAGGCGAAGACGGACTCCGAGGTTCACGAAGAGATCATTTGGTTCTCCGCCAACTCGGGTAATGATCTTTGGGTGCGGAGGCGCCTTAAGGTCCGGCTTTCCGCGCACAGGCTGCAACGGTCACTCGGCGGGCGTGCGATTCGGTCGATGGCTCGTTGAAACGTTTGCTGTAAGGTAGTGGCAAGGCCCGGAATCGAACCCGGGAACACAAGGATCTTCAGTCCTGCCGTTGCCAGCCTCTTCTCAAGCGGTTTCCCGGGTGGTCAACACAGTTGACTTTCGGCGTCAATAAAATACAGGTTTTATCATGAAATCTACAGTCAGCATCACCGAAGGACAGGATTCCTTTCCGGCCTTGGTGAAGGCCGCCGAGAAAGGACGGGTGGTCACCGTCACACGCCACGACGAGCCCGTCGCCTGCGTGATCGGCCATGAGAGGATGAGCGCCATCGCTGAAACCCTCGAATTCATGGGCGACGATGCCGCCATGCGCGCCATCGCAGAGCACAAGGCCGGTCGCACTCATTTCGGCAAGATCGATGATATTCCCGAATGAAGCGTGTTGTCCGTCCTTCAATCCAAGTCATCGAATATGCCCGCCGGCTCGCTCCAGAGCCGCGCCGGGCAATCAGGCACGCACTCGCGGGACTGCGTGAAGAGCGCGGGGACATTTGTGCGCTGGAAGCCAATCTGTCGGGTTATTACCGGCTCCGTGTCGGCCGCCACCGGATAATCTTCAACTATGCCGCTGACGGAGCCATCGAGGCTGTGTTCATTGCGGAGCGGCAGCTGGTTTACGAAATGTTCGAGACGCAGTTTATCAAACGGCTCAAATCGTAAAGTGGTGGCAAGGCCCGGAATCGAACCGGGGACACAAGGATTTTCAGTCCTCTGCTCTACCAACTGAGCTACCTTGCCATTTCACTCTGGGTCGGTCGTTTGGAGACGAACGGCGAGTATTACGTCTTGTCCAAACGGGGTGACAAGCAATTTCGCGGGACAAGAAGTAAACCCGTTGTGCTTTTATCAGCCCGGATACGATTTGTCCGCAGCCGAAGTAACGTTTGACAAGGATTCTCCGGTTAGTCTAAGGATTTTGGGCCTGAAATTCGCCCCATTCGATTTACCCCAACCGAAGGAAGCTTGCACGGGGAACAGAACGTTCCGAAGTAGGCGGCGAGCGCTTTAGGACCAAAGAAAAGATAATTTATGCCTACAATCATTGCCGGGATTTTTTGGCACTTTATAGGCGCGGCTTCGGCCGCGTCCTTCTATGCGCCCATCGGAAAGGTGAAGAAGTGGTCGTGGGAGACGACATGGGCCGTGGCTGGGTGCTTCTCGTGGATATTCCTGCCGATCGGAGTGAGCCTTCTCCTGCTTCCGCATTTTCGCGGTTTCTACGGTTCGATCGATTCGGGCGTGCTGTTGAGGGTTGCTCTTTTCGGGGCGATGTGGGGCGTCGGCAACGTGGGCTACGGCCTCACGATGCGCTACCTCGGAATGGCCCTCGGAATCGGAGTGGCAATCGGCGTCACCCTGATCGTGGGCACCCTCACGCCGCCGTTGATTCACGGGGAGGCGGGCATGCTGTTCCAAACCAAGGGCGGTTTGCTGACTGTGTTCGGATTGCTGGTCGCCCTGGGCGGCGTGGGCGTTGTATCGTATGCCGGGCACCAGAAGGAAGTGAAGTTGAGCGGATCGCGGGAGCCCGGTGAGTTCAACCTCGTCAAGGGGCTGCTGCTGGCGACCCTGTGCGGAATATTTTCCTCCGGCTTTTCGTTCGCCATCGACGCGGCCAAGCCGATGGAAGCCGCGGCGCTCGCCCTGGGCGTGAACAAGCTGTATGCGGCGCTGCCGAGCTACGTGTTCATCATGGGCGGCGGGGCGATCATCAACATGGCCTATTGCTTCATCCGGCTTGCCTGCGTGAAGAGTATTTCGCTCCGCGAAGATCTGGCGCAGTCGGGCGGAACCCTTGTGAAGAATGCATGCATGGCCGCGACGGGCGGAATCATGTGGTATCTTCAGTTTTTCTTCTATGCGTGGGGCGCGTCGCACTTCCCGGTCCAGCTGACATATGTGAGCTGGATGCTACACATGAGCTTCTACGTCCTTTGCGGCGCACTGGTCGGCCTAGCGTTGGGCGAGTGGTCAGGCGTCGGAAAAAGGCCGATCGTCATCCTTTGGATCGGCATCATCATCATCGTCCTCGCAGCCAATTTGGCCAAGCTTGGCCTGACGGCGGCAGGATAAGACCGACCGCAATCGGACCGGAAGCCGCCTTTTGGCGGCGTTCCAACGAACCGGGACGAATCCCCGCGGCGATTCGCATAAAATCGCCTCGCGGGTTCGCGACGGCCCCAGCCGGCTCCCGGCGGGCGCTTCCAATCAGCGCTTGGAGAGCACTTCCTTCTCGTACGTCTTGATTTCCGCCAGCCATGCCTCGCCAACGGGCACGTTCTGGCGCAGGCAGTGATAGTCCCAAACAGCCGAGTAGGGGAGGGTCTTTGACTCCTCCATCAGCGCCAGCCGCGAGGTATAGTCGCCTTCGAGTTCAAGTCGCTTGAGGCGGGCGATCGGATCCAGCATCGCGATCGTCAGGGCCCGGAGCATGTTGCGCGATCCGATGACCCAGGCAGCCACCCGGTTGATGCTCGCGTCAAAATAGTCCAGGCCGATGTGGGTGCGGTCAAGGTATCCGCCCCGGACCAGTTCCTGGGCGATCGCCAGCAGGTCGTCGTTGAGGATGACGACGTGGTCGCTGTCCCAGCGGACGCCGCGGCTCACATGCAGGAGAATCTCCGGCACAAAGCAGAGCACGGAGGAAATCTTGTCCGAGACGTTCTCGGTCGGATGGTAATGGCCGGCGTCAAGGCAGACGAGCTTCTGGTTCTTCACGGCGTAGCCAAGGTAGTACTCGTGCATGCCAACCGTGTAGCTTTCGCAACCGATGCCGAACAGCTTGCCCTCGACGGCGTCGAGATTGTACCTGGGATTGAGGGGCTTCCTGAACACCTCATCCAAAGCGGCTGTCAGCCGTTCGCGCGGATCTCGGCGGTTGGCCGGCGTGTCCTTCATCCCATCGGGGATCCAGACGTTGGTGACCGTGGGGGACCCCAGCGCCCTGCCCATCGCGGCGCCGATTTCCCGGCAACATTGGCAATGCTCGATCCAGAACCGGCGTATGGCCTTGTCCTGGTGGGCCAGCGTGAAGCCGCTGGCCGCCTTCGGGTGGGAGAAGAGGGTCGGGTTGAAATCCAGGCCGATTCCGATGGACCTGGCCCAGTCGATCCAGCCCCTGAAATGCTCGGGGCCTATCTCGTTGCGCTCGACCTTCCTCCCTTTCTTCGTCTCCAGGTAAATGGCGTGAAGATTGAACCGGTGTCTGCCGGGGATGAGCGACAGGGCTTTCTCGGCGTCCAGGCGGAGTTCCTGCGGTGTCCTGGCCTTGCCAGGATAGTTGCCCGTGGCCTGAATGCCGCCGGAAAGCTCGGCATCGGGATTCTCAAAGCCGGCGACATCGTCGCCCTGCCAGCAGTGCAGGGATACGGGCACCTTGCGAAGGGCTCTCAGCACCTTTTCGGTGTCGACTCCAAGGCGGGCGTATTGTTCGCGAGCCAGTTTGTACGCTCTTTCGATGGCGGCAGTGGTGGGCATATTCTTCCTTGTGACGTTTTGGGTTCGGTACGTCGGGTAAACGGGAATCATACAAGAACAATTCGCCTCCACGCAAGAACGAGCGAACGGCCATGGATTGATTGACGTCGCCGCCGCCAGCCAAACAATCGGCGCCGAATATGAAAGTCTCCCTGGTCGGCATCGCCGGCGTCCCTATCGGAAAACACAAGGTCAAGGATCCGCGCCTGGATCAGGTCGACAAGCTCGTGGAGGCGGACAAGAAGACGTATGCCCTGGTGGACGTCGTAGGCGAGGAGGAGGCCCTGACTTCGGACGCGATCGCGGCGTCGCCGGAGGGCCGGCTCGATCTGATCATCCGCGACCTGGAACTTGTCGAGACCCGCCTGGGGCGCAATCCGCCCGATGCGGAAAAAGCTGTTCTTCAGAAGATCCAGGGCTGCCTCGAGGCCGAGAAGCTCGCATCAATGGCCGGACTGACGCAGGAGGAATCGCAGACGGTAGGGGCCCACGCCTTCCACACGACGCGGTGCGTCCTGGTGGCCGAGGCGCCGGAGGTCGAGAAGTTCGACGAATTCCTGGTCCGCGTCGTGACCGAGGCCGGTTACATCAGCTTCCTGACCGTGGGCGGGCCCGAGAACCGGGCATGGCTCATCCGGAAGGGCTCTACCGCTCCCGAGGCGGGCGGGGCGATCCACACCGACATCCAGAAGGGGTTCATACGCGCCGAAATCATCAGTCTTTCCGATCTCGTCGCCGCCGGAGGGGAGACCCAGGCCAAGCACGCGAACAAGCTGCGGCTCGAGGCGAAGGCCTACGTGATGCAGGACTACGACCTGGTGAATTTCCGGTTCAACAAGTCCTAGCCGCCCATGGTCCATTGAACGTCCAAGGCCGACCGTACCGCACAATCTGGCCTGGCGCGGACAGGGTCTCGGTCGAAATCATCGACCAGACGCGCCTGCCGCACGCCTTTGTCATCGCCAGGCTGGAGTCCCTGGCGGAGGTGGCTGATGCGATCCGCTCGATGCGCGTCCGCGGGGCGCCCCTCATCGGGGCGGCCGCCGCGTATGGCCTGTGGCTTGCACTCCGCACCGACGCCTCGGACGCCGCGCTGCACGCGGCGGGCTCGGCCCTGCTTGATACGCGTCCCACAGCCGTGAACCTGCGCTGGGCGGTCGAGCGCATGACGGCGTGGCTCGCACCGCTTCCAGAGGCCGGGCGCGCCGGGGCGGCGTTTGTCCGCGCCGGGGAAATCTGCGGGGAGGATATCGCGATCAACCGGGGAATCGGCGCGGCGGGCCTGCCGCTCATCCGGTCCCTCGCGAAGGCCAAGAGGGACGGCGCCCCGGTGAACATCCTGACCCACTGCAATGCGGGATGGCTCGCCACGGTCGACGTCGGCACGGCCACGGCGCCGATCTATGCCGCCCATGACGCCGGTCTGACCGTGCATGTCTGGGTCGACGAGACCCGTCCCCGAAACCAGGGGGCGAGCCTAACCGCCTGGGAACTGCTGAACCACGGCGTGCCGCACACGGTCATTGCCGATAATGCCGGCGGTCACCTGATGCAGCACGGACAGGTCGACATCGTCATTGTCGGGACGGACCGGACGACGGCGGCGGGCGACGTGTGCAACAAGATCGGCACCTACCTGAAGGCGCTCGCGGCGCGCGACAACGGCGTTCCGTTCTATGCCGCGGTGCCGTCGCCCTCGATCGACTGGCGGGTGCGCGATGGCGTTCGGGAAATCCCGATCGAGGAGAGGCCCGCCCGCGAGGTGACGCACGTGGCGGGAAGGCTGCCCGACGGAAGCGTGGCCACCGTCGGGCTGACGCCGGAGGGGAGCGCCGCCGCGAATCCGGCATTCGATGTCACGCCGGCAAGGCTGGTGACCGGCCTGATAACCGAACGGGGAATCACGGAGGCGTCCGAGGCCGGCCTGGGAAGGCTCTTTCCCGCCGGCCTTACTTGAGCACCAGTTCCCGGATCAGCTGGGTGCCGAGCACGGTGCGCATCTTCTCGCGGTCGATCGCCGCGTCGTTTGATTTCTGCTCGGAGCCGAAGACCTTCTCGACGATCGCATCCTCCTTGTCGTCGAGTCCGTCAAGGGCGGCCATGTTGGCAAAGGTCTCGGCGAGCACGAGGTCGGCGTCGTCCGGTGTGCGGGCCTGGCTGGTGTAAATCCTCGAGTCGATGATGATCCCGGCCTTCTTTTCCTCGTCCAGGAGCTTCTTTCGATCGGTCGCGATCCATTTCATGTATGCGTCGAACATGCCGGGCTTGATCTTGATGAACGACAAAGCGGTGACGGGGCCTTCGGTATACGGACGATCGGTCATCGCGGTGGCGCGGGTCGCCGAAAACACGAGCAATGCGGCGAACAAGACACTTGAAGCAGACTTAATCATGATAATCCTTTCGGCTGAATACGAACTGGCAACCTACTGCGGGCGGAATGCCCCAGTTTCAGCAGCAAAGGGTAGGATCGTTTCTTTTTGTCAACTAGCAGGATACGATTGTGGCCCAGTAGATGGAAATATAACGATGCGTGGCCGCCATTTTGCATCAATGGGATCGGACCATGCGAAGGCTGGCGGCAGCCGCTACATGGTCTAGGCAGAGGTGAGGTGCCAGCGCCCGCAAATCGGGCAGAGGTACGCTTTGCGTTGGCGCTCGAGCCCGAGGATTGCGACTGCATCGAGCGCATCGCCCTGGGAGCGGTATCGCCGCTTGCCTGTGCAGCCGAGTCCGCGTTGCGAAGGCAGGCGCTTCGACTTTCCGGGTCGTTTCATGCGACGGCGTGGCACGCGAAACGCCGGCGCCTTGCACTACGCGGTCTTGTTGTTCTGGGCGGCGCGCTTTGCGCGGATGTCGGCCAGGATCTTGTCCGCGTGCTCGTAGGGGACCTCGTCGTAGTGGCTGAAGTTTTCGGAATGGCGTCCGCGGCCGCTCGTCAGGGAACGGATGATTGTGCTGTAATGGTAGAGTTCCTTCTGCGGAACCTGGGCGCGAACGATCTGGAAACGGCCGTCGGAATCCACCCCCTGGATGCGTCCGCGCCGGGAGGAGAGGTCGCCCATGATTGCGCCCAGGTAATCTTCCGGGCTCGTCACCGTGATGCTGTAGATCGGCTCCAGAAGGCACGGCGAGGCGTTGGCGAACGATTCCTTGAAGGCGTGATAACCGGCCACCTGGAAGGCGATATCCTTTGAGTCCACGGGATGCATCTTGCCGCCGTAGAAATCGGCCTTCACATCGACGATCCGGCAGCCGGCGAGAATCCCCTCGCTGCAAACCGTGCGAACGCCCTTCTCGACGGACACGACGAAGACCCGGTCCACGTCGTTACCAACGAGGGACTGGGTGAATTCGACTCCGGTGTCGCGGGGGGCGGGCGAGATCCGCATCCACACCTCCGCAAACTGGCCCGCGCCGCCGGTCTGCTTCTTGTGGCGGTAGCGGGACTCGGCCGGGCCCCGGATCGTCTCCCGGTACGGGATGAGGGGCTCCTCGAGTTCAACGGAGACCCCGAACCGTCGGGCCAGGCGCTCGACGAGCACCTGCAGGTGAATCTCGCCCTGTCCCGACACGATCGTCTGCCGGACCTCGTCGTCGACGCGGTACCGGAACGTGGGATCCTCCACGTGGAGTGTGGTCAGCCCAACGGCCAGCTTGTCCTCGTCGCCCTTGGAGCGCAGGCGCAGGGCTCCGTGGATGTTTGGATTGGGATACTCGATCTTCGGAAGCTCGACCACGTGCCGCGGGCTGCAGAGCGTGTCGCCCGTGTGGGTTTCGCGCAGCTTGACGACGGCTCCGAGGTCTCCGGCGCCGAGGCTCGGGACAGCGACCCGTTCACGGCCGTTTAGAATGTACAGCTGACCCAGCCGTTCGTTCGAGCGGCGGGCGGAGTTCAGGAGGTCTTCGCCGGAGCGGACCTTGCCGGCATAGATCCGGAACAGCGACAATTCGCCGACCCCGGGCTCGTTCATGGTCTTGAAGATGTAGACGACCGGGTCCGAAAGGGACAGCGGCACCGAGCCCGGAAGGCCGCCTGCGTCGCGGGCGGCAGTCTCAGGGCGGTCCTCGGGAGAGGGGCCGTACTTGGCTATGAAGTCCATGAGCCGCGCGACGCCGACGTTCTTTTCAGCCGACACCGCGAAAAGCGGGATGAACACCTGGTTTTGAATGGCCCGGTGGAGACCCGCCCGCAGCTCTTCCTCCGAGAGCACCCCGTCTGCGAAGAATTTCTCCATCAGGGCGTCATCCGACTCCGCGACGAACTCGATCAGTTCGCGGTGGAGGGCCTGGACGCGATCGGCCAGCGGGCCTTCGGCCGGCTGTTCCTCGTACTTTCCGTTGCCGCCGGGCTTATAGGTGAAAACGGAGCTCCGAAGAACGTCGAGGACCCGGCTGAAGCCGGGCCCGGCGTCGAGCGGGATCGTCATGGGGAAGACCTTTCGGCCGAAGTGGTCGCGGGCGGCCGCGAGAAGCGCCTCGAAGTCGGTGTTCGGCTTGTCGAGTGCATTGACGGCGATCACCTTGGGCAGCCCGTAATGCGTCGCATAGTCCCAGACGTTGTCCGTCCCGACGCCAAGCCCGTGCAGGGCGTGGATGACGACGAGCGCAAAATCGCTCACACGCAGGGCGCCGATTCCTTCGCTGAGGAAGTCGGCGTATCCGGGGGAATCGATGATGTTGAATTTCCGTCCAAGCCATTCGGTGTGCAGGAGCGAGGCATGCACCGAGATCTGGTGCTGGTGCTCGCTCGCGTGGTAATCGGACACGGTCGTGCCCGCCACGATGCTTCCGGCGCGGCCGATCCGGCCGCTGCAGACAAGCATGGATTCACAGAGGAGCGTCTTGCCGCTGGAGGCGTGGCCGACGACGGCGAAGTTGCGCAACTCCAGGGGTGTATATGTATCCTTCATAAGGGGCTATGCCGGGCGGTCATTGCGACCGATGCGGCATTGTCGGGGAAATTTGATGCGGAGGCTAGCTGTTTCACCGGTGCGTGCAATTTCTGCGGATTGTTGGCCAAGAGGTGAGGAGAGCGCAAAAACCGGCAGTTGCCATCCAAGCGGGTCTGGGTTAGGCCGTTAGCCATGGTAAGAATCACAGGCGGATACCAGGGCGAACTCAATTGCACGGCGGTGCACGCTCCGTCGGGAACCGTGATATCGACCGACGCGCCGAAGGACAACCAGGGGAAGGGCGCGGCCTTTTCTCCGACCGACCTCGTCGCCGCGGCGTTCGCCACGTGCATCGCGACGACGATGGCGATCGTCGCCCGGCGGCACTCGGTCGACCTCATCGGCCTGAGGTACGAGGTCACCAAGGAAATGACGTCCTCGCCCCCGAGAAGGATTTCCAGGCTGACGGTCCAGTTGTGGATGCCCGCGGCGGCCCGGCAGCTCCCCCCGGGACTGATGGAAAATACGGCGCGCTCCTGTCCCGTTCACCAAAGCCTCGCTCCCGAAGTCGAGCGGGTGGTCCAGTTTCACTGGGATTGAGGCTTCCGCTCCGCCGCGGCCGCGACGACGGACGGCAGCCGATAGGTCGTCTCGAACACGACTGAAACGTGGCGCGAGTAGATGAGCCTGACCCGGATCCGGCCGGACGCCGCATCCAGAGGCGTGACGCGGCCGTCGACCGGACGCTCCTTCCCGTCATTGCGCACGGCACTTCCCGTGAATTCGAATGGGCGGCCCGCGGCCAGCTGCCTGAGGGTGGCATCCGGGACAGTGATCCGGAGGCCTCCCTTCTCGTTGTAGAAGAAATATGGGAACACCTTGGCCGTGTAGGTGGTGGTGAAAGTGTCCCCGTGCCTGACAAACCGGCCGACGGCGAGGGTGACATTGGCGATGTAGACCCAGGTGCTGACGGGCGCCACATCGACGGCCGAGTAGGGCTCCAGTGAGGCATCGTCTCCGCGCACGGCCGATGCGGTCAGCAGCGCAATCATCATTGCCGGCCATCTCCATCGAAACATCGCCGCACTCTGACCGACACCGCGTGCATGACAACCAATCAGTTGTGCCGGCGACACGGTTCGGCAGAGGGCCCTGCTTTGCCAGACTGCGCCTCGAGACCGGCCGCTGTTTCTCGTTGCGCGGCGGCCACGGTCGGCCTCACTCATGGTGCATGCCCAAGAAAGCCCAGGCGACCTGGGGCGGCCGTTTCAAGGCGGCGCCTGCCGAGTTGATGCTTCGTTTCAGCGAATCGGTGTCATTCGACCGCCGTCTGGCGCCTTTCGACATAGCCGGAAGCAAGGCGCACGCTGCCATGCTTGCGCGGGCGGGGATCCTGTCCGCCAGGGAGCGGGACGCGATCCGGAAGGGCCTTGATTCGATCGGACGGGAGATCGCCTCGGGGAGCTTTCGCTGGAGCCTCCGGCTCGAGGACGTTCACATGAACATAGAGCAGGCGCTGACCAGGCGGGTTCCCGCCGCGGCGAAGCTGCACACCGCGCGCAGCCGCAACGACCAGGTCGCGACGGACCTGCGGCTGTTTCTCCGGGACGCCTGCGGCGCGTTGCGGGAAAAGCTGGGAAGGGCGATGGCCGCCATCCTTGCGGTGGCGGAGCGGAACAGCGAAACGATCATCCCGGGCTACACCCACCTGCAACGGGCCCAGCCGGTCCCGCTCGCCCATCATCTTCTTGCGTGGATCGAAATGCTCGGACGCGACCGCGACAGGCTGGCAGAGGTTTCGGCCCATGCCAACTGGTGCCCGCTGGGCTCCGGGGCGATTGCCGGGACGACCCTGCCGATCGATCGCGCCTTCACCGCGCGGGAGCTCGGGTTTGTGGATGCGCGGGGCCGGCCGCAGCTGACCCAGAATTCGATGGATGCGGTGGGCGATCGCGACATTTGCATCGAATTTGCTGCGGCGTGCGCAATCGCCGGCGTGCATTTTTCACGCATCGCCGAGGACCTTGTCATCTGGAGCAGCTCCGAGTTTGGCTTCGTCGCGATGTCCGATGCCTTTGCCACGGGGTCGTCCCTCATGCCCCAGAAGAAGAACGCCGACGCCTGCGAATTGCTCCGGGGCAAGTCGGCGCGCCTCCAGGGGAATCTGCAGGTCTTGCTGACGCTCACGAAGGGGCTTCCGCTCACGTACAACCGGGACTTGCAGGAGGACAAGCCCCCGGTTTTCGATTCCCTTGACCAGACGGCCGTTTGCGCGGATGTTCTCGCCGGCGTGGTCTCCCGGCTCAGGGTGAATCGGGACCGCTGCGCAAAGGCCGCCTCCGATCCCGCGCTTCTGGCGACCGATCTCCTGGATCACCTGGTCCTTCGGGGCGTGCCGTTCCGGGAAGCGCATCATGCCGTCGGCCGCGTGGTGGCGCTGGCCGAGGAGAAGTCGGTCCCGCTGGACAGGCTCAGGACGGCGGATGTCCGCACAGTCCATCCGGCGTTTGGAAACAACTGGGCGAAGGTCTTCGATCTTGGACGGGCGATGAAGGCGCGGTCCGGCGTCGGAATGCCGGGGCCCCTCCAGGTGGCGGCGCAAATCAGGCGCTGGAAGCGGATCTTGGAACGATAGTGGGCGCTCGCCGCATTGCCCGACGATCGAGGCCGGCTCACCCATGCCGAAGGTCCACATTCTTCCCGAACGGGTCGCGAATCAAATCGCGGCGGGGGAGGTCGTCGAGCGACCGGCCGCCGTCATCAAGGAGCTGGTCGAGAATTCCCTGGACGCGGGCGCAACCCGGATCGAGGTCGAGTTCCGCCAGGGCGGCCGCGAGCTGCTGAGGGTGGAGGACAATGGCTGCGGGATGCTGCGGGAGGACGCCCTCATGGCCCTCGAGCGCCATGCGACAAGCAAGATCGCCGGGACGGACGACCTGGACCGTCTCGAAACCTTCGGTTTCCGGGGGGAAGCGCTTCCGTCCATCGCCAGCGTTTCAACTTTCACCCTTCAGACGCGCGCCGAGAATTCGAACGTGGGGACCGAGATCCTCGTCGAAGCGGGACGGCAGGTTCATGTCCGCGATTGCGGCCGTCCCGTGGGAACAAGCGTCGAGGCGGCCCGCCTCTTCCACCCGGTGCCCGCCCGCAGGAAGTTTCTGAAAACGGACGCGACGGAATCAGCCCACCTGGTGCAGTGCGTCCGCCTCTATGCCCTGGCGTGTCCTGGCGTCGCCTTTGCGCTGATCGAGGACGGACGGGTTGTGTTTCGATCCCCCCGGTGCGCGACCCTGGCCGAGCGGGTCGGCGAGATATTTGGGCGCCAGCTGGCTGAGCGTCTGCTCCCGATCGAGGCCGCCGAGGCGGGCCTGCGCCTGAGCGGGCTTGTCGGGCGGCCGGGGGAGGGCCGCTCGACGCGGCACGAGCTGATGACCTTCGTCAACGGCCGGCCCGTCGACAGCCGGACTCTCAACTTCGCCCTTCTGGAAAGTTACCGCGACTCGCTGCCGGAGGGGCGGTATCCCCGGGCCATCCTGTTCCTTGAGTGCGATCCTGCGGATGTCGACGTCAACGTCCATCCGGCGAAGCGCGAGGTGCGGTTCAGGCGGGAGCAGCAGGTGCGCGGATTCGTCATACGGTCCGTCCTGGAGCGAATCAGGGAGATGGGTTGTGAGACGGGGCCGGTTGCCGGCAGGCAGCCCGATCAGTCCGGGGGCAGGTTGGGCGAGGCTCAGGCGATCTATGGGATCTCCGGCTCCGCCTTTTCTCCGCATGGCGGAACCGCGGCGGACAAGGCCCCAGGAGCTTCAGCGGAGGCGGATCGGGTCCGCGAAATCGCGGCGAAAGCGGGGCGGCCGCCCGCTCCCCAAGGGGAGATTGCGGCGCGGGAGGGCCGGGTGCGCGCCTGGCGCTTCCTCGGAACAGCCCACGATCTGTATGCACTGTTCGAGACGCCATCCGGGATCGTTCTTCTCGACCGGCGGGCAGCCCACGAGCGGATCTGGTTTGAGCGGCTGAGGGGACAATTCTCGGCGGGGCGGGTGCCGGGCCAGCGGCTGCTTCTTCCGGTGCCGCTGGAACTTGATCCCGTTTCCGCGGCGATTCTCCTGGATTCGCGGTCCTTCATCGAGGCCCATGGATTCGAGATCGCCGAATTCGGCGCAAACTTCTTCCGGATCGAGGCGGCCCCGGAATGGATGGAGCCGGGCGACGCCGAATCGTTCATCAAGGATGTGCTGGGAGAACTGCGCGACGGAAAGCTCGCGCCCGGAAACCTCGACCTTGCCCGCAATGAATTGGCCCGCCTCGCGGCCTCGCGCGCGGTGCGCCTGCCGCCGGCGGCGGGCGCCGCGGAAATGGAGGATCTTGCGGCGCGGCTTTTCGCCACCGAATCCCCCCTGACCAGCCCCGCCGGACGGCCGACTTTCGTCGAAATCGACCGGGCGGAACTCGCCAGGCGCTTCCAGCGGGCGTGATCGCGGCTTGGCTTTTGCTTTGAGGCTGTGTCAGATTCCCGGACTCGGCACAATCGCTGCATCAGCATCACCTTCGCATGTCCTCCACAGCATCGTCTCTGGCTCCAACCTCGCCCGCCGGCCAGCCGGCGGCCCTTTCCGGGTCGCGGCCTCATGTCGATTCCCCGGTGGATATCTTCCGATCGCTCGTACTGCGGCACCTCATATCGACCCTGGCGCGGCCGGCGACCGCGGCGACGCCCAGGGACTGGTGGGTTGCGACGGCCCTGGCGGTGCGCGACCATATTCACGACCGGCTGATCAAGACCCAGGCGACCCACAACGCACGAAATGTCCGGCGTTTGTACTATTTCTCCCTCGAATACCTGATGGGGCGCCTTTTCGAGAGCAATCTGCTCGCAAGCGGCCTCGAGGAGACCGCGAAACAGGCCCTCAAATCGCTCGGCGTTGATTTCGATGAGGTGCGCGAATCCGAGGTGGACATGGGCCTTGGCAACGGCGGCCTCGGCCGGCTGGCCGCCTGCTTTCTCGATTCGCTTGCAACCATGGATTATCCGGCCCTCGGCTACGGGATCCACTACGAGTTCGGACTGTTCAAGCAGCAGTTCGTGAATGGCAGCCAGATCGAGCATCCCGACCGCTGGATGCGGTTCGGCGACCCATGGGAGGTCGTCCGCCCCGAGTATGCGCAGGAGGTCCGCCTCTTCGGCCGGGTGGAAAACATCTTCGACGACCAGGGCCGCTACCGACCCCGCTGGGTCGGCACGCGCACGGTCCTCGGGGTTCCGCATGACATTCCGATCGCCGGGTTTGGAACCGGCACGGTCAATCTGCTGCGGCTCTGGGCATCGCGGGCGACGGAGGACTTCGACCTGGCGGCCTTCAATTCCGGCGGCTACGTGGACGCCGTGCGCGAGAAGGCTGTCGGCGAGACGATCTCCAAGGTCCTTTACCCGAACGACAGGACGGAGAACGGGAAGGAGCTGCGGCTCGTTCAGCAGTATTTCTTCATCGCCTGTTCGCTGCGCGACATCATCCGCCGCCATTTCCGCAATCAGGAGAACTCCTGGGAGAACTTTCCGGACAAGGCCGCCATCCAGCTCAACGACACGCATCCGGCGGTGGCCGTCGCCGAGCTGATGCGGATCATGATGGATGAGGCGCAGATGGAGTGGAACGAGGCCTGGGCAATCACGACCCGGACGTTCGCCTACACAAACCACACTCTTCTGCCGGAGGCCCTCGAGCGCTGGGGCGTTCCGCTGTTCGAGCACGTCCTTCCGCGCCACCTCCAGATAATCTACGAGATCAACGAGAGGCTGATGGCGACCTGCGAGGCGAAGTGGCCGGACGACGGGGAGAAGAAGCGCGTGTGCTCCCTGATCGAGGAGGGCTCGCAGAAGCTCATCCGGATGGCGAACCTCGCCGTTGTCGGCTCGCACGCGGTGAACGGCGTCGCAGCCCTGCACACAAAGCTTCTCCGGAAGCACCTCTTCCCCGAGTTCGACGCCCTCTACCCCGGAAAATTCCAGAACAAGACCAACGGAATCACCCCGCGGCGCTGGCTTCTCGAGTGCAATCCGCGGCTCGCCGGGCTGATCACAAAGCGGCTCGGCGACGATGCCTGGCCGCGGGACCTGGACAGGCTCCGGGCATTGGAGGAGTTCGCCGGCAACGCCGAGTTTCAAAGGGAGTTCATGGCCGTGAAGCGCGCGAACAAGGTCGATCTGGCCCGGGTGATCCGGGCCGAATGCGGGACGGACGTCTCGCCCGATGCCCTTTTCGACGTGCAGATCAAGCGGCTCCACGAATACAAGAGGCAGCACCTGAACCTGCTGCACATAATGGCGCTTTACCGCCGCATCCTGCAGAAACCGGATCTGGACATCGTCCCGCGGGTCTTCCTTTTCGCCGCAAAGGCCGCGCCGGGCTACGACGTCGCCAAGAACATCATCCGCGCCATCAATGTGATCGGGGAACATATCAACCGCGACCCGCGCGTGGCGGGGCGGATCAAGGTCGTCTTTCTTCCGAACTACCGGGTGTCGCTTGCCGAGAAGATCATTCCGGCCGCCGACCTGTCGGAGCAGATATCGACCGCGGGCAAGGAGGCATCCGGGACCGGCAACATGAAGCTGGCGCTGAACGGATCCCTGACAATCGGGACCCTGGACGGCGCCAATGTCGAGATCCAGGAGGAGGTCGGTCCGGAGAACATCTTCATTTTCGGAATGACCGTGGAGGAGGTCGAGGCCCTGCGAGCCGGCGGGTACAAGCCCTGGGACTGGTACTCCCGCGACGAGGAGATGCGCGCCATCGTGGATTGGCTCGGGAGCGACTTCTGGACTCCCGGCGAGCACGGCGCATTTGCCGCGACACACGGGACCCTGCTGTCTGGGGGCGACCAGTTCATGGTGCTCGCCGATTTCAGGGCATACTGCGACTGCCAGGCGAAGGTGGACACGGCCTACCGGGACAAGGCGTCGTGGGCGAGGAAGGCGATTCTCAACACCGCTCGCATGGGCAAGTTCTCCAGCGACCGGTCGATCCGGGAGTACGCCAATGACATCTGGAACCTGAGCCCCGTTCCTGTCGCGTGACCGCGGTGCGCGCCATGATCCCGGGATTCCGTCCATCCGTCTGTCTGGCGATCCGCTTGGGAGCCGTTGCGGCATCGGCCGCGACGGTGCGCGCGGCGGACTTCAGGCCGGCCATCGTCTACGACTTTGGAGGCAAGTCCGACCGCTCCTTCAACCAGTCGGCGGCCGAGGGAGTCGCCCGCTTCACGAAGGAAACCGGAATTGCCTGCCGGGAGTTCGAGATCAGCAACCAGGCGCAGCGGGCGCAGATCATGAGGCAGCTCGTGCGCCACGGGGCGACCATCATCGCGGCGATAGGCTTCAACCAGGCTTCGGCGGTCGAGGAGGTGGCCAAAGAGTCGCCCGAGGTGAAATTCGTGATCGTGGACGGGGTGGTCGGCCTGCCCAACGTCCAGTCGATCACGTTCAGGGAACAGGAGTCGTCGTTTCTCTGCGGAATGGCGGCCGCGCTGGCATCGAGGACGGGGAAGATCGGCTTTGTGGGAGGCATGGATATTCCGCTCATCAGGAAGTTCGCTCTGGGCTACCGCTCGGGCGCACGGTATGCGAACCCGGCAATCGAGGTCTTCGAGAACATGACCGGTTCGACTCCCGCCGCCTGGAACGATCCGACGCGCGGGGCGGAGCTGGCAAAAAGCCAGTTCGGGCGCGGAGCCGACGTGATCTTCCACGCCGCCGGGGGCACCGGGATCGGGGTCATGCAGGCGGCCAAGGACGCGGGCTTCCTGGCGATCGGCTGCGACAGCAACCAGGACCAGTTCCAGCCCGGGACAGTGCTCACCTCGGCTGTCAAGCGGGTCGATGTCGCGATCTACACCGCCTTCACGGATGCAAAGGAGGGCCGCTGGCACGCCGGCCCGAGGATTCTCGGCCTGGCCGAGGAGGGGGTCGGCTACTCGGTCGACGAATACAACCGGGGCGTCCTGACCCAGGCCATCGAACAGCGGCTCATCCAGGCCAAGGCTGACATCATTGCGGGGCGGATCCGGGTCCCCGAATACAAGGAGTAGCCGTGGAGCCCGCCCTCGAACTGCGGGGAATCGACAAGTGGTTTGGCCCGGTGCATGCGAACCGGGCCGTGTCCCTGTCCGTGGGATCGGGGTCGGTGCACGGGATCATCGGCGAGAACGGAGCCGGAAAGTCGACCCTGATGAACATCGTCTACGGCTTTCAAAGGGCCGACGCCGGGGAGGTCCGGGTGCATGGCGGCAGGGTCGATATTCGCAGGCCGCACGATGCGATAGCCGCCGGAATCGGGATGGTGCACCAGCACTTCATGCTGGTCGACAATTTCACGGTCCTTGAAAACGTGGTGCTGGGCGCGGAGGGCGGGGCGCTCCTCGGACCCGGACTTTGCCGGGCGCGGAAGGAGCTCGAAAGGCTCAGCCGCGACTACGGCCTCGGGGCGCCGCTGGACGAACCGGTCGGCCAGCTTCCGGTCGGATTGCAGCAGCGCGTCGAGATACTGAAGGCGCTCTACCGGGGAGCGGACATCCTCATCCTGGACGAGCCGACGGCGGTCCTCACGCCCCAGGAGGCGGGGCAGCTCTTTCGAATGCTCGCCAGGCTCAGGGAGCAGGGAAAGACGGCGATCCTCGTCACCCACAAGCTCCGCGAGATCATGGCGATCGCCGACCGCGTCACCGTCATGCGCCAGGGCGCCGTTGTCGCCGAGAGGGCGACTGCGGAAACCTCCCCGAGGGAGCTGGCGGAAAGGATGGTCGGCCGGCCGGTCCTGCTCGACGTGCAGAAATCGCCTGCGCGGCCTGGCGCGCCCATGCTGGAGGTGACCGATCTCGAGGTGCTCGATCGGCGCGGGACGCCGCGGGTGAAGGGTGTCAGCCTTGTCGTGCGGTCCGCCGAAATCGTCGGAATAGCCGGCGTCGCGGGAAACGGCCAATCGGAGTTGCTCGAGGCCCTTTCCGGAATCTGCGCGCCGAGCCGGGGAACGATAAGGCTTGCGGGGAGGGAGGCGCCGGGTGGAGCCCGGGAGCGGCGCCGGCAGGGGCTGGCGCACGTTCCGGAGGACCGTCTGAGGATGGGCGTTGTCGGGTCGTTCTCCGCGGAGGACAACGCGATCCTGGGCTACCAGGACCGCTCCGAGTACGGCTGGGGCGCGGTGTTGAACCGCGCCGCGATCCGCTCCGGGTGCGCCCGCAAGATGTCGGAATGGGACGTTCGCCCGAACGAGCCGGGCCGCCGGATCGCGGCCTTTTCGGGAGGGAACCAGCAAAAGCTTGTCCTGGCCCGGGAGATCGACAGCCGGCCGCGGGTTCTGATCGTGGGCCAGCCGACCCGCGGCGTGGACATCGGCGCAATCGAATTCATCCACCGCCGCCTCGTCGCGCTTCGCGACGAGGGAGTGGCGATTCTCCTGATTTCAGTGGAGCTGGACGAGATCCTGGGCCTGTCCGACCGAATCCTGGTCATGGCAGGGGGCGAGATTTGCGGCGAACTGGACCGGTCGGAGGCGACGGAGGAGAGGCTCGGCTTGATGATGGCAGGAATCAAGGGGGCGGGCGGGTGAGTGCGAAGGCCGAATCGCGTGCTGGGGAATGGGCGGAGATCATCCTCCTTCCGGCGGCGAACCTGGTTGCCGCGCTCGCCATATCGGGAGTGGTTGTGCGCATCATCGGCGAGAGTCCGTGGGCTGCGCTCAGGCTTATGCTCGGCGGGGCGTTCGGTTCGGCGGAGGGGATCGGATACACGCTCTATTACGCGACGAATTTCATCTTCACCGGGCTTGCGGTCGCTGTCGCCTATCAGGCGGGGCTCTTCAACATCGGCGCCGAGGGCCAGGCCTACGTCGGCGGACTCGGCGCGGGGCTCGT
>CAZSEH010000008.1:0-62129 GCA_964605835.1 uncultured Opitutaceae bacterium
TCTCCGTCGGCCAGGGCCGCTCCACCTACCGCGGCGTCGTCCACATCCCGAAGCATCTCAAGGGCTGCAAGAACAACACCGAGTGCGACGCCCTGCTCATAAATACGAACAGCCGCACCGACACCTACCCCGCCATCACGGTGCGCGGCGCGGCAAACCGCTCCCAGCACGAGGCCAGCGTCTCCAAGGTGAGCGAGGAGCAGATCTTCTACATGCGCCAGCGCGGGCTCACCGAGGGCCAGGCGATGAGCCTTTCGGTCAACGGATTCATCAACGATCTCGCCCGCCAGTTCCCGATGGAGTACTCCGTCGAGCTCAAGCGGCTGATCGACCTCGAAATGGAAGGCAGCGTCGGTTGACATGACAGCACCCGCCACCCCCGCCCTCGCCGGAAGTTTCACCGGCGAATCTTTCGAATCGGCGCTCTTGGGATTGCCCGCCGGCCTTCCTTCCTGGTGGATCGAGCGGAAACGCGCGGCCTACGCGAGCTTTGCCGAAATGCCGCTCCCCTCCCGCACCGACGAGGGCTGGCGTTTCAGCAACATCTCCGGCGTCCGGCTCGGCGGCTTCGCGCTGCCGGGCGCGGCCCCATCCGATCTCAAGGTCGCCGATCCGGGGCTCTCAACCGAGCCGGCGCTCTTCTTTGCGAACAACCGGCTCTTTTCCGCGGCCGAGCCGGACCCGGGCCTCGCCGCCCGCGGAGTCGTCGTCACGAGCCTGTCGGAAGCCCTCCTCAGGCACCCGGAAATCCTCCGCGCCCACTTCATGGCCCAGCCCCAGAGGCTCGGCTCCGCGAAGTTCGCCGCCCTGCACACGGCCTTTGTGGGCGACGGCGCCTTCATCTACGTGCCGCGCGGGGTCGAGATTCCAGAGCCGATTGTCGTCGTGCACGCATCCTCCGGGGCGGGCGCCGCGGTCTTCCCCCACACGCTTGTCATCGCCGAGGAGAACTCCGACGTCACGGTCGTGGACTCCTTTGTCTCGGCCGGCGATGCGCCGCAGTTCGCCTGCGGGGCGAACGACCTCTACGCCGGCCACGGTTCGCGCATCACCTACGTCGGCCTGCAGAACTGGTCGAAGGAAACGCAGTCCTTCCAGCTCAATTCGACCGTCGTCCGGCGCGACGCGCGCGTCCAGTCGCTTAACCTCCACCTCGGCGGCCGGCAGTCCCGCCACGAGTCGCTGAGCCAGCTCCAGGCGCCCGGCGCATTCTCCGAGATGCTGGCCCTCACGGTCGCCGACGGAGCGCGGGAATTCGACCAGCGCACCCTCCAGGTGCACCAGGCTCCCAACACGAAGTCGGACCTCCTCTACAAGAACGCACTTTTCGACACTGCGCGGACGATATTCTCCGGCCTCATCATCGTAGACCAGGACGCCCAGAAGACGGACGCCTACCAGAGCAACCGCAACCTGATGCTGAGCGACGAGGCGGAGGCCAATTCCCTTCCCGGCCTCGAGATCCAGGCAAACGACGTGCGGTGCACCCACGGCGCCACGACCAGCCGGATCGATCCCGAGCAGGAGTTCTATTTCCTCTCCCGCGGGATCCCCCGCACGCGCGCCCACGAGCTTCTGATCTTCGGGTTCTTCGAGGAGGTGCTGAACCGCCTCGAAAGCGAGGAATTGCACGCCGCCCTCAGATCGCTGATACAATCCCGATTCAAATGAACCGCGAACGCATCCTCTCACGCGAGGTCGCCGGAACCCAGATACCCTCCGGCGAAAGGCAGCTCCTTCCGGCCGGCACCAAGGTCCTCATCCACCAGACCCTCGGCGGCAGCTACACCGTGCAGACCGATTTCGGGCTGTTCCGGGTCGACGGCCAGGATGCGGATGCCATCGGCGAGGAGAAGGCGTCGGCCGCCGACGCCGAGCACGCGACGCTGGCCGACGGCTCCCCCGATCCCGAGGCCGTGTGGGACCAGCTTCGCAAGGTCTATGACCCGGAAATCCCGGTCAACATTGTCGATCTCGGGCTCGTCTATTCGATGGACATCGTGCCGCTGGATGCCGGGGCTGGTTTCGGCGTCAACGTTGCGATGACCCTGACGGCGCCCGGCTGCGGAATGGGGCCGGCCATCGCCGAGGACGCGAAGAACAAGGTCATGCTCGCTCCCGGCGTTTCATCGGCGGACGTCCGCCTGACCTGGGATCCGCCCTGGAACCAGTCCATGATCAGCGAAGAGGGGAAGATGAAGCTCGGGCTGATCTGACGCCCGTGGGCAGTTCAAACCAGAACCGGGCGCCGGCACCGGGCTTGCTGATGACGCCGACCTGTCCGCCGAGCTTGTCAACGATTCGACGCACGATCGAGAGGCCGAGGCCGTGGCCGCAGGTCTTCACTGTCGAAATGCGGGTGAAGGGGACGAACATCATCTGCTGGGCGGCCTCGTCGAGGCCGGACCCGCTGTCCTGAACCCAGAAGCGCGCAAAGCGTCCATCCGGGCGGGCTTCCCCGCCGAGAACAATATGCGGGTCCGCCCCGCCATATTTCACGGCGTTGCTGATGTAGTTGGCCCAGACCTCAACGATCCATGGCGCATGCCCGACTGCGGCGGGCCAGGAGTCGGGTTTTTGGATGCGCGCCCGCTGCGTCCGGACAATATGATCCAGGCGGTCGGTGGCCTCCGTGACGATGGCCGCCATGTCCACTGGCCCTGTAGTTACGGACTGCCTCCGGACACCCGCGAGGAGAAGAAGCTCGTCGATGATCGCATTGAGTTGGCGGCCGGAGTTGGCTGCCTTGACCAGGTGATGCCTCAGAGCCGCGTCGTCGCCGTTGCCGACCACCGACAGGGCCAGTTCGACCCATCCGGTGAGTGTGGCAAGCGGGTTCTTGAGGTCATGCGCCACCGTGTGTGAGAAGGCGTCGAGCTCCTCGAGGAGTTCCTGTCTCTCCAGCCGGGTGGCGATTGAGTGGATTACCTCGTCCTCGGTGAAGGGCTTTGTGATGAAATCGGCTGCGCCAAGCTCCATGCCTCGGCGTGTGGCCGCGCGATCGGCCTTGGCGGAGATGACGATGACCGGCACCGTGCGCAGGTCCGAATCTGCACGGAAAGTCTCAAGCAGTTCGTATCCCGTCATGCCCGGCATCGCCAGGTCGGTGATTATGAGCGATGGCGTGTCGTGCTTTGCGGCGGCAAGGCCTTCCGTGCCGTTGTTTGCGACAAAGGCGCGGTAGCCGTTCAACTCGAGCATATCGGCCAGGGATTGGCGGACCGCCTCGTCATCCTCGATGACCAGAATTGCCGGCCTTTTCATGGAATTTCTTGCGGCGTTGCCGGGGCGGTGAGCCTCGGAAGGACCACTGTGAATCGGCTTCCGCCGCCTTCGACATTGACGAACGCAATCGCGCCGCCGAGCAGCTCGGTCATGCGCTTGACGATGTTGAGCCCGAGCCCCGTGCCCTTGGTGGCGCCAACATTGGAGCCGCGCTCGAACGACTCGAAGATGCGCTCGCCATCGGCCTCCGGTATCCCGATGCCCTGGTCCTCGACCGAAATCCTCACACACTGCGGGTCCGCCTCCGCGCGCATTGCGACCAGCGTCCCGGCCGGCGAATAGCGCGTGGCATTGCTGAGCAGATTGGAGACTATGTGGCGCAGCAGATTGGTGTCCGTGACGAACGCCGCCAAATCGCCTTTGGAGTAGAGTTCAAAGCGGTGCGCGTCGCGGTCGCCCAGCCGTATTTCCTCCATCGCGTCATGCAGGAGGAACCGAAGGTCGATGGAATCGAGCTGCACCCTGGCATGCTCCGTGTCCACGCGGTTCAACGTCAGGATGCCGTCGAGCATATCCGTCAGGCGGAGCACGGAGGAATTGATGCGGCTGAAGAGCTCCTCGCGCTTTGCGGGGGCAAGCCGGTCAAGGTGATGGTGAAGCAATTCCGCCGAAGCCATGACGGCGGTCAGCGGAGTTCGGAATTCGTGCGAGATCATGGAAATGAACCGGGTCTTCATCTCGGAAATCTCGTGCTCCTTCGCGAGTTCGACCTCCATTTCCTCCGCATGCCTGCGCTCAGTGATGTCTTCAAAGATGCCGAGCATGCCCATGATTTTTCCCGCATCGTCGACCAGCGGCAGCTTGCTGGTCCGGAGCCATGAAAAGCTTCCATCGGATCGTTTCTGCTCCTCTTCGTAGTTCAGCTTGGGAACCTCACTTTTGATCACCGCCCGGTCATCCGCCCGGTACGCTTCGGCGGACTCCCTCCAGGCCAATTCAAAATCGCTCTTGCCGATGATGTCCGCCGGTCCCGAGAGCCCGCCGGATCGTGCAAAAGCGGTGTTGGCTCCGAGGTAATTGAGGTTAAGGTCCTTCCAAAAGACATGCTGGGGAATGTTGTCGATCACCCGTTGCAGCGTCCTGTGTGATTCAAGCAGTTTCTGTTCCGTTCGTCTGCGCTCGGTGATGTCCTCGACAACGGATATGAAATGCTTGGGTTTTCCCGATTCGTCGCGCATGAGAGATGCGGTGAGGGCGATCGGCACAAAGGAGCCGTCCTTCCGGATGTATCGCTTCTCCTCCTTAACGGTCTGGATCTTGCCCGCCAGCATCAGCGGCATGGAGACCAGGTCCGGTGCAAGGTCGTCGGGATGGGTCAGTTTGAAGATCGTCAGCCCACGCAGTTCCTCCTGGGAGTAGCCGACGATGTCGCAAAACCGCTGATTGGCGCGCAGCCAGTGGCCATCCAGGCTGACATGCGTCATGCCGACGGTCACCCGTTCAAACGTCGTGCGAAACCTCTCCTCGCTTTCGCGCAATTCCTTCTCCGCATGTTTGCGCTCGGTGATGTCGCGAATGTTGCACTGGATCACCTTCTTCTGATCCACCAGATAGATGTTGCTGACAAATTCCACGTCGAGCTGGCGCCCGTCGGCGGTCCGCAGTGGCTTGTCTTCGTAACGGATGTATTCGTTCCTCTGCAGTTCCGCGAAGCTGTCCTGGTTTGCAATGATATCCTTGAAGAACCCAGGTTCCCACACCTTCATTGTCAGAAACTGCCTGCGCGATATGCACAATGTCTCGACCAGGAAGGGATTCACATCCACCACCATCCCGGTTTCGGCATCGAGGATCAGGATGCCGTCCCTGGAGGACTCGAAGAGCCGGCGATAGCGGGCCTCCGAGGCGAATATCATCGACTCGGCTTCACTGCGCTGCCGCTCGGTTTCCAGGTGCCCGAGGGCGAAGTCGACGTCGGCAGCCGCCTCCTCCAGCAGGCCTATCTCCTTTTTGCCAAAGGCATTTTTTTCTCCGGCGTAGGCCACCAGCGCGCCATGGACCACGCCACCCTCCCTGATGGGAAGGGCGATTGAGGCCGCAATGCCGGCCCGGAGCGCGGCCTCCTGCCACGGCTTCGTATTTGGATCGGCGGCAAAATCGTTGCAGACATAGGTCCGGCCCTCTTGGATGCACCTGCCCGTAGGACCCCGACCCTCCGGCCGCTCGTCCGCAAAAACGCTGATTTCCTTCAGGAAGTTTGTTTTGCCCGCCCGGGCTACGATCGCGATGGGCAATGTCGTCGACCTCACCCAGCCTATCCACACCGGCTCGAAGCCTCCGAATTCGACGAGCATCTGGCACACCTTCCCGAACAGTTCCTCCCGCGTCCTGGCCCGCACGATCGCCTGGTTGATTTGACTCAATGCGGAATACAGCCGGTTCAGCCGTTCGATCTCCCTCTCGTGCGCCTTGCGCTGGGTCAGGTCGCGGTAGATGCCCAGGCTGAAGTGGCGGCCCTCGATTTCGACGGACCGGGCGCTGACCTCCACCGGGAAACTGGTGCCGTCCCTGCGTTGGTGGACTGTTTCGAAGACGGTGCCGTCCAATGCTTCGACGAGATCGAGCTGCTCGGGGAGATTGGCCTTGGCGTCGTCCGTCCGGAGTCCGCCGACAGGCAGCCGACGGAATTCGTCGAGTGTGTAACCGTAGGCCGTCAGGGCGCGGTCGTTGGCCTCCACGATCAGCTTGTTTTCGTCCATCAGAAGGATGATATCGTTGGCGTGTTGGGTGATCAGGGTCAGGCGGTCGGCCAAGGACTTGCGCTGCGTTTCCGCCGCGAGCTTTGAGTACAGAAACTCCCGGTTCATTTGCCGCAGCCAATGAAGCACCGTGAACACGGCCCCGAACAGCAGCACAGCCAAGGTCATTCCGACGATGAATGCCTGCTGACGCAAAGGCTCGTAGATCTCCGCCAGATCCTCCTTTGCCACGAGAACCCAGGGCGTCTCCGGGACGGCCTTGAACGTGGCCAGCACGGCAGAGCCCCGATAATCCACCCCCTCGCTCACCCCGGAGATCCCACGGGCCGCCATGGCCGCCGGCAGCTTCAAATCGTTGATGGAGCGGCTCAGCGTCAGCGCTGCGCCGGGCTGGTGCAGGAGATCGTTCAGGTAGACCACCCGGTCGCCCTCACGGCGCACCAGGAGGGTTTCGGCAGTCTCGCTCGGCACCGGCCATTGCCTGATCAACGGGTAAAGAAAATCCCGCGCGTCGATCTGCAGCAAGAACGCCCCGCGGAGCGCGCCGGTGGCATGCGCCGCCGCAGGATTCACACCCGACGGCATGGCGACGGAATCCCGGATCGGGGCGAGCAGGTCCAGATATATGTTGCCGTTGACTCCTCGGTAAAGATCCGACGACACGACATCGCCTGCTCCGAATACTTCCTCCAAGAGGGCGCGCAACCGTGGGCTGGAGGTCTCCGCCGCCGGCGGAACCGCGAGCCGCGGATTCATCCGGTCATCGAACAACACCACCGCCTCGTAATGATAGCTGGGCTGAAGCGAGTCGATGAATGCGAGTATTTCCCCGCGTGCTGCGGAATCCGGATTGGCAAGAAAACGGGCGGCGCTCCGGGCGAGCAGTGGTGTATCCAGCAACCGGGCATCCCCCTTGCGCTCGTCAAGCCAGTTCACAATCTGCCTGGCCTTGAGATCGGCGATCGCTTCCAGGTTGTCGGCGATTCGCCCGCGCATCTCCGCCTGCTGGGCCCGGAGGTAAAGGAAACTCGTCAACAGGATCCCCGCGGCCACCGCCATCATCACGAAAAGCAGATTGCGTTGATTCCTGCGCAAGGAGGACCAAGTGGGGAAGATCCGCGCGCTGCCCCGCGCAGCCGGCCGGCAGATCTTTGGGATTGCGGCCGAGAGCAGCGCCAGATTGAAGGCGACAAGGGCAATCGCGGTCAGGGACGCCATGGGGATCATGCTCCCGCTGTAAAACAGCGGCGTGCCCGCCGCGTACGCCAGGGCAACCACAACGCCCACCGCCAGGCCGAGCGAAGCCGCGGCCAGACCCGCGCGCTGGAACAATCTGCGTTCGGCCAGCGGCGGGAGCAGCGCGGCCTGGCTGATGGCCGAGAGCAGTAATGCGCCGGCCGAGAGTGGCGACATGTGCCCGAGCGGAATGCCCCGGAATACATCTGCATCGGGCGACAGAAGGCCTTCCCAGGCCAGTTTGACGCCGGTCGCGAACTGAATGCCTGCGATGATCGCAGGCGCTGCGGCAATCCCGGCTGCCACGAAAGCGATCACGCGGACGGCCGCCATGCCTCCCCAGCGCTGGCGCAGCATCGACGCCACGCCGACTAACATCAGGATCAGTGCAGTGCCGGGCGCCATTGGAATTGTCTGGCTGGCGGCGGCCGGTCTCCAATCGCGCCACCACCACCAGGTGCAAAGAACGAAAAGAGCGATGCCGCATGTGATCGCGGCGCCCGCATAGGTCAGCCACGCCCCCGCGCGCCATGGCGAAGGTGTCCTTGCATTCTGTTCGATGGCGCCCCCAGCCTCATCAGTGCGCTGATCATCAGCGCCACGGGGATCCTTTTGGATGTCTCCTTTCTCAAGCATGAGGTTCGGGGGGTCTGGCGCTGACGCGCCGGGGGTCGGGCTTGGGCCCGCCGTGAATTATGTCATGTAGGCTGTGTTCTCGGAGCGTGATTGCCGGCAAAATGACAAGGGTGGACCCAATAGAACGGAAATATATGGGGTGTTATCCTGCCGCGCGCCGATCGGAGGGGTTCGGGCTGACTGTGGCTGAAGATCAAGGGGGGGTGCCAGGATCGGCCACAACCCGGCGGGCTTCCTCGGCCTGATCGGGCGACACCTGAACGCGGACACCGCCGATGAACAGGACGGGGGCCTCCGTCTGCGCCATGAACTCATCCGGGATGAACGCGCTGACACTGCTGCCCGCCAGCCGGGCCTTCAACAGCTGCGCCTCATCCAGCGAATTGCATACGGCGATTGTGACCATGGACGTATGGCAACCATTGCGCCGATTGCCGCAAATCTCAACCGCCGTCGAATCCGAACAGCTTTGTCATATCCCGGCGCTCCTTCTTCGTAGGCCGGCCCATTCCCCGCAAACGGGCGAGCCTTTGCTCGAAGCCGGCCTGCTTCGCCCGCTCGTATTCGCCCGGCGGTGTGAGATCCGCCATGAACTCGGGCAGCTGCTTTGCGCTGACGCGCGAGCGCGGCAGCGCGACTACCTTGAGAGTGCGGGTCATGGCGCCGATCCTCACACTGAGAACCTCTCCGACATGGACGTCGCGGCCGGGCTTCGCCTCGAGTTCGCCGATGTGCACGCGACCGCTCCGGCATGCCGCCGTGGCCAGCGGGCGCGTCTTGAATACCCGCAGGCTCCAGAGCAGTTTGTCGAGGCGCGGGTCGTCCATGGCGGTCGATTGAGGCTGGAAGGAAACCCGATTGAACGCAATTCTCAGGGTTGATGGCCATTCTCCCGCCGCTTGCACCGCTCCCCGGACGACCCGGGGAGGAGGCCGTCCTCGACCGGTTCACGGCTGTCGCGGCTGAGCGGGGATTCCAACTGTACCCAGAGCAGGAGGAGGCGATCCTGGAGCTCTTCTCCGGCAATAACGTGATTCTCAACACGCCGACCGGCTCGGGCAAGTCGCTGGTCGCCTCGGCCTGTCATTACAGGGCGCTCTGCGCGGGCGAACGCTCGGTCTACACCTGCCCAATCAAGGCCCTCGTCAACGAGAAGTTCATCGCCCTCTGCAGGGACTTCGGCCCGGAAAACGTCGGAATGATGACCGGGGACGCGAGCGTCAACCCCCAGGCGCCGGTCCTTTGCTGCACCGCTGAAATCCTCGCTAATATTGCTCTCGCCCGTGGCGAGAGGTGCGACTTCCGGGCGGTGATCATGGACGAGTTTCACTACTACTCGGATGCCGACCGCGGGTACGCCTGGCAGGTGCCGCTTCTCACCCTTCCCCATTCGCGCTTCCTCCTGATGTCGGCGACCTTGGGGGCGACCGCCTTTTTTGAAAAGGAGCTCCTGCGGCTGACCGGCGTCCCCTGTGTGACGGTGCGAAGCGAACGCCGCCCCGTTCCCCTCCAGTTTGAGTACTCGGAAACGCCGCTCCAGGAACGGGTGGCCGGCCTCCTCGCCGGAAACCAGGCTCCGGTCTACCTCGTCCATTTCACGCAGCGGGCGGCGGCCGAGGCGGCGCAGGACCTCATGAGCCTCGATGTCTGCACAAAGGAGGAGAAGGCGGCCATCCAGGGCGAGCTCGAGCGCTTCCGATTCAGCAGCCCCTACGGGAAGGAGATCAAGAGGTGGCTGCGGCAGGGGATCGGCCTTCACCACGCGGGCCTCCTGCCCAAGTACCGCGTTCTGGTGGAAAACCTCACCCAAAAGGGCCTCCTTAAACTGATCTGCGGCACGGACACGCTTGGACTGGGAATCAACGTGCCGATCCGGACGGTCGTCTTCACCCAGCTGTGGAAGTACGACGGAAAGAAATCGGCGGTCTTGAGTGTCCGCGATTTTCGGCAGGTTGCCGGCCGGGCGGGACGAAAGGGCTTTGACGACCAGGGCTACGTCATCGTCCAGGCTCCGGAGCATGTCGTTGCCAACAAGCGGGCCGAGGAGAAGGCGAGCCGGGAGGGAAAGCAAAAGAAGCTCGTGAAACAGCGTCCGCAGGAAGGGAGCGTAAGCTGGGATATCCGGACCTTCGAGCGACTGCGGACGGCTCCGCCCGAGGAACTCCAATCGCGTTTTTCCATTTCCCATGGAATCCTTCTCCTGATCCTGAGCCGCGATGCCGACGGGTGCCGCGCCGTCCGCCGGCTGATCGACGATTGCCACGAGACACCGCCGCAGAAGAAGGCCCTGAGGCGGCGCGCCTGGCAGCTCTTCCGGGCGCTCCTCGAGCGGGGTATCATCGAGTGGATTCCCCGGGAGCCCTCCGGGCGAAAACTCAGGGTCAACCTGGAGCTTCAGGCGGACTTCTCCCTGCACCAGGCCCTCTCCCTCTATCTCATCGACACCCTTCCCCTGCTCGACCGCGCGGGTCCCGACTATCCCTTCGATGTCCTCACCCTCTGCGAGGCGATCGTCGAGGATCCCGAGCCGATCCTTTACCGCCAGGTGGACAAGCTCAAGGGGGAGAAGATCGCGGAGATGAAGGCGGCCGGGATTCCGTACGAGGAACGGATGGAAAAACTCGAGGAACTCGAGCACCCCAAGCCCCTGCGGGAATTCATCTACGACACCTTCAACGCCTTTGTCGCGGCCCATCCCTGGGCCGAGCAGGAGACGGTGCGGCCAAAATCGATCGCCCGCGAAATGTACGAGCGCTACCTGTCGTTCGCCGAATACATCCGCGCCTACGACCTCCAGCGCATGGAAGGACTGCTCCTCCGCCATCTCTCGCAGGTCTGGAAGGTGCTCGCGCAGACGGTTCCCGAGAACGCCAAGACGCCCGAGGTCGCCGAGATGGAAGACTACCTCCGGGAACTGATTCGGGGGGTTGACTCAAGCCTCCTGGAGGAATGGGAACGCCTGCGCAATCCCGCGTTCGTTGCGGCCGAGGGAGCGGACAAGCCGGAACGGCCCGCCACCTTCGACGTCACCCGGGACGCGCCATCATTCCGGCGTCTCGTGCGGACGGCGATCTTCGGCTTCCTCCAGGACGTCGCCGCCCGCGACTGGGAGAGCGCCAATTCCCGGCTGCGAACCGGCGAGGCCCGGGTCCTCGGCGAAGGCGAGGTTGCCTCGGAGGAGGCGCGGAGGCTGGCAGGGGCATTTGCCGCCTATTTTGACGCACGGGGTCGATTCCGGCTCGATCCCGAGGGACGCTCGTCCACGCGCACATTCTGGGGCGAGACCCTTGGAAGCGCCGAGTGGAGCGTCTCCCAGGTCCTGGTCGATCCGGAGGACAAGAACGACTGGGAGGCGCATTTCCTGGTCCTCCTCCCCGAATCGAGGGCGGCCAACCGGCCCGTTCTCCGCTTCGAATCCGTCATGCCGATTGGAAGCCACTGAGGGGCAATAAGCCAGTTTGCTTCAAGCCTGCTTTCCTTACGGGTCTATTTTGTTATCAGTGAAAGTGTGTATCTGCGCCGCACTGCGCTTTGCCTGCTGATTGCCAGCCTCACCCTCGCTCATGGCCAGGAGAGCGGCCCGGCGGAAGCGAGCGCGGCGGACACGCCGGCGCCCGGGCGCCCGATCTCCTCGACCCTAGAACTGCAGGTCGAACTCCACCGGCGCGGCTTCTCCTGCGGATCGATCGATGGGATCGCAGGTGCGCAGACGGAAGCAGCCTTGCGCGCGTTTCAGCGGGCGAACGGCATCGCGAATACGGGCGTTCTCGATTCGGGGACGCGGGAATGCCTGAGCCTGGCGGCGCCCGCCCTCGGTGAGTACGCTTTCTCGGTGATCGAACTGGCCGGGCTGCACCCCGTGCCGGCCACGTGGCTCGAAAAATCCCAGATGCAGTTTCTCGGCTATGCGTCGGCCCTGGAGCTTGTTGCCGAACGGTTCCATGCCCATCCGGACCTGATCCGGCGCCTCAACCCCGGATTCAACTGGTCGGCGGTGCTGCCCGGAATGAAGGTTGTCGTCCCCGCGGCAGACCATGTGGTCGTAAGCGGCAGGGCCGCGCAGATCGTGATCGCCCTGGGCGCCCGCGAACTGGAGGTTGTCGATGGCCTGAGCCGCGTGATCGCGCATTTTCCGGTGAGCATCGCGCGGATGGCCGAGAAGCGGCCAGTCGGCGATCTCCATGTCACGGTCATCATTCCCGATCCGGATTACACATTCGACCCGGATGTGTTCCCCGAATCCGCGGAGGGCCGGGCGCTCGACCGAAAGCTCGTCGTCCCGCCGGGCCCCAACAATCCCGTCGGCCTCGTTTGGATCGGCCTCGACCGGCCGGGCTATGGGATCCATGGGACGCCGGAGCCGGAAAAGATCGGCCGCACGGAGTCCCACGGATGCTTCCGGCTGGCCAACTGGGACGCACTCACGCTGGCCGACCTGGTCGAGGTGGGAACTGCCGTGATTGTGGAGCCGTAGGATTTCTACGGATCGGGCTGGGGGTGCTTCACCCGAAGGGCCTGGAGCCTGTCGAAAAGATTCTGGGTCCCCTGCGGATCCGAGAGAAAATGGCCGCCCTTCATCAGCTCGAACGAATCGAACGACAGGTTTCTCGACTCAATTACGAGCATGGCGGACGGTCCGAGACGGGCGACGCTGATTCTGGCCGCCGTGAGGAAGTCCACGGTGTCATACATGTCGAAATGGTGCTCCGGGGCGTTCCACCACATGAAATAAAGCCTGTCGCCGGCCAGGGCCAGCACACCCGTCACGTGCCCCAGGGGCGTTGCGTCGGTCGACCCGAAGCCTCGGGCCTTGGGATACCAGACTGCGCTTGCCATCAGCGACGGAGCCGGCGCATTGGTCGGCAGGCATTCGATGACCTCGCTGGTGGTGTTGGTTTCCTTGGACAGGTCCGAGGAGGCGCATCCGGCGAGGAAAAGCGCCGCCCCGCCGATGGCGCCGCACCTGCAAAGAGTGGACCCGACGCTAATCATGAGACTTGGGTGCGATTCAGGTTCGCCCCCGGCCCGGTGGCCAGCCCAATCCCCCTGTTTCGCGGATTGGCTCGCCCTCCTGGAAATTGTTCTCATGTTTCAATTGGAAACCCTGAAACTGCCATGACCCATCCCAAACTCCGCGCTCAATTCCTCCTGGCCCTCCTCGCCATCGGTGCAACGACGCTTCGGGCGGCCGCACCCGCCGGATCGACCGATCTTCTCAACGGGAAAGACCTCGCCGGGTGGACCCTCGTCACCAATCCCGCGGCGGACATTGCCGCGGTCTGCCACGTGACCCCTGAGGGGGCCGTCGCCGTCGCGGGGAAGCCGATCGGCTATCTTCTGGCCGACGGAACCTACAGGAACTACAAGCTCCACGCCGAATGGCGCTGGCCGGTGGACGCGGCCAAGTCGAGCAACAGCGGCTTCCTCATCTACGTTGGCTCGGGACCAATCGATCCGAAGACCAAGACATGGCCCCTGTGCATCCAGGTGCAGACCAAGCCCACCCGCGCGGGAGACCTCCTCCCGATGGCCGGGGCGACCTTCGCCGAACCGCTCTCGACGAAGCCGGGCGCCATGACGCCCCAGCTCAACCGCCGCGAGGCCTCGAGCGAAAAGCCATTCGGCCAGTGGAACGAATGCGACATCACCTGCCGCGATGGAGGGATCGAATGCACGGTGAACGGTGTTCTTCAGAACAAGGTCACCGGCTGCAATCCGGGAACGGGGCAGATCGGCATCCAGCTTGAGGGGACGCCGTACGAACTGCGCAACATCGTTCTTACGCCGCTCGATTGATCTGCGGATCGTTCGCCGGGGAGGACCCTATCTCCCCCATTGGACGGCGCCCTGCATCGTGACGCCCATCTCGTCGATGACCTCGTGGATGCTTTCCTTTCCGGTGAGCTGATAGAGTTTCTGCTTCGCCGTGATGGGCCCGATCCGGTTGCTCCCAAAGTCCTCCATGACCTCCTGCACCTGCTTCCAGTAGGCGCGGGTCTGGCGCAGGGTCTCCTCATCGGCGAGACTTGAGGTCTTTGCAACGGACAGGACCGGGTCGAGCTTCGTCTTCATGTCCTTTGCCGTGCCGCGGCAGATCTCCTGCATCTTGGAAAATTCGTCCATCGTCTTGTTGTTCTGGAATTCCCACGCCTTGACGCGGGTCACGTCCGTCGCCTGCTGGGCATACTTGGACTTGAGTGCCTTCACGTTCTCGGGATTGCGCAGATCGGTCAGCCAGCCCTCGAAGACGCCCGGAGTGTTTCCAATGTCCTTGTAGCTCTCGGCGTGCACGCCCGTCGTGACGTTTTCCCATGCCTTCTCGGCGCTGTGACCCGTCACCTCCTGGAAGGCCTTGTCGTAAGCCTCCTTTGCGTTCTTCTGCCATTCGGAGACCGACGAAGGCTTTCCATTCCGGAGGATCGGGCTGCCCTCCTTCAGGGCGAGGTCGTAGTCCATCCCGGCGGAGCCCGTGCTGGTGGCGTTCCGCACCGGCGCGACCTCCTGGTGGTTGAATCCCATCTCCTGCTCCATGACATCATGGAAGCGCGCCTCCACGTCGGCGTGGATCGCCCGGTGATAGCTTTCGTACGCACGGACGCTGGCGGGGCTGCCCTGGCCGGACTTGAGGAGGAACATCTTCGCGTGCTGGTCGGCGTTGATGTCGTTGGCCCGGGTCTTGACGGCGTCCTGGAGCGCCCTGATGCGCTCGGGGTCGGCGCCGCCCCGGCCGGCCACCTGCAACTGCGCCTGCGCATCCTCGAAGGCCTTCACCTTCGCCTTGCCCGTGGCCTGCGCCTGCCGGAACTCCGCCGAATTCAGGAAATCCCCGACGCTCGGCGGCCGGTCGCGCACGGGCGGCCTGACGAAAGAGGGGCCTGTCCCCCATTTTGCGACAATCAGCTCCGAGGTTTTGCCGGTGAGCCAGCCGATGGCGAGCCCGGTGCCCGCTCCGGTCAGCGCGCCCTTCCACCCTCCGCCATCCTGGTAGCCGTCGTACATGGAGGTCGCCACCTGGCCGACGGTGCACGACCAGGCGACGCTCTGCTTCAGCGCCTCCGCAGGACTGCCGGACGCGATGTAGCCGGTGACGCCGGCATAGGTCATCGTGCCCACCGTTCCCGCCCAGGTGGGGGCGGCGCAGACGGCACCCAGCTGGCTCATTCCCCCCGAGACGAGCATCGTGCTCGCCATGACAAAGGTATTGCAGATGAAGATGTTTTCATCGGCATCGATCGCCGCCTCCTCGCTCCTGGCCTTCTGGCCCTCCCAGTAGCCGACGACCCGGTTGTTCATGGCATTCGCCATTTTTCGGATCGCTGCGATGTCTCCGCGCGCAACGGCTCCGCTCGCGATGAGGTCCCGCTGAATCTGGTCGCGCATCCCATCCCGGTCGTCCCCGAGTTCCGCATACTTGAAAAGCGCGGCCGTCTCGCGCTGCGCCTCCTCCATTCTCAGCTGCTGCTCCTTGATGTTCGCGACAAAGGTCTGGCGGGCGTATTCGTCGAAGGGGCTGCGGGTGTGCACGTCCTGCCCGGTCTTCAGCGAGGCGATGAGGTCCATCTCGGCGAGCCGGTCCGTCTGCGCCTGCATGATCTGGTAGTCGACTGACTGGATTGAGGCCAGGTCCCTGGCTTTGCCGCGCTGCGCCTGCAGCTTGGAAATGCTCTCGTCGATGAACTTCACCTCGTTTTCCAGCTCCGATATGCGCTGCTGGTTGGCGGATTCCTCCGCGGCATGCTCGTCCACCGCCACCTCTGCGGGCGCCGTTCCCTCCGGCTGAAAGACATAGGTGTAGGTCTCTATCAGGGTCGGGCAAGGCGGATAGCCCATCGGTTCGAAAACACTAACCTTGGTTTCCACGCGGATCAGCCAAACCTGGCCCAGTTTTCCAACGGGCACCGCCGGGAACGGATTTATTGGGCTTTCAAGCTTGTAGGTGTGCGATCCCTCGGCGATGGGCAGCCTCTCCGGCCAATTCTTCGCATAGTTGGGATCGGGGGAAACCCCGATTAGCCATGACAGATTTCCATGCTGGGGATCGGGACGGAATGCCATTCCCGTCGGCAGGCTGGAGTACATGCCAACGCTGTATTTCCCCAGTTGCTCCGTCACGTTCGTGACCCACCCCGTGATTGCCGATTTCACGGAGAACGCAAAGTCCGCGGCCATTTTGAAGACGCCGCCCGAGGAGATCGTCCGCGGCAGCGGCACGTGGGAAACGGTGAAGGTGACATCCCCGCCGCCATACGGCGGATCGCCCGACGTGTCCGGATCCAGGTGAATCTGCGTCTGCAGCGTCTCGGCGGATGACACGTGGTTCATCCGGAACTCGAATCCCCCCTTTCCCTCCTGATTATACAAGCCTCCATTGACCATCTGCCGATCCACCTTCTGCAGGTCCCACTCCCCCTTTGCCGCCGCTTCCGGAAGGGCCTTTATATTCGCGAAGGCGGTCGCCGTTGCAATGACGGCCTTTGTCCGGCCGTCGAGGAGCTGGGCGGTCACCTTGAATTCCCCCGCCTTGGCATACGCGTGCGCCATGGCCTGAACGGGCGTGTCGGCCTTCTTTCCGTCCCCGAAGTTCCACCGGACGATCGCGTCTTCGGGCAGCTTGTTCACCTGCGGGGAGAAGCTGCAGGCCGTCCCCGGCGCATGGGACTGCGATGCCGGGCTGATCGTGAAGGCCGGCAGCACCTTCTTCACAAGGGCCAAGGCATCGTCGTGGTGCTTGCGCACCCGGGCCTTGGCCTCCCTGGCATCGGGAGGATCCCCAAGGGCCTGCACCTGGCGCATGATTTCGGCCATCCGGCCGTTCACGCCCTGGAGCAACTGCTCCTGCACCCGGGCTTCGCCGAGGGCTTCGCGGACCGCCGCTTCATTCCTGTAGCCCGCCAGCATCACCGCCTCCTGCCAGGCCGCGGACATTTCGGTCGTGATGCCCGGGACGGACGCCCGCAGGTGAAGGTACTCCTGAAGGAGCGGATTCAGCTTCTTGAAGTAATCAGCGGTCTCGGGCGCCGGAAAATTGAAAAAGGGCGCCCACTTCTTCTCGAAATCCTTCTGGTCCGCGTCGGAGAGCGGCCCCTGAAGGGCGCTCATCGCTTCCTTCGCCGCCGCAACTTCGCCGGCGTACTGCGTCCCGGATACCAGGTCGATGTCCAGGGATGCCGGCATCGATAGCGACGGCGAGCCCGGAGGCGGAGGCGGCGCCAGGGCGACGACTTCGTTCACCGGGGCAGTTGGCGGCGCCGCTTTGACGTTCTTCGCGGAATTCCCCGCTGCGGCAACAACCGAGGCCTGCAGCCCGGCGACGTGGTTCCTGGCCACCGTCATCGACGGATTTAGGGCGAGCGCCGTTTGATAATCCGCCAGTGCGCCAGCGCGGTCGCCCAGCTTCTCAAGCGCGAGGCCGCGGTTGTATCGCGCGGCTGCGCTCTTGGGATTCAGTTCCACGACCACGCTGAAATCCGTCCGGGCGCCGCCGAAGTCCCCCAGAGCCATCTTGAGAACGCCCCGCAAGGCCCGGGCCCGCTCGTTTCCTGGCGCCATCTCCAGCGCGCGATTGAAATTCTCCACCGCCGCCTGGTTGTTGCCCGCGCCCTGGTACAGGAGGCCCCGGTTGGTGTGCACAGGCACGTAGGTCGGATCCACCTGGATGCATCGGGCGTAATCCGCCAGAGCCCCGTTCTGGTCGCCGGATCGCATCTTCGCGTATCCCCTCTCATTATACCCAATGGCGTCCTTCGGATCCAGGGCGACCGCCCGATCGAAGTCCAGGATGGCGCCCGCGTAATCGTTCAGGTTGATCCGGGCCATACCCCGGCCGTGGAAAGCCGGGCTGCTGTTGGGCGCTTCCGCGATGACCCCGGTGAACGCAGCGGCCGCTTCGCTATATTTGCCCGCAGCCAGAAGGGCCTGGGCGCGATTCAGATCGCCATTGGTACCCTGCGCCCGCGCCGCGGGAAGCAGCGCGAACACGGTCGCGCAGGCTTGGAGGATCAGGATCCGGTTTCGGGATCGTTGGCGCGCTCCGGCGCGGGAAACCAGCGCGCGCAAAACCATGGCAGGGGACAGAAGGTTCATGGTAGCCTCTCGGGGACAGCAGCTTGGAAGCTTCAGTTTGAGCCAGACTCGAATGCCAATCGAGACAATTGTCAGCGCCTCTTGGCAGCCGCGGCTCGAAGCTTGTGGAATGGCGACGCGAAGCATCGTCCCGAGGGAGGACAACGAGCCGAGGTTTTCCTCGTCGCTGCTCAGGCCACGATCCGCGTCCCCGACCGGCCCTCGAATACCCCGGCGAGCGACTCGGGACTCGTGATATACGCCTCCCTCCCGCCGCCCTCAATGAACCGGATGCACGCCTCCACTTTGGGAAGCATGGATCCAGGCTGGAAATGGCCTTCAGCGATGTATCGCGTCGCTTCAGCCACGCTCATTGAATCGATCGCGCGCTCGCCGGGCTTGCCAAAATCCAGACAGACGCGCTCGACGGCGGTCGAAACGATGAAATGATCGGCCCCGATTCCCCGGGCCAGCACCGCGGCGGCGAGATCCTTGTCTATCACGGCGGCGATGCCGCGCAGGCCGTCCTTACCCTCGACAACGGGAATTCCGCCGCCGCCCGCGGCGATGACGACATATCCGTCCCGGACCAGATGGCGGATGACGTCGGCTTCGATGATCCGGATTGGCTTGGGAGAAGCGACCACGCGCCGCCAGCCCCGGCCGGAGTCCTCCACCATCGACCAGCGTTCGACCCGCATGCGCTCCTCGGCCTGCTCGCGGGTGTAGAATTCACCGATCGGCTTGCTGGGACGGGCGAAGGCCGGGTCATCCTTGTCCACGAGCGTCTGGGTCACGACGGTGGCAACGGATCCCTTCAAGTTGCGGCGCCGAAGCTCATTTCCGAGCGCCTGCTGGATCTGGTAGCCCAAGGCCCCCTGCGTGTCGGCGACAATCGAGTCGAGCGGGACCTCGTGCAGGATGCCGCGCGAATGCTCGCTCCTAAGGAGGATGAACCCGACCTGGGGCCCGTTCCCGTGCGTGATGACAATCCGGTTGCCGCGCTCGATCAGGTCCGCCACCTGACCCGCCGTCTTCACGACCGCGGCATACTGATCCGGAACACTCATGTGCCGGGCGTCGGTGATGAGCGAGTTTCCCCCGATTGCGATAACGATGGTTCTCAAGTGGTTTGGTGAGAATTCTCAGCGATTGGAACGGGAATGGCAAACCCGCAACCGCGTGCAAACGATTAGGCGCCATTAATACGTGCGCATCCTTGGGCAAGAAATGCGCAGAGGGGACAGCCCCGATTAACTACCCTTGGTTCCGTCAGGGAAAACTCCGGACAGCGACCATGAAAAGGCACGATCAACCGCTCACAGATGCCAGGCTAAAGGCGGAACTGGAGCGGTGTGAATACTGCGAGGAGAAGCCGTGCCGGGAGGCCTGCCCGGTCCATTGCTCTCCGGCGGATTTCATCATGGCGGCGCGGGTTGGCGGAGCGTCCGATTTTCGCCGGGCCGCGGAACTCATCCTGGGGTCGAACCCCCTCGGCGGCGTCTGCGGGGCGGTTTGCCCGGACAGTTTCTGCATGAAGGCCTGTTCGCGCAGGAAGTTCGACAGGCCGATCGAGATTCCGGCAGTGCAGGGTGCGATCATCCAAAGAGCCCGGGCAGCGGGCCTTAAGCCCTTTTCCGCCTCCCCCTCGAACGGGAGGAAAGTGGCCGTCATCGGAGCCGGACCGGCCGGTCTCGCCGCGGCTTCGGTCCTCGCCCAACTCGGCTATCGGGTGACCGTTTTCGAGAAGGGAAGGCGGCTGGGCGGAATGCTGAACCTCGTTCCCGGATTTCGCCTCAGCCGCGCGGTCATTCATTCCGACATCGATTTCATCCGAAAGCTCGGGGACGTGGAGTTTCGAGCCGGGCATGGCATCGATGAACCCGCCCGATTGCGCGACAGCGGTGGCTACGACGCCGTGATCGTCAGCGCAGGCCTGGATGAGCCGGCCCGGATCGGAATCCCGGGCGAAGCGTCCGCCGTCACCTGGCAGCGCTACCTGTCCAATCCAACGGCCATCTCGGTGAAGGACATGAGGGTCGCCGTCCTTGGCGGGGGCGCTGTCGCCGTGGACTGCGCCGTGACGGCCAAGCGGCGCGGGGCCCTTTGCGCCGAAATCATCTATCGCCGCCGCCAGGAGGACATGCCTTTGACAGGAAGCGAGCGAAGCCTGCTCCTGGAGTACGGGATCGAGATAACCTCCTGCGCAAAGCCGATTTCCATCATCAAACGGGGAGCCAAGGTCAGGGGGCTCCGACTGGCCCGGATGCAGCTTCCCAAGGGACAGCCTCCTCGTCGCGAGAATTTTCGCGAAAGTGCGGAGGAAGGCCCTGTCTTCCGCCGGTTCGACCTGGTGATCTCGGCAATCGGCGGCCGATCGAGCCTCCCGGAGGCAGAGAGCCAGCCGGGGGTATTCTTCGCAGGCGACATGGCTCCGGAGGAAGGCTCCTGCCCGGAGATCGGCCTCTCGAAGGGCACGGTCGTCGGAGCGGCGGCAAGCGGCAAGAATGCGGCCCTTGAAGCGGACAGGTATTTGACGGGCGCGCCAACGCGCGCCCCGGCGGTCCTCGCCGGACTGCGCAAGGTTCCGGTTCCCATCGAAGCCGATTTCTTCGGCCGGAGGATCCTTTCGCCCTTCCTCCTCTCGGCGGCTCCGCACACCGACGGCTATGCGCAGATGCGCAAGGCCTATGAACGCGGCTGGTCGGGCGGAGTCATGAAGACCGCCTTTGACAGCCAGCCCATCCACATTCCGGGAGGGTACATGTTTGTCGTGGGAAGCTCGACCTACGGCAATTGCGACAATGTCTCCGGCCATCCGCTGGACCGGGTCTGCGGGGAAGTCGAGCGCCTGGTCCGGGAATTTCCCGACCGGCTGACCCTGGCCTCGACGGGAGGGCCGGTAACCGGACGCGACGGGAAGGACCGGGCCGCGTGGCAATCGAACACACGGAAGCTCGAGGAGGCGGGCGCAATGGGAATCGAGTACAGCCTCTCCTGCCCGCAGGGGGGCGACGGAACCGCCGGCGACGTCGTCTCGCAGAATGCCGAACTTTCCGCCAGGGTCATCGACTGGGTGATGGAGAAGGGCGACGGGAACGTCCCCAAGCTCTTCAAGCTGACGGGAGCCGTCACGGCGATCCGGCCGATCCTCGGCAAGGTGGCCGAGGTCTTCGGCAGATACCCAGGGAAGAAAGCCGGCGTTACCTTGGCAAACAGCTTTCCTTCGCTCGCCTTCCGGCCGGCCGGGAACCGGAACCGGGAAGAGGGAGTCATCATCGGCCTCTCCGGCGAGGGCATTCTTCCCATCAGCAACCTGACCCTTGCGCGAGCCTCGGGGATGGGGATCGCGATCTCCGGAAACGGCGGCGCAATGGACTACAGGGCCGCGGCCCGCTTTCTCTCGCTCGGGGCGGGCACCGTTCAGTTCTGCACGATCGTGATGAAGCACGGCCTGGGAATCGTGGACGATCTCCACTCGGGCCTGAGCCACCTGATGGCCGAGCGAGGTCTGAACTCCGTGGCGGACCTGATCGGGTCCGCCCTCCCCGACCCGATCACCGGCTTCGATTCGCTTTCGAGCGTAAAGATGCTCCCCGAGGTCGTCGCCAAGCTCTGCCAAAGCTGCGGAAACTGCGCCCGCTGCCCATACCAGGCGATCACCCTCGGAAGGACGGGCATCCCCACATTCGACGCCTCGCGCTGCATCGGCTGCTCGCTCTGCGCGCAGAAGTGCTTTGCCGGGGCGATCTTCATGCGTGCGCGTTCCCGGTCCGAAACCGCCATGCTCCAGGATTCCTGAGGCCGCCACCCATGATCCCCACTCTTTTGATCGAAAACGGAACCCTCCTCACGATGGGCTTCGCCGGGGTGCCTGCTCCCGGAAACTCGGTCCTGATAGATGGCGACCGGATTTCAAGGATAGGGCCCGCCAGAGCCTTCCGCGGTTACAAGGGCCGGCGGATCGACGCCACGCGCAAGGTGGTCATGCCCGGCCTCATAAACGCCCATACGCACTGCTACAGCGCGTTTGCGCGCGGCATGACCCGGGCAAAGCCATCCGCTTCGTTTGACGAGGTGCTGAAGAACCTCTGGTGGCGGCTCGACTCCGCCCTCACGACGGAGGACTGCCACACCAGCGCGCTTCTCGCGATGATCGAGTCAATCCGGCACGGCACGACGACGATCATCGATCATCATGCGAGCCCGAATGCCGCGGCCGGCTCCCTGAATGCGATCGCCCGCGCCGCAAAGAAGACGGGAGTCCGCGCCTGCCTTTGCTACGAACTCTCCGACCGCGACGGTCCCCGGATTGCCAGGGCCGGATTGCTGGAAAACACCGACTTCATACGCCGCTGCGTCCGGGAGAACGACCCCGGACTGCAGGCCCTTCTCGGCCTGCACGCCTCGTTTACGATTTCCGACCGGACGCTCGCCGCTGCAGCCCTCGCAGGCAGCGAACTGGGGTCGGGCTTCCATATCCACGTCGCCGAGGCGCAGAGCGACCAGGACGATTGCAGGCGCAGGCACGGTCTCCGGGTCGTTGAACGACTGGGAAAATTCGGAATCCTCGGGCGTCAAAGCCTCGCGGCGCACTGCGTGCACGTGAGCCGCCGGGAAATGGACCTCCTCGCGGAGACCCGGACCGCGGTTGTTCACAATCCCCAGTCCAACCTGAATAACGCGGTGGGAATCGCCGACGTCGGGGAAATGGCCAAACGTGGCGTCCTCGTGGGTCTCGGCACGGACGCGATGACGGCGAACATGCTCGAGGAACTGAGGGTCGCCCTCTGGGCAGGGCACCTTCGGTCAGGGAATCCCTCCACCGGGTTCTCCGACCTGGGATCCGCCCTTTTTTCAAACAATCCGCGCATCGCCTCACGGATTTTCGGCCGGCCCCTGGGAACCCTCCAGGAGGGGGCCATGGCCGACATCGCGATCTTCGACTACGACCCGCCGACACCCCTGGGCTCGGGGAACGCCCTCGGCCACCTCGTCTTCGGCCTGTCACAGGCGCCCGTCGACACGACGATCATCGGCGGCCGGGTCCTGATGGAGGGAGGGAGGCTGTCCCTCGATATCGACGAGGAACGGTTGAACGCGCGCGCGAGAGAGCGGGCCGGCAATTTATGGAAAAGACTATGAAAACGAAGATTCCCGCAAAGAACCTCGCGGCCCAATATTCCCAGGTCAGGAAGAGGGCCAGGGCGCTCGAAGGCGAAACGGTCCGGTTCCTTTCGGATCTCGTCCGAACACCATCGTTCTCCGGCAAGGAAAAGAAGGTGGCGGCCGTCATCGCAAGGGAAATGCGCCGGTGCGGCTTCGATTCCGTGCGCTTTGACGGTCTGGGAAGCGTGATCGGACGGATCGGACGCGGACCCCGCGTGATCGCATTCGACGGGCACATCGACACCGTCTACCCGGGCGACCTCGCCCAGTGGAAGTTCGACCCGTTCAAGCCCAGGGTCAAAGGCGGAAAGATCTGGGGCCGCGGGACCGTGGACCAGAAGGGTGGCGTCGCAACGATGATCCACGCCGGCCGGATCATCAAGGAACTCGGGCTTGGCAAGGGCTTCACGATCTACTTCACGGCGACCGTCATGGAGGAGGACTGCGACGGGCTCTGCTGGCAGTACCTCATCAATGAGGAAAAACTCCGCCCGGAGTTTGTCGTCATCACCGAGCCCACGAACATGAACATCTACCGGGGGCATCGCGGCCGGATGGAGATCCAGGTCCGGATCAAGGGCCGCAGCTGCCACGCCTCGGCCCCCGAGCGGGGTGACAATGCCATCTACAAGATCGCCCGGATCGCCCTGGAGATCGAGAAACTGAACACCCGCCTGCGCAGCGACCCGTTCCTCGGCAAGGGCACGATCGCCGTCACCGAGGCGCGCTCCTCCTCGCCGTCGCAGTGCGCCGTCGCCGACGGAGCCAGCCTCCACCTGGACCGCCGCCTCACCCTGGGTGAGACGAAGGAAAGCGCCGTCGCCGAGGTCCGGGATGCCGCGAAAAAGGCGGGCTATCCCGATGCGAAGGTCGTCGTCCTCGACTACGCGGAGAAGGCCTACACCGGGAAGACCTACCGCACGGAGAAATACTTCCCGACCTGGCGGCTGAAGGAGAATTCGCCCTACCTGAAGCATGCCTGCGACGCCTACCAGGGCGTCCTCGGCAAGGCTCCATTTGTCGACAAGTGGACCTTCAGCACGAACGGAATCGCGATTGCCGGCATGAACGGCATCCCCTGCCTGGGCCTCGGGCCGGGAAACGAGGTCTACGCGCACGCGGTGAACGAGGCATGTCCGGTCAGGCACCTGAGCGGCGCGGTCGCTTTTTACGCAGCCCTGGTCGCAAGCCTCGGTTCGCCGGCCGGGAAATGACCGACTTCCGATACTTCTGCAGCACCTGCGGCCGCCGGTACCGGCGGGACGAGGTCCGCTACCTCTGCCCGGTCTGCGCCGCCGAATACGCTCCGGGCATGCCCCTGATCGGGGTTCTGACGGTTGAGTTCGACTACGCCGCGATACGGAAGTCGTTCCGGACAGGCGATCCCGACTGGAGCCTGTTCTCGGCGGTTGAGGAGTCTTTCTTCCCGGATTATCCCGTCGGCAACACGCCGTTCTTCCGGTCGCCCGGGCTCGCCGCGGCGACGGGTTTTGAGAACCTCTGGATAAAGAATGACGGCCAGAATCCCAGCGGTTCCCTCAAGGACCGGGCCTCGTTCCTCGTCGTCGCGGAGGCCAACCGCCTGGGCGAGCCCTCGATTGTCACCGCCTCCACGGGCAACGCCGCAAGCGCCCTGGCGGCGGTATGCGCCGCGGCGGGCCGGCAGGCGATCATCTTCGTGCCGGCCAAAGCGCCGCGCGCAAAGCTTGTCCAGATGCTCCGCCATGGCGCCCGGGTGATCCCGATCAACGGCACCTACGATGACGCGTTCCGGCTCTCGCTCGATTACACGGCCAAATACGGCGGGCTGAACCGGAATACGGCCTACCATCCCTTGACGATTGAGGGCAAGAAGACGGTCGGCCTCGAAATCTGCCGGCAGAACGGATGGAAGGCCCCGGATGCCGTGATCGTCCCCGTGGGCGACGGCGTCATAATCGCCGGAGTGTCGAAGGCCTTTGGCGATCTCCAGTCCGCCGGTGTGATTTCAAGGGTCCCGCGTCTGATCGCGGTTCAGGCTGAAAGCTCCGACGCGATCCACCGCTTTGTCACGACCGGCCTGTATTCCGATGCCAGGAACCCGGTGACGATCGCCGATTCGATATCGGTCTCGGTCCCGTCCAACGCCAGGCTCGCCCGGATCGCGATCATGGACAGCGGCGGCTGTTCGCTCACGGTCACCGACCAAGAGATCCTCGAGGGCCAGCGGCTCCTGGCCGAAAAGGCCGGAATATTCGCCGAGCCGGCGGCTTCCGCCACCGCCGCGGCCCTTTCCAAATTGCGCGACAGCGGCGCCCTCGGTCCCCGCGACCAGGTCGTCCTCCTCGTCACAGGCCACGGCCTCAAGGACATCGACTCCGCAATGAAATGCATCCGGGTTCCAAAGGCCATCGAGCCGACGGCGGAAGCCCTGGAAGCCCTCGCCGGAAAACGCGCCTCGAAGGGAGGGGAGCCATGCCAAAACTAGAGGCCCGGAACTGGCGCAACGACGCCGTCTCCAAGGTCACCGGCCGCTCGAGATTCACGGACGACATCAAGGTCGCGAATCTCCTGCACGCCGTCCCGGCCTACTCGGACTTCGTCCACGCGAGAATTCTCCGCGTCGACACGGCCGAGGCGGAAAAGCTCCCCGGCGTCGTCAGGATCCTGACGGCGCGCGACGTTGCGGGCGCGAACCGCGTTGGGCAGATCCGGAAGGATTTCCGGATATTCGCCGACGACAAGATACGCTACCACGGCGACGTCGTCGCCCTCGTGGTCGCCGAATCGGCCGAGATCGCGGAAAAGGGCGCCAGGCTCGTCCGGGTCGAGGCCACCGCCCTGCCCGCCGTCCTGGACCCGGAGGAGGCCTTCACGGACGCTACCCTCATCCATGAGGATCACGGCACAAACGTCATCGCCACCCACCGGGTGCGCCGCGGCGACATCGAGGCGGGGTTCAGCTCGGCCGATTTTGTCGTGGAGCAGGAATTCCGGACCCAGTTCGTCGAGCACGCCTACCTCGAGCAGGAGGTCGCCCTTTGCGCGGTCCGGCCGGACGGGGTCATGGAGGTGCGGGGCAGCATGCAGCATCCCTACAGCACGCGCCGCTTTGTGGCCGACTGCCTGGGAACTTTGCCGGAGAAGGTGGAAATCATCGGAACGCCCCTGGGCGGCGGATTCGGCGGAAAGGACGATACGGCGGCGATCGTCTGCGCGCGCGCGGCCCTGGCCGCGCGGCTCCTCGGACGGCCGGTGAAGACAGTCTACAAGCGGGAGTGGTCAATCCGTGAGAGCTACAAGCGCCACCCCTACCGGATGCGCTACAAAATGGGCGTCGGCAAGGACGGCCGGATCACCGCGGTCCAATGCCGCATTCTAGCCGATGCCGGGGCCTACTGCTCGGTCACCCCCTGGGTCACCTGGCGCTCCACGGTCCAGTGCTGCGGACCCTATGAGGTGCCGAACGTCCACTGCGACGTATTCGGCGTCTACACGAACAACGTCGTCACCGGCGCCATGCGCGGCTTCGGCTCACCCCAGGTCAATTTCGCGATCGAGCAATTGGTCGAGATGGCCGCCGAGCGCGCCGGGCTCCCTGCGATCGAATTCCGCCGCCGCAACTGCGTCCGGCAGGGCAGCCTGACCGTCACAGGCCAAAGGCTCGACAACCACAAGGTCGCCATGGGCGAGGTGCTCGACGCCGTCCTTCGCAAATCCGGCTACGAGAAGAAGCTCGCCCGGGCCTCCCGCGGAGTCTCCGACTCGGACGAGCTGTACGGCATCGGGCTTGCGATGAGCTACCGTGGAGTGGGACTGGGAGCGGAGGGAATTGACCATTGCTCGGCCGCAGTCGACGCGCAGCCCGACGGGTCGATCCTTCTCGATGTCGGAGTCCACGAGAACGGCCAGGGCCTGGAATCGGCGATGTCCATCCTTTGCGCAAAGGAACTCGGCGTCGATCTGCGCCGCATCCGCTACCGGCTCGCCTCGACCTCGACGATCCCCGACAGCGGCACGACCGTCGCCTCGCGCGGAACCATTGTCGGAGGAGGGGCCGTCATCCTCGCGGCCCGGGACCTGAAGACGAAGATCGCCGCCGCCGTTGCCCCGAGACTCGGATGCCGGCCCTCGAGCGTCCGGTTCTCCAACGACAGGGTCCACGGAAGGCGGCAAAACGATGGGATGCCCTTCGACGAGGCGGTCCGCGAGATGGGAAGGGTCCGGGCGGTGCCGCGGGGGACAGGCGTCTTCAACGCCCCGCGCGTTTCCTGGAATGAGGAAACCGGCCAGGGCGACGCCTATTTCACCTGGGTCTACGGCTGCCAGGCCGTCGAGTTGACCGTCAACAGGAAGAGCGGCCGCGTGAGGCTCCTCCGCGCCTACGCCGCCCACGACGTCGGCAATGCGGTCAACCCCGGCATGGTGCGCGGCCAGTTCTACGGAGGAATGGCGATGGCGATCGGGTATGCCCTGCACGAGGAGGTCCGCTCCAAGGACGGCAGGATCGTCACATCGAACTTCAACACGTACCGCATCCCCCGCGCGACGGACGTTCCCGAAATGACCGCAATCATCGTCGAGAACTCCGATCCGTCGTCGCTTTCCGGAGCCAAGAGCATCGGCGAACCCACGACCGAAATCATGGCCCCGGCCATCGCCAACGCGATCTGCAGCGCCACCGGCCGCCGCTACTTCTCCCTGCCGATCCGGCTCGCTTCGTCATGATCCTCAACATCAACGGACGCGACATCGAGGCCGCCGACTCCGCGGGGGACAGGCACCTTTTGGATTTCATCCGAAATGACCTCGATCTGACCGGTGCCAAAGACGCCTGCGGCATAGGCGTTTGCAGCGCATGCATGGTACTTTTGGACGGCGAACCGGTGAAGGCGTGCGTGAGGAAAGTCCGGGACGCCGCTGGCCATAAGATCCTCACGATCGAGGGAATGGCCGGCGAGGGCGGCGCCCTTCACCCTCTTCAGCAGGCGTTCATCGACTCGGGCGCCATCCAATGCGGCTTCTGCATTCCCGGCATGGTCCTTTCGGGGCATGCCTTCCTGACGAGGAATCCCTCGCCAACGCGCGAACAGATTCGCCGCGCGATATCCCCCAATCTCTGCCGCTGCACGGGCTATCAGCAGATCATCGATGCCATCGAATCCGCGGCGCCCTTTTATTCCCAGCCCCACCTGAACTTTGCGCAGGCAGGCGAGCCGCCCCAACGGGCCCGCGCTCCCTCCCCCGCCGCATCCCCCACCAATCCATGAAAACTCTGCCAGAACTCATCAGGGAACTCGAAGCCTTGAAGACCGACACCTTCGGAAAGGATTTTCTCCTCACCTGGGAAAAGACCGACGACGAAATCCGCGCCCTCGTCCTCGTCGCCGAATGCCTGAAGCAGCTGCACCGGGCGGGCAAGTCCATCCGGATCTTCGACCACGGCCTGGCGGTCTCCATCTTCCGGGACAATTCGACCCGCACCCGCTTCAGCTTTGCCTCGGCAGCGAACGCCCTAGGGCTCGCCGTCTCCGATCTGGACGAGGGGAAGTCCCAAATAGCCCATGGGGAGACGGTCCGCGAAACGGCGAACATGATCTCTTTTCTCGCCGAGACGATCGGCATCCGGGACGACATGTACCTCGGCGAGGGAAACCGGTACATGCGCGAGGTCTCTGCCGCGGTCGATGAGGGCTACCGGGAGGGCGTCCTGCACCAGAGGCCGAGCGTCATCAACCTCCAGTGCGACATCGACCACCCGACGCAGAGCGTCGCCGACCTCGCGCACCTGAAGACCCATTTCGGCTCGCTCGAGGCGCTGCAGGGAAAGAAGATCGCCATGACCTGGGCCTATTCCCCGAGCTACGGAAAGCCCCTGTCGGTCCCGCAGGGTATCATCGGGCTCATGAGCCGGTTCGGCATGAGGGTCAGCCTCGCCTTCCCGCAGGGATACGGGCTCATTCCCGAAGTCGTCGAGATCGCCCGCAACAACAGCCTCAAGGGCGGAGGCACCTTCGAGATCGCCTCCTCGATGGAGGAGGCGTTTCGCGGCGCGGACATCGTCTATCCCAAGTCTTGGGCGCCCTACGACGTGATGCTTCGGCGGACGCCGCTTCTCAAGGGCGGGGACTCCGCCGGCCTGAAGGCTCTGGAAAAGGAGTGCCTGGCCAACAACGCAAGGCACAACGACTGGGAATGCACCGAGGCGAGGATGAAGCTCACGAAGGACGGCAACGCGCTCTACATGCACTGCCTGCCCGCGGACATCTCCGGGGTCAGCTGCGAGCGCGGCGAGGTTTCGGAGGGAGTCTTCGACAAGTACCGGATACCCACCTACCGCGAGGCGAGCCAGAAGCCCTTCGTCATCGCGGCGATGATCTTCATGTCCCGGATGAAGGATGTCGCGGGCGCCTTGGGAACCCTGTCAAAGGGGAGGAAAAAACAATGATCTCCCGAATCGTAAAAAAAACCAATCCCGAGGTCGTCAAGCGGACGGCCCGCCGGTGCCGCGAGCGGGGCATTGTCATCCCGACCTTTCGGCAACTGAGGGATCCGCGCCTTGTTCCCGACTCGGTCAGGGCCCGCCTGCCGCAGGTCGCGCCAAACGCAATCGACCCCGTCAACCTGTTTCGGATCACGTGGAAGAACGATCCGGCCTCCGGCCTCTTCGGGCCGGTCAACTGCCTCGAAATCCCCCGGGCCATCACCGGCGTAAAGGCCCGCATCATCGGCCTCGCCGGCCGGTTCTTCCCGACCGGAGCCCACAAGGTGGGCGCCGCCTTCGGCTGCCTCGTTCCGCGGCTCGTGAGCGGGGAATTCGACCCGGCCGTTCACAAGGCGGCCTGGCCCTCGACCGGCAATTACTGCCGCGGGGGCGCGTTCGACTGCGCGGTCCTCGGATGCAGGGGAATCGCCATCCTGCCGGAGCAGATGTCGCGCGAGCGCTTCGAATGGCTGAAGAGCATCGGCGCCGAAATCATCGTCACCCCGGGAGGCGAATCGAACGTGAAGGAGATCTACGACAAGTGCTGGGAACTGAAAAAGGACCCGCTCATCTCCATCTTCAACCAGTTCGAGGAATTCGGAAACCCGATCTTCCACTACAATGTCACCGGGCCGGCCTGCGCGGAGGTTTTCGCGGGCCTGGGCGATCCATCGCTCCGGGCGGCCGCCTACATCTCGGCGACGGGCTCGGCGGGCACGATTGCCGCCGGCGACTTCCTCAAGAAGGAGTTCTCCGGCCTCAGAATCATCGCGAGCGAGGCGCTCCAGTGCCCCACCCTGCTCCGCAATGGATTCGGCGAGCACCGGATCGAGGGAATCGGCGACAAGCACGTCCCCTGGGTCCACAACGTCCGCAACACCGACGGGGTCGCCGCGATCGACGACGAGGACTGCGTGCGCATCCTCCGGCTTTTCAACGAGCCGGAAGGCCGAAATTACCTGTCGGCCCTCGGCGTCGGACCGGACACCCTTGAAAGGCTTTCGTGGCTCGGAATCTCGGGGATCTGCAACGTCCTCGCCTCGATCAAGACGGCGAAGTACTTCGACCTCGATGAACGCGACGTCATTTTGACCGTCTTCACGGATTCGATGGACCTCTATCGCTCGCGCCTGGAGGAATTGCGGACCGAAAGAGGCCCGTACCGCATGGACAACGCCATCGCCGATCACTCGGGCCCGCTCGCCCACCAGGGCTGCGACAACTTCCGCGAGCTGGGCTACCAGGACCGGAAAGCGATCCACAATCTCAAGTACTTCACCTGGGTCGAGCAGCAGGGAAAGACCAGCCGCGAACTGGCGGAACTGTGGGACCCGGAGACCTGGCGCCGATTGTTCGAGGAGGAGCCCGTCCTCATCGACAGGCTGATCGACCAGTTCAACGCCGAAGCCGCGCGCTGACCGAGGCGAAAACCGCCTCCGGTGTCGCGGGAACGGAAAGGTCAACCTCACCGCCCGGCTTGCCGCAGGCGGCGATCGCGTCGCGGATGGCTTCCCGGACCGAAAAGGCCAGCATGAGCGGCGGCTCTCCCACGGCCTTGCTTCCGTAGATCGTATTGTGCTGGGCCGCGTTCCGGAGGAAGGTCACGTTGAACTCGATCGGCGCGTCGCTGATCGCGGGAATCTGGTATGTGGAGGCGCTGTGCGTGAGAAGCTGTCCCTTTGCGTCCCACTTGAGCTCCTCGCTCGTGAGCCAGCCCATTCCCTGCACGAACCCGCCCTCGATCTGGCCGCGATCGATGCCCGGATTCATCGACTCCCCGACATTTTCGACGATATCGACCCGGATCACGCGGCTCATGCCGGTGTAGCCATCCACTTCCACCTCGGCAACCCCCACGCCCGACGCAAAATAGTGGAACGGATGACCCGAAGATGTCTTCCAGTCCCAATGGATGTCGGGCGTGCGGTAGTACCCCGTCGCCGATAGGCTCACACGCTCGAGGTAGGCCTGCTTGCAGACCTCCGAAAAGGCGATGCGCACGGCCGAATCCCGCGCAAAGGCGGCCCCCTTCGAAAACTCGACCTCCTCCGGAATCGGCGCCCGGCCGAGCTCGCGCCCGAGGAGTGCCGCCGCGATCGGAGCCAGCCGTCCCCGCAGCGTCCGGCACGCCTCGCGCACCGCAGCCCCGTTCAGGTCCGAACCCGCGGAGGCGGCCGTCGCCGAGGTGTTCGGCACCTTGTCCGTCGCCGTCGGCATCACGCGGATCTGATCGGCGCGCAACCCGAGTTCCCTCATGGCCACCCCGAGGATCTTGGTATGCAGCCCCTGGCCCATCTCGGTCCCGCCGTGATTCACCTGCACGGTTCCGTCCTGGTAGATGAGGACGAGGGCTCCCGCCTGGTTGAAATGGGCCGTCGTGAAGGAGATCCCGAACTTGACCGGCGTTATCGCGAGCCCCCGCTTCACCCGCGCATGGCCCGCATTCCACGTTGAAACGGCTGCCCTCCGCTCGCTGAATTTCGACTGCTCGAGCGCCGTCTTCCACAATAATTCCAAGCGGCTGTCGCCGATATCCTCCCCGAAGTGGGTCGTGCTCGTCTCGCCCGTTCCGCGGTAGAGATTCCGCCCGCGTACCACCTCTGGCGGGAGCCCGAGCTTCCGGGCCACGCGGTCCATGATTTCCTCGATGACGAGCATGCCCTGCGGGCCGCCGAAACCCCGAAAAGCGGTATTCGAGGCCGCGTTCGTCTTCCCCACCCGCCCCGAGAACGATACGGCGGGGATGTAATAGGCATTGTCCAGGTGGAACAGCGCCCGGTCCATCACGGGCTGGGAAAGGTCAAGGGACCAGCCGCCGTCCGAGACGAGCTGGACGTCCACGGCGAGAAGCTTCCCGTCGGAGTCGTAGCCGGCCTCGAACTTCGAATGGAAGGGATGCCGCTTGCCCGTCATCCTCATGTCGATGTCCCGGTCGAACTGGATTCGGACCGCGCGCCCGGTCTTCAGGGCGGCCAGGGCAACCAGGGCCGCCGGGGTGTTGCCCTGCGTCTCCTTGCCCCCGAAGGCTCCGCCCATCCTCGGGGCCTGAACGACGACGTGATTTCTCGGCATGCCCAGGACTTCCGCGACATTTCCCTGGATCTCCGAGGGGTGCTGGGTCGACGATGAGATGAAGATGTCCCCGCCGTCGCGCACCTCGGCCCATGCCGCCTGGGTCTCCAGATAGAAATGCTCCTGACCCCCGGATGAGAATTCCCCCTCTATCCGTTCCGGAGCGCGCCGGAGGGCCTCCGCGCAGTCCCCGCGCCGGATCGCATGGGTTTCCGTGTGATAGCTGTCCTTGGCCACGGCCGAATCAATCGAGACGATCGGCGGCAGGGGCTCGTAGTCGATTTCGACGAGCACCGCGGCGGCCCGGCAGGCCGCGATCGTTTCGCCGACCACCAGGGCGACGATGTGCCCGTCGTAGCAGGCCTCGCTGGCGGCGAACAGGGTCTCGTCGTGTCGGGCTACCCCGATGTCGTTGATTCCCGGGACATCCTCCGCCATCAGGACGGCGACGATTCCCGGAGCCGTCCGGGCGCGGGTCGCATCGCGCCTCAGGATCCTGGCCCTGGCGTGAGGCGAACAGACCGGCCAGGATTCAAGCATCGGCCGTCCGCGGGCGGCGTCGTCCACGTACTGCGCGCTTCCGGTCACATGCCCCACGGCGCTCTCGTGGCGCAGCTGGCGGGCCGGATCCTCCCCGTCCCACCGCGCGCCCGGGGCAAAAGCGGGCTTCGCATCGGTGGCGAGGCTTGTCTCACCCGAGACGAACTTTTCGAAAAGCGAGACCACCAGCCCGCTGCGGTAGGCCGCGCTTCCGCGCACATCGTCGATCGGCTTGAACTCGCCCTTGAGAAGGCCGACAGCCGCAGCCGCGCCGTCGGCCAGGCTCCTTCCGACAAGCGCCGCCTCCACGCGAGGCACCCGCCGCGGCGTCTCCGCGACTCCACCATAGGCCAGCCGCGCTCTCCGCACGATCCCCTCCGCGTCGCAATCGATGCAAAAAGCCCCCGAAACGATGCTGATGTCGAGCTCCCTCCTGTGCGAAACCTTGAAAAAATCCCCGCGCCGGACGAGGCCGTCGCCCGGGCCTCCGCGGGGCAGGATGACCTCCCGGATGATTTCATCCGGTCGCATCGCAGTTTTCCGGTAGCCGGTGAAAAACTCCGACAAAGGCACGGTGCGCTCCCCGGCTGCGGAAGCCAGAACGACACTCGCGTCAAAAAGGAGGAGGACCGGCGCGCTGTCCCCGATCGGAGACGCCGTCGCAAGATTGCCGCCCAAAGTCGCCCGATTGCGGATCTGCCGGCCGGCGAAAACCGACAGCATCTTCGCAAGCGGCGGATACTCTCCCGCAACCGCCTCCTCGACCGCCGTCAAAGTCGCCGCCGCGCCTATCCTCCATTCCGACGCAGTCGAAACGATCCGGCTCAGCTCCGGAACCGCCTCGACCGAGACAAGGGCCGGAAAGCGCCTGAATTTCTTGTTCAATTCGACCCCGATCTCGGTCGCCCCCGCGACCAGCCTTGCATCGGGGTTCGCCCGCTTCAGCTCAAAAAGCTCCGCAAGCGAGACCGGCCGATTGAAGCTCTCCGAACCATTCGTGTAGCGCAACCCGCCCGGAGGCCGAACCGGCGCCTTGAGGCGCTTCGCAAATGAGTCCGGCGCAGGATCGCGCGCCAGGGCCGCCGCAGCGGCGTCCCGAATCGGCCGATATCCGGTGCAGCGGCACAGGTTTCCGCAGAGCTGGTCGTTTATCTTCCAGGGCTCGCGGCAATCCCCCCGGTAATAGGCCTCGAACATCGAAACGACGAAGCCCGGCGTGCAGTAGCCGCATTGCGAACCGTAGTTGTCCACCATCGCGCTTTGCACCGGATGGAGTTCGGAGCCGCGGGCGAGCCCTTCGACAGTGACGATCTCCCGCCCGGCAAACATGGGCAGAAGGGCGATGCAGCTGTTGATCGAGCGGTAGCACGGGCGCCCCCCGGCGTCCCGATCGACAAGGGCCACCGTGCAGGCGCCGCAGTCGCCCTCGTCGCATCCGCGCTTGCTGCCCGTCAGGCCCCGCTCCCGGAGGAATTCGAGAAGCGTCGTTGTCGGCGGGGCGCCACCCACCCGCACGGTGCGGCCATTGACAGTGAATTCAAATTCCATCTTCGAACAGGAAGCGGCGCGCTGCAGACCGCATTGGGCGGGCCCCGGTCATAGCGGCGAGCGGTTGACGTCCTTGTAATAGAGGTACCGCGCCGGCTCCTTGCCCATCGCGACAAACCACTGTGCGCAATAGGGCGCCATCCAGATCGCGTCGCCCTTTCGCACCGGATACCACGAGTCCTCGAGGCGATAGACCCCCTGCCCGTCCAGCATGATGAGACCGTGCTCCATGATGTGCACCTCGACGCAGGGAAGATGCCCGCCCGGGACGTAGGAGAACACGTTGACCGCCATGTCGAACGCGGGCTCGTCGGGAAGAAGCACCTGCAGATTGGCCGCGGGATCACCGAGAAACGGGCTGCCCGCGACCTTGGAGGCGTCGCCCAGGACAGCCGCGGGCCGGGTCGCCACGTGGAGCGGCGCGTATTTTTTCTGGAAGAGGGTCACCTGCGTGTCCACCGCCGGCGACTCGAGACTCCAGGCCACCCCCGCCGGGGAATAAAAGTATCCGCCCCCGGCCAGTTTCTTCGCCTGGTCGCCGACCCGGGCGCGGACCGATCCGTTCATCACGTATCCAAATGTCTCCAGATCCCCGGCAGGCGCCGACGCGCTCCCGTTCGCCTCGAAAGTCAGGAGAACCTGGGCAAAGCCGGCCCCCATGGCGGGACTTATGAGCGCAACGGCCCGCGCGCGCGAAACCCCGGGGACGGAGCTCGGCACATGGTTCTCGGGAGTGATCAGCGCATGCCTGGCGGCGATGCGGGCTCGGGTGTGGCCAAAGAGTTCAGGCATGTGGTTGTTTGACTGCTTCGATCGCCGCCGACCGTGGACGCACAAATTGGCAGAATCCGGGACAGGGCGCAACCCGTCCGTCAGCGAAAATGCTCCTTCCGCGAACGAAGGTCCTGTCTATCTTCACTCGTGAGCGCCTTCCCTCGTAGGGGCCCTGCCGGTGCCGGCAAAGCAGTTCGGCGTTGGAAAGGACATGCTCCGAGCGCGTGTCGATGATCGAAAAATCCGCGTCCATCCCCTCCGCAATCCGCCCCTTTCGATCGTCGATTCGGAAACGCTCCGCCACTCTTGCCGCCGCCGCCGCGGCCAGCCTGGACCAGGCCAGCCCCTCCGGCCCGCGGCCCAAGGCCTCGGAAAGGAGCAGCGGCAGCCCGTGCTGGCAGCCGGAGATTCCCCCCCAAACGGCAAAAAAATCGTCCGCAGGCTTCAATTCCGGAGGGGCCGGCGAATGATCGGATCCAACCGTGTCGACCAGGCCCTCCTCGAATCGGCGCCAAAGCCCGAGCCGGAGCGCATCCGAGCGCAGGCTTGGACAGCACTTCGCGGTCGCTCCAAGCCGGACCATGTCCTCGTCGGTCAAAAGAAGATAATGAGGGCAGGTCTCGACTGTCACGTCCACGCCCCTACCCCGGGCCTCGCTTGCGAGATCCACGCCCTCGGGGCTGCTCACATGGACGATGTGAAGAGCGCACCCGGTCTCGCCGGCGAGTTCGAGCGCCGTCCTTATCGCCGCAAGCTCAAGGTCGACGGGCCGGGAGGACAGCCACGCCCGGACGCCCCTTCCCCGGGCTCTTGCCTCTTCCAGCATTTTCCTGACCAGCGAATCGTCCTCCGCATGGACGGCGACCGGCAGCCCCAGCGAGGCCGCCCGCGCCATTCCTCTCTTCAGGGTCGCCGCATCGACGGCCGGGAATTCGCCGACGCCGCTGTCGCACATGAATGCCTTGAATCCGATGACCCCGGCCTCGGCCAGCTCGGGAAGGTTCTCCAGGTTCCCCGGCACGAGTCCCCCCCAGAGCGCAAAATCGAGGCAGGAAGCCCGCTCGGCGGCAGCCTTCTTCACCTCAAATCCCGCGGCATTGATTGTCGGCGGAAGTGAATTGAGCGGCATGTCGAAAAAAACCGCCCCCCCTCCCGCGGCCAGCGCCGCCGATCCCGTGGCTATCCCCTCCCATTCCGTCCGGCCCGGCTCGTTGAAATGGACATGCGCATCGATGATCCCCGGGAAGACGACCCGTTCGGCCGCCTCGATTGTCTCACCGGCGGACTCGTCGATGCCCGGGGCGATGCGCTCGATCCGCCCTCCGGAAACCCCGATGTCCGCGCTGACGAGACCCTCCGGCGTCGCAATCCGGCCCCCTCGGACAAGAAGCTCGTACCTTGCGCTCATTCCAGCCGGCGATTCGCAAGACGGATCAGAAAATCCTCGACGATTTCAATCGAGGCCGCGAGGTCGTCCAATCCCACGTGCTCCGCCGGATGGTGGCTCACGCCGCCCCGGCAGCGCACAAAGAGCATCGCCACCCGGGTCAGCGTGGAAAGGACGACCGCGTCATGGCCCGCCCCGCTCGGCAGAAGGAGCGACCGCCCCTGCCTGGCCCGCACGCTTTTGACCAGGAGGGCCGTCAGCTCGGGCGAGCAGGCGACCGACGGATTGTCCTGGGTCACCTGAAAGGAGACCTTGAGCCCGCGGCGGCGTGCGATCCGCCCGGCCTTCGAGCGCAGGATCCGCAAAGCCTCGCGCCGGCGGAGGTCCCTTGGGTGGCGGATGTCGAGCGACAGCTCGGCGCCACCCGCGATCACATTTGTGGCGCCCGGCCTGACGGCGAGTCGCCCGACCGTTGCGACAAGCGGAGAACGCCGCCTCGCAAGCGCTTCCGCAGCCAGGACGAATTCGGCGGCGCCCGCCAGGGCGTCGCGGCGGAGCGCCATCGGGGTCGTCCCCGCATGGCCCGCGCGCCCCAGAAACTCGATCTTCGCCCGCGTCTGCCCGGCGATTCCCGATACGACGCCGCACGAAAGGTCGCGCTCCTCGAGGACCGGCCCCTGCTCGATGTGGACCTCGAGATATCCCAGAAGCCCGCGCGGCGAATGGGCTCGCCCGGGCGGTTTCCATTTGCCCCGCCTTCCATTCCGTTGGCGCAGGCATTCCCCGAGAGTCATCCCGTTTTCGTCCCGAAGCCCGAGGTCGGCCGCCCGCAACCCTCCGGCGTATCCCTTGCTTCCGAGGTAGGCGCTGGAGAAGCGCACACCCTCCTCCTCGGAAAAGCCGACAACCTCGATCGCGAAAGGCAGGCGCACACCCCGCCGGCGCAGGCGCCGCAGGACGACGACTGGGAGAAGGACGCCGAGCGCTCCGTCGTAAATGCCGGCATCCCTCACCGTGTCGAGGTGCGAGCCAAGAATGAGCGTTTTCGCCCCCTGCCGGTCCGCCTCGACCCGCCCGATCAGATTCCCGAAGGCATCCTCCCTGACGTCGAGACCGGCCTCCTGCATCCAGGCGCCGGCCACCCGGTTCGCGCGCCCCATCGCCGGCGAAAGGAATGTCCGTGTCAGGCACTTTTTCTCATCGCTCACCCGCCCAAGCTCCCGAAGGAGCTTGTCCAAGCCTGAGGCAGCCGAAGGAAGGGAATCCCGGTTCATGCGCGCGGGCGCCGGGCGTCAGCTCCCCCGGTACGTGCTGTAGGACCAGGGCGTCACAAGGAGGGGGACATGGTACGAGGCGCCGGCGTCTCCTATGCCGAACCGGACCGGAACCCGGTCCAGGAATCGGGTTTTGGCGGCGGCGCCGGACTTGTCGTAGAATTCACCGACAAGGAAAACGATCTCGTAGGTTCCCGCGGTGATTTCGCCTGGGCCGAGGAGCGGTGCATCCGTCCGGCCGTCCGCATTGGTGGCGACCGTCTTCACCAGGGTCGCCGTTCCCTCCGAGCCGTGCCGCCACAGCTCGAGCCGCATTCCCTCCGCCGGCCGGCCGGAGGCAAGGTCGAGCACATGTGTGGTGAGTTTTGCCGGCATCTTTTGACAAATATACACGATATAGTGGCCTTTGAACAGGAGCCGGCCCCTCAACGCTCCGACGCGCCGGAACCCGAGGCCGGGGTCTTCAGGAGATCCTGGAGGCGGAGCCACGCGATCTTTTCGATTTCCGCCAGCGCCGCGGCCCTCTCCTCATCGGGCGGGTTGCGGAGCCGCGCCTCCATCGCCTGAAGAATCGCCTTCCGGTCGTTCAGGCGCGCGCAGATCACGAAAGGAAACCCGAACCGCTCCCGGTAGGCGCTGTTCGACCGTCCGAATTCGGCCAATTCCGCGGGCGACAACCGGTCAAGGCCGGCTCCCGCCTGCTCCTTCGCCGATTCGGCAGTCAGGCCGCCGGCCAGCGCCAGCCTGCCCGCGAGGTCCGGATGGGCGCGGATGAGGGCGAGCTGGCGCTCGACGGGCGCCCGCCTCACCGTGGCGCTCAGTTCCCCATGCAGCACGCTCGCATCGCGGAATGGTCGCCGCTCGAAGGTCTCCGCGGCGATCCAGGGCGAATGTTCGAACAGGCGCCCCAGGACCCCGACGAACGCCTCCTTGTCGAGCGCATTGATGTCGGCGACCTCCGGCATGGCTCATCCCGTCAAAAGCTCGTACGCGGGCAGGGACAGGAACTCGTCGAACTCCGTCTTCTGCACCATTCGCATGAACAGTTCGACGGCCTCGGGAAAATGTCCCCCGTCGTACCGCCCGGCGCCGTATTCCCCGCGAATCGCGGCGAGCTCCTCCTTCAGGAAACCGCTGTAAAGCTCGACCGTAATCTTGCGCCCGTCCTCCAGCGCCGCCCCGAAACGCAGCCATTGCCAAAGCTGGGCCCGGGAGATCTCGGAAGTCGCCAGATCCTCCATCAAGTTGCGGATTGGTTCGCAGCCCGAGCCTCCGAGCCAGGCTTCGAGGTAGCGGATGCCGACATGGATGTTCCAGCGAACGCCTTTCTCCGTGATTGGCCCATGGAGCGGCGTCAAAAGGTCAGCCTCGACGACCTTCACATCCTCGCGGAGCCGATTAATCTGGTTGGGCCCCGGCATCCGCTTGAAGGCCTCGATCGCCGTGGCCACGAGGCCCGGATGGGCAACCCAGGTCCCGTCGTGTCCGTCGTCCGCCTCCCTCTCCTTGTCGGCCCGCACCTTGGCCAGTGCCTCCGCGTTGGCCGCCGGATTGTTGCGGATCGGAATCTGCGCAGCCATCCCGCCGATCGCGTAGGCCCCATGGCGGTGGCAGACCTGAATCACATGGAAACAGTACGCCCGCATGAACGGAACGGTCATCGTGATCAGCGTCCGATCGGGGAACAGGTATTCGCGATGATTGCGGAACTTCTTGACCATGCTGAACATGTAGTCCCAACGGCCGCAATTGAGCCCCGCCGCATGCTCGCGCAGCTCATGCAGGATTTCCTCGGCCTCGAATGCGCCCGTTATCGTCTCGATGAGAACAGTCGCCCGGATCGTCCCGCGCGGAAGGCCCAGGGCCGCCTGCGCGTGGATGAAGACATCGTTCCAAAGCCGCGCCTCCAGGTGGCTCTCCAGTTTCGGGAGATAGAAGTAGGGCCCGGATCCCCGCGAAACGAGGTTTCTTGCGTTATGGAAAAAGCAAAGCCCCCAGTCGAAAAGGGACGCCGACACGCGCTTCCCCTGGAAAAGGACGTGCTTTTCCTCCAAGTGCCAGCCGCGCGGCCGCGGAACCAGGGTCGCCGTCTTTTCCGCCAATCGGTACATCTTCCCCTCCGGACTTGTGAAGCTGATCGTCCGGTTGACGGCGTCCCGCACATTGATCTGCCCCTCGATGACGTTTTCCCAGGTCGGCGAATTCGCATCCTCGAAGTCCGCCATGAAGCACTGCGCCCCGGAATTGAGCGCGTTGATCGTCATCTTCCGCTCGACCGGCCCCGTGATCTCGGTCCTTCGATCCAGAAGGTCCGGCGGCGGCGGCGGAACGCGCCAGTTCCCGCCCCGGACAGAGGCCGTTTCCGGGAGGAAGCCCGGCAGCTTCCCCGCGTCGATCTCGCGCTGCCGCTCGGTCCTGCGCGCCAGCAGCGCCTCGCGCCGCGGGCCAAACTCCCGGAAAAGACCTTCGAGGAATTCGCACGCCTCGGGCGTCAGGATTTCGGCGTACCGACTGTCCACCGGTCCGCGTATTTCAAGATTGGATATGATCATGGTTCTTCCTTCAGTGAATCTCGGCCCCCTGGACTATCCAGCGGCCCAACAGCTCGCGCTCCTCGTCGGTCATCCCCGACTTGTTGCCAAAGGGCATTGTCCTCTGCACGACGGCCCGCTGCAGGATGAGCGGCGCCATCGCCTTCACCAGCTCCGGGTTGTCAAAGGCGATCCCGGACGGGGGCGCATGGAAAACGTCGTCCGACGTATGGCTCGCATGGCACATCATGCACCGGGCGTGGATGATCTCGTTCGCCTGCGCCCACGCGACCTTCGGGCCCGCGGCGTTGATCCTGATGGCCGGTGGCAGCCCCGTCAGGTAGACCATGCCCCCGATCGCCGCGATTCCGGGAACGAGCGGCCACCTTTTCGCCGAAATCATCACGTGCCTGGCGAGCGCCCCGGTCAGGATGATGAGGACCAGCAGCGCCGCGCTGTACTTGTGGTCGTACAGTGAGGAGAAGTGATTCGAGATCATCATGAAGAGAACCGGAATCGTCAGGTACGAATTGTGGATCGACCGCCGCTTGGCCTTGAGCCCGAGGGCATAGTCGGGCTCCCTCCCCTCGTTGGCCGCCTTGATGATCGCCCGCTGGTTCGGAAGGATGTGCACCCAGACATTCAGGACCATGATCGTTCCGAACATGGCCCCGAGTTCGATGAATGCGCCCCGGCCGCTGAACGTGTGCGTCAGAAGGAATATCAGGCCCGCCAGGAGAACCAGGGCCGCGCCGCTGCACCATTTTGTCCGGGCGAGCGGCGAGCGAAACAAAACCTCGTAGGCCAGCCATCCGCCAAAAAGGACCGCAAGCCCGATCGCCGTCCCTTGGGCCGGCGTGAGGAGAAGGACCGAAGGATCCGTCAGGAACGCCCCGTCGGTCGTGTAATAGACTACCCAGAGCAGGATGAACCCGGTGATCCAGGTGAAGGTCGCCTCCCACATGAACCAGTGCAGCGTCCTTGGCATGGCCCCGGCTCCGAAGCGGCGCTTCTCCACCTTGTAGAAAAAGCCCCCGTGCACGAGGTACGCCTCCCCCTCCACGCCCTCCCTCTTCTCGGACGGGGGCGTGAAAACGGAATCAAGCCAGACAAAATAGAACGAAGTCCCGACCCACATGATCCCCGCTACAAAGTGGGTGATTCGGACGAGGATATTGAGCCACTCTCTGATATCGGGTTGAATCATTCGGGAAGTCGAAGTTGGCGCGCCTGGGAAAGCGGCAACTTACAACGGGGATTGTCCTTCTTCGCAACAGCATAGCGCGGGCCGGTTGGCTTGACCCCTCGGAGGCCATCCGGCTTTCTCTCTTCATCCATGAACCAAGATCCGAAAGCCTTTATGCGGGAAGCCTTGGCGATGTCCGAGAAAAGCGTCCGATCCAATGAAGGCGGGCCGTTCGGGTGCGTGGTCGTCCGGCAGGGGAAAATCGTGGGACGCGGCGAGAACCGGGTCACGTCGGCCAACGACCCCACCGCTCATGCGGAAATCTCCGCGATCCGCGACGCCTGCGCGACGCTCGGGACCTTCAGGCTGTCCGACTGCGAACTGTACACGAGCTGCGAGCCTTGCCCCATGTGCCTTTCGGCCATCTACTGGGCGCGCATCCCCCGGGTATTCTACGGCAACACCCGCGCCGAGGCGGCCGCAATCGGCTTCGACGACGACTTCATTTACCGCCAGCTCGCGCTTCCTCCCGAGAAGCGCACCGTGTCGATGCTTCCCCTGCTGCGCGAAGAGGCCCGGCAGGCGTTCACGGACTGGACCGCCAAGACGGACAAGACGCCGTACTAACCCGCAAACAGCGGCTCGAATCTCCAGCGGGAGCAGGAGAATAGCCCGCGGTCGCTGAGCTTGAGATCGGGAATGACCAAAAGCGCCATGAAAGACAGCGTCATGAACGGCGCCCGCAGCCGGCTTCCCAGGCGCTTGGCCAGGGCGTCGAGCTCCGTGTAGCGGCGGGCCACCGTTTGCCCGTCTCCCGCCGCCATGAGTCCGGCGATCTCCAGCGGCAGGACCTCTCGCCTTCCCTTCCCGACGACACTCACTCCCCCGCGGTGTTTGATCACGAGATTGGCCGCCTCCGCCATTTCCTCGTCCGTTGCCCCCACAACGACGACATTGTGGGAGTCGTGCGCCACCGACGAGGCCAGGGCGCCCGTCTTCAGGCCGAAACCCCGGATGAAACCGACGGCGGCAGGAGCCCGGGCGGCGTACCGGTTGACCACGGCTATCTTCAGGAGATCCCTCGACGGATCGGCAACCGCCAGGCCCCCGGAAGCCTTTGGCTTCATGAGGCGGCTTCGCGTGATGAGCTGCCCGTCCAGGGCCTCGATGACCTTCAGCCTGCCCGGCCGCAGCTCCACGGCAAAATCCCCCGCCTTCCTCGCCCCTGCACGAAACCGGTTCACGATCTTCGGCCGAAGCCGCGGCAGAAAGCTCCTTCCGTCCTTCGCGACCAGCCGGCCCGCCAGGTACGTCCGGCGGACCCGGAAGCGTTTCCAGCCGTCCACGACGACAAAGTCCGCAGGATCGCCCTCCTGGAGAAGGCCCACGCGCAGACCATAATGGCGGATCGGGTTGACGGTCACGCAAGCCACCGCATCGAAGCGATCCACGCCCAGGGCGAGCGCCCGCCGGATATGACGGTCCAGATGGCCCTGCACCAGAAGATCCGGATGCAGGTCGTCGCAGCAGAACATGCATCGGTTCGGGTTGCTCTTGAGAAGCGGCGCGAGCGCCACGAAATTGCGCGCGGCCGAACCGTCCCGGATAAGGATCTTCATTCCTGCCCGGATCTTGTCCTTTGCCTCGGCGAGCGTGAAACACTCGTGGTCCGTTGAAATTCCCGCCCTGGCGTAGGCCGCCGCCTCCGCGCCCCTGAGCCCGGGCGCATGGCCGTCGACCGGCTTGCCCCTCCGCGCGGCGGAGGCGATCATCGCCATGAGCGCCTTGTCCCGGTGAAGGACGCCGGGGAAATTCATGACCTCGCTCAGGTACCCGACCTCGGGCCGTTCCAGGAGCCTCGCCACGGCCCGGGTCCCGAGCCTCGCCCCCGATGTCTCCTTGTCCGTTGCGGGCACGCACGGCGAAGCGCCAAAGCAGAAGTGGAACGGCGTCCGGCCGCCATCGGCGATCATGTAGTCGACACCCGCGACACCGAGGACGTTGGCGATTTCGTGGGGGTCGCTGATCGTTCCCACGGTCCCGTGGACCACGGCCAGCCGCGCAAACTCCGCCGGCGGAAGCATCGAACTCTCGATATGGATGTGCGCGTCCACAAACCCCGGCATGATCAGCCCCCTGCCCCGCACCTTCGCGTCCCGACGGATCCGGCGGATCACCCCGCCGGAAAATTCCACCGTTCCCGGAAACTCGGTCCGGCTGAGAACATCCACCACCCGGCCGGAAATCCTCTGCACTCTCATACCCTCAAAAATCGCCCTCCGCCGGCCAAACGCAACACCGGCCGCGGAGTGAGTCGTTTCACCCGGATCAGGACACCCCCGCCAGCTGCGCACTTGCCAATCGGCGGAGGCCGCGCAAAGGTTATGGCATATGCATTTTGACAGCCTCCAGCCCGGATTGAACGCTCCCATCCCCCGCCTCGATGACGATGATGATGAGGACGAGGAACTCGTTGAGGCGCAAAAGGAGCACCGCACTCCCGTCTTTCACCTGGTCCAGCGAAAGTTCCTGGCCCAACGGAAGATATTCCTCTGGGGTGCCGTCACCGACGAGACCGCCAAGGACATCTGCGAGCGCCTGATCTATCTCGAGGGGACCGATCCCGGTAAGGACATCACCTTCTACGTCAACTCCCCGGGCGGCTCCATAACCGCGGGCATGGCGATATTCGACACGATGCGGCTCATCTCCTCGCCGGTCACCGTCGTCGTGACGGGAATGGCGGCTTCGATGGCGTCGGTGCTCCTTTGCGGCGCGGCCAAGGGCCGCCGGCTCATCTATCCGCACGCACGGGTGCTCATCCACCAGCCCCTGATCTCGGGCCGCTTCATCGGCCCGGCCACCGACATCAACATCCAGGCGCAGGAGATGGAAAAACTGCGCGGGGAACTGAACCAGATTCTCGCCGACGCATCCGGCCAGCCGATCGACAAGATCGCCCACGACAGCGACCGCGACTTCTACCTTAACGCCACCGAGGCGATCGCCTACGGCCTCGCGGACAAGATTGTCACGAAGATCTGACCGGGGACCTCAACCCCTCTGGGTCAGGATCTCCGTCACCGTCTCGTTGAGATCCTCCTTCCAGATGGACGCTTGCTCCGAATCGTGCGCCGCCGTCGCGGCGGTCCTTGCGCTGACAAGCCACTGGGCGCGCACCCCCGCCGGCAGGCCCCTGATCGCTAATAGCCGCCTGTAGGCCGTAACGGCGAGATCCGGCCGGCCGGATGTCGCCAGAAGATCGGCGGCGTTGCGGGCGAGCACCCAGTGCTCCGAAAGAAGGCTGTCCTGTTTCAGGAGAGTCTCCAGAATCCCGACCGCCTCGCCCGATGAACCGAGCGCCTGGAGGCGCTTGGCAAGCACGATGCCGACGGCGAGATTGGGCTCCCGGGCCAGGGCCTCGCGCAACTCCGAAAGCGCCAGCTCCGGCTTGTGCATGTGGTCCAGCAGATTGACCGACCTCAGGGTGGCGTAGCCCGCAAGGCCTGCGGAAAACCGCCCGGGATTCTTCAGCTGGTCGGCAAGGGAGACGGCGAAGGGGCGGTAAAGCGGGTCGCCGATCAGGATGCTTTGCCAGCTCAGGACAGGCAGGGCGAAGTAGGCCGCATCGCCGAGGGTTCTGCCGCGGGCGAGGGCGCGCACGAGAAAATCCGGCCTGTGCGTGTACTCGAGATAGGGCTCGTAGACATTGCCAACGGTCGCCGTAACCCCGCGCGCGACAAACGGGCCGCTCCAGCCGTCGCTCGCCGAGCGCATCGTGCGCGCCGAATAGCTGTAAATGTGCAGCGCGATGGCACCCGGCGGAAACCGGAATCCCGGAAGCAGGAACGGCCCGTTCAAGTCCGGCGCATACCACCCGAAGTAAAGGACCGGCGCGTCGAACCGGGCGGTTGACGGAATCGTGACCGGCTCCCGGTCGACGCTCATGTCAAAACCGAGGTCGGTTATCTCATCGACGGTCCTCGACAGCCATCGATCGCCTTCGGCAAACTTTCCTCCCATGTCCACGTAGGCGCGTCCCGCCAGGCCCGCGCGTTCCGCCTCCACGGCGCGATCGACGAGCGCAAGGGCGTCATCCTGGGTCGGGCCGTCGAGCCGCCCCACCTCCACGACCTTCGCCCGGTCGTAAACGCTTGGGTTGTCCTTCCCGTACAGGGGGTTGACGACAAACGCGTTGATCGGGTAGCCGCCGTCGGCAGCGAGCAGGCTCAGCTCGGAATCGACGGCCCCGGCATTCGTCCGCAATTGCTCGTGGTCGGTCAGCCGCGGAACCGGCTCGTACAGGTTCGGTTCCTCCCGGATCTTGAGCGGCACCCCCCGGCAGACGACAAGGGCCGCTATCCTGTGCCCTGAAACCGCGTATTTCTTGCGGCCCAGCGAGTCGACATCCCCGATCGCAAGGGCGTCGATCCAGCCCTTCCGGACGAGCTGATCCTGGAGCGGTTCCCAGATTGAGGAGACAAACTCCAGCCAGTTGATCTCCTCCAGAACCGGCATTTCCAAGGAAATGATATTCTCCTCCGGCACGCCCCGCACCCGGGCATAGTGCTGCGCGACTGCGACGGATTCCGGATCGGCGGCGTTGGCGAGGATGATCACCCGCGAGGCGAGACTGTTTCCGGAATCCGCCGCAAAACCCGCCGTCCCGCATCCGGCAACCGCAATCGCAATGGCCGCAAACGCGGAGAACCGGCCTCGGAATGTTCGTCCCATGCTCCTAAACACAGGCACGAGACTCAGCCCGAGGGCAAGCCTTAGCCGGTGTCGTCAGAACCTCCACTCCGCTCCGCCGTAGATGCCTCTCCCCGCCTGCGGGTAGCCGTTTACCGGCTCATAGCGCCGGTCCAGAAGGTTCTCCACCCGGGCCTTCAGGGTCAGGTGAGGGTTCACCCGCCAGGCTGCGTAAGCCCGGACAACCGTGTAAGTCGGATCCTCGGCCGTCGCATACGTGAGGGCGTTTATGTCGGCCCGGTGGCCGACATAGCTGCCGCCCGCGCCGAGGCTCCATCCCGCCCCAAGGTCCTGCCACAGGTCGACGCTTGCGCTGTCCCGGGGGCGCCGCAGAAGCGGAGTGCCGTCCGCAACGTTTTTTGCATCGAGCCGGGTGTAGGCCGCCTTGGTCTGGATCGATCCCGCGAGGACCGTCTTTACGGACACCTCCAGCCCCTCCGTCCGGGCCTTGCCCACATTTTCCGCCGTCGCGGGGTAGACGTTGAAGTTGTCCTCGATCAGATTTCTATGGTCGGTCCGGAACCAGGTCAGGCCGAGGGAGCCCTGGTTGCCCGGGATGTAGAAGTCCATTCCCGCGTCCCAGCCGCGGGATTTCTCAGGCTTGAGCCTCGGATTGCCGACGTAGAACGGGCTCTGGCCGTACAGATCGAGGAAGCTCGGTGAATCGAAGCCCGTCCCGAGGCTTGCCCGAAGCTTGACCGCGTGGTCCGCCGAGAGCGCCGCCAGGGTCGCCCGGCCGGTCGTCGCGCTTCCGAACGTGTCGAAGTCGTCGTGGCGCACGCCGCCGCTCAGATGGATGTCCTTGATGGGAGTCCATTCGTCCTGGGCGAAGACGGCGAGGAACGATTGGTGGTTGTCGATGCTTCCAAAGCCCGGATTGCGGGTCATCTCGCTCTCGTCCGTGAGACCCGCGGTCAGGCTGTTGTTTTCGGTCATCCGGCCCGTGACCTGCCAATCGACGACCCCGCGCTCGTTCGTGACGACGGTCGTACCAAATTCGGTCACCGCGGTGTATTTCTGTTCCTGGCCGCCCAGCGTCAGGTGTGTCGTGAAGTTCTCGCCAAGGCGGGCGTCGGCGAAGAGGGTCCCGAGCCAATTGCCCTCGCGCTCGGTGTCGAACAGGTCGTTCGTGTACTCGTCGCCCGGGTCGCCATACCGCGAAACAAGCCCCCGGACCGTGGCCCCCAGCGAAAAGTCCTCTGAGATCGACCGGTCGAGCCGGAGCGTCAGATTGCCGCTTTCGAACCGGTTGTTCGGCCGGTCGTTCTCCGTGTCTCCGCCCGCTGCGGAAATGGCATACGCCCACTTCCCGGGTCCGCCCTGGATACTCGCAATACCCTGGACCGTTCCAAACGAACCGGCCTCGACACCGATCGATCCGGACTGGGGCCCGACGCCCTTCCGGGAGCTTATGGAGACGACGCCCCCGACAGCATCCGAGCCGTAGAGCGTCCCCTGGGGTCCGCGGGCGATTTCAAGGGAGTCGAACGGGCCGAACCGCGCCCCGCCGACAAAGGCCGCGTAACCGGTATTGGCATCGTTGACCCGGATTCCATCGACAAGAAACAGCGTCTGGTTCGAATTGGCCCCGCGCAGAAAAAGCGAGGTGGCGGCGCCCGCCTGCCCGCTGGCAAACTCCGGGGCGCCCGCGGCCCCCCCCAGGGCGTCGCCCAGGCTCGTCAGCTGCTGGCGCTCGACTTCGGAGGCGGTGACGACGTCCATCGCCGTTCCAACAGTCGTCAGCGGCTCGGGCAGCCGCGTGGCCGTCGTGACGACCGGATCGATCTGGATCGGCGTGAATTGGGCCCGGGCGGCCGGCAACGCCGCGCAGACCAGTGTTATGGGGAGAAGCCGGACCGACAGCCGGACCGGCGTGGCAATGTGATTCATGGCATCTGCTGGGAAGGACGCGCCAAGAGCAGACGCCGAAGGGGTCGCTCCCACGCTTCATTTTTGCGATGAAGGTATTCGCCCTGACGCGCGCAAACTCGCGTCGGACGGGTGAGACTGCCGGGGCAGATTTTCGGACTCCGCATGTGTAACCCGCCCGCCGGACGAAAATTCCGGTCGATCGAGTTTCCTCGCCCCTGGCCTTCACCCCCGAAATCTTTCGGGGATTGGCTTTGCCCGGGTTGCCTACAACCCGGTTGGGGTCTGTGATGCGTTACCGCAGCGCAACTGTGGCTGATTCTCACAGCCTTCCCTGTATCCCGGCGGTGCAAAAGAACGGCAGGCGGCCCGAGGCGAGCAAAGGCGGGTCCGACAAGCAAGCGAATAACATATCATCATATTCAGATTTCTAGATATGTGGCTTGCCAAAACCCGCCCTTCCTGCTCCCCTTTCCCGCCATGAGCACCCTTCCCGCCGCCTCCGCCGGTCCCGAGGAGCCCCCGTCGTTCGGGCCCCTGCGGGACCTGTTCGAGAAAAGGATCGTTATCCTCGACGGAGCGATGGGGTCGATGATCCAGACCCACGGCCTCGAGGAGGCCGATTTTCGCGGCGCCCGGTTCCGCGACCACCCCCACGATCTCAAGGGAAACAACGATCTGTTGAGCCTCGTCCGGCCCGACCTGATCGAGGGGATTCATTCGGCTTATTTCGCGGCGGGAGCCGACATGGTCGAGACGAACACCTTCAACTCGACCTCGATTTCCCAGTCCGATTACAGGACCGAATCGCTTGTGCCGGAGATCAACGCCGCCGGCGCCCGCCTGGCCCTCCAGGCGGCGCGCAAGGCCGAGAAGGCGATCCCCGGCCGCCGGTGCTTTGTCGCAGGGGCGATCGGCCCCATGAATCGCACGCTCTCCCTTTCCCCCGACGTCAACCGGCCCGACTACCGCGCCGTCACCTGGGACCAGGTGGTGGCCTCCTATGCCGAGCAGGCGAGGGCGCTCCTCAACGCCGGTGTGGACACGCTTCTTGTGGAGACGATCTTCGACACCCTGAACGCCAAGGCGGCCCTCTTCGCCATCGAGGAGCTCTTCGATGAGCTCGGCCGGCGGATCCCCGTCATGATCTCGGTGACGATCACCGACGCCTCGGGCCGGACCCTTTCGGGCCAGACGGTGGAGGCCTTCCATTCAAGCATCGCCCACGTGAAGCCCTTCAGCGTCGGCATAAACTGCGCGCTGGGCGGGCGGGCCATGCGCCCGTACATCGAGGAGCTCTCCCGGGTCGCCCCCTGCTACGTGACCTGTTACCCGAACGCGGGCCTTCCCAACGCCTTCGGCGGCTACGATGAGACGCCGGCCGACATGGCCGCCGTCCTGCGCGACTTTGCGCTCAACGGCTGGGTCAACCTCGTCGGCGGGTGCTGCGGATCGACCCCGGCCCACATCGCCGCGATCGCAAAGGCCGTGCAGGGCCTGCCGCCGCGCCGTCCGTCCGTGCCCGAACCGGCGCTCCGCCTGAGCGGCCTCGAGCCCTTTCTCGTCGGATGAAGAAGTCCGCCGCATCCTTTCTTGTAATCGGCGAGCGCACCAATATCACCGGCTCGCCCCGGTTTGCCCGGGCGATCAAGGCCGGCGATTGGGATGCCGCGGTCGCCATCGCTCGCCAGCAGGTTGAAAACGGCGCCAACCTGATCGACGTCAACGTGGACGAAGCGCTGATCGACGGCGAGGCGACCATGGGCCGGTTCCTGCGGCTTATCGCGACCGAGCCCGAGATCGCCCGCGTGCCCGTGATGGTCGATTCCTCCAAATGGAGCGTCCTCGAAGCGGGCCTGAAATGCCTCCAGGGCAAGGGCATCGTCAACTCGATCTCGCTCAAGGACGGCGAGGCGGAGTTTCTCCGCCGCGCGCGGCTCGTTCGCCGATACGGGGCGGCCGCTGTCGTCATGGCCTTCGACGAGAAGGGCCAGGCCTCGGACCGGGATGCCAAGGTGCGCATCTGCACCCGGGCCTACAAACTCCTCACCGGGAAGGTCGGATTTCCCGCCGAGGACATCATCTTCGACCCCAATATCCTCACGGTCGCGACCGGAATCGAGGAGCACAACAACTACGCCGTCGATTTCTTCGAGGCGACGCGGATCATCAAGGAAAGCCTTCCCGGGGCCAAGGTGTCCGGCGGGGTCAGCAACGTCTCCTTCTCGTTTCGGGGAAACAATCCCGTCCGCGAGGCGATGCACACGGCCTTTCTCTACCATGCGATCGGGGCCGGCCTCGACATGGCGATCGTCAACGCCGGAATGCTTGGCGTTTACGAGGAAATCCCGAAGGACCTGCTCGCCCTGATCGAGGACGTGCTCCTCAACCGGCGCTCGGATTCCACGGAGCGCCTGGTCGCCTATGCAGACGAACTGAAGGCGAAGGAGGACGCCGCCGAGGCCGGCGGCACGGGGCCTGTCCCCGTTGCCCGGGAAGCGGATGCCTGGCGCACCCTCCCCGTCGAGGAGCGCCTGAGCCATGCCCTCGTCAAGGGGATCGATGCCTTTGTCGAGATCGATACCGAGGAGGCGCGGCTGAACAAGTCCAAGTATCCCCGCCCGCTCACCATCATCGAGGGCCCCTTGATGGACGGGATGCGCGTCGTCGGCGACCTGTTCGGCGCGGGCAAGATGTTCCTCCCCCAGGTCGTCAAGTCCGCCCGCGTCATGAAGAAGGCGGTCGCCCACCTGACTCCGTTCATGGAAGAGGAGAAGCGCCTCCACGTCGCCGGCGGGGGCACCGCCCGGCCCAACGGGAAGTTCGTGATCGCGACCGTCAAGGGCGACGTCCACGACATCGGCAAGAACATCGTCGGGGTCGTCCTCGCCTGCAACAACTACGAGGTCACCGACCTCGGCGTCATGGTGCCGGTCGAGAAACTCTTCGCCGAGGCCCGCCGGGTCGGCGCCGACGTGGTCGGCCTGTCCGGACTGATCACCCCCTCCCTCGACGAGATGGTCCATGTCGCCAAGGAGATGAAGCGCGAGGGTTTCACCGTTCCGCTTCTGATCGGCGGGGCGACGACGAGCGTCGCCCACACGGCCGTCAAGGTCGCACCGGAATATCCCCACGGGGTCGTCCACGTCCTCGACGCCTCGCGCGTCGTCGGGGTCGTGAGCGCCCTGCTCTCTCCGGAGCAAAAGCCCGCCTTCCTCGCCGAAAACACGGCCAGGCAGTCCCGCCAGCGCGAGGAATTTGCGGCAAGACGGGCGCGAAAGCCCCTCCTCTCCCTTTCGACCGCTCGCGAACGGCGCCAGCAATTCGATTGGGCCAATGTCGACATCCCCAAGCCCGAATTTCTCGGCTCCCGGGTCTTTGCCGGCGTTCCGCTGGCAGAGGTCGTGCCCTTCATCGACTGGGGCCCGTTCTTCAGCGCCTGGGAACTGGCCGGCCGGTTTCCCGACATCCTCAGGGACGAGACTGTCGGGGCCGAGGCGACAAAGCTCTATGCCGACGCCCTGGCCCTCCTCGATCGCATCGTCCGGGAGAAGCGCTACACGGCGAAGGCCGTCATCGCATTCTGGCCCTGCAACGCGATCGGCGACGACATCGAGGTCTATGCCGACGAGTCGCGCAGCCGGGTCGCGACCGTCTTCCACTCCCTGCGCCAGCAGCTCGAGAAGCCCGCGGACCAGTTCAACCACGCCCTTTCGGACTTCATCGCTCCCAAGGAATCCGGCCGGATCGACTACATCGGCGGATTCGCAGTGACGGCCGGCCACGGGGTCGAGGAATTCGCAGCCGGGTTCAGGGCCGCCCACGACGACTATTCGGCGATCATGGCCCAGGCGCTCGGCGACCGGCTCGCCGAGGCCATGGCCGAGAAGTTTCATAAGCACGCGCGAGAAGCCTGCGGCTACGGCCGCACCGAAAACCTCTCCTGCGAGGACCTCATCCGCGAGCGCTACCGCGGCATCCGACCCGCCCCCGGCTATCCCGCCTGCCCCGACCACCGGGAAAAGCCGATCCTATTCGACCTTCTGGGCGCCGAGGCCGCCACCGGGATCGCGCTCACCGAGAGCTGCGCAATGACTCCCGCGAGCAGCGTGTCCGGCTGGTACTTCAACCATCCCGATTCGAAGTACTTCGGGGTCGGCAAGCTCGGCCGCGACCAGGTCGACGACTACGCCCGCCGGAAAGGCTGGCCCGTCTCCGAGGCTGAGAAGTGGCTCGGGCCCTACCTCGACTACGACCCGTGACCTCCGCCATAGGGGCTCTTCCACATCGTTAGCCCGCATTCATCACAAATTCAGGCAAATCTCGCTCAAACTCGCCTGTTTTGTGATGCATGCGGGCTAGCGATTGCCTGGGTGAAAACCGATCTTGGGACTGTGTTCAGGAACGCTGGGAGTCATGATTAGGCGGATTGCTTCAACAAGCGCCCAACCCGAGCCTCAGGCGCGTCCGTTCCGGCAACTATCGGCTGCCAGATAGTTGAGAGCCGGCTCCTTAACTGGATAGCGAACGCCGGCAACGCTTCACCCGCTCGGATGCGACTTGGTCGAGCCGGTCTTCGCCTGACGGAGAAACGCGGGTGCAGCCGCGGAGCCGGCCTTCACATGCCGGATGATGTCGAGGAAGGCCTCCAGCCGCGTCTGCACCCCCGCATCGGCCGTGGCCGAGTCGATTTCCAGGAACAGGTACGGCTTCGTTCCGAGTTCCGAGGCGAGCATCGAGTGCGTGAAGGCGTCGATCGTGCAGCTGAAGTTGCTCACGCACAGCAGGAACAGGTTGGGATGCTCCTTCGCGAGTGCCACCGCGTTCATGATCTGGTTGGCGAAATGCCACGCGGTCGGACCCCCGTCCCGCGGGGCGAGGCAATCGGCGGGGATCGCCTTGACCCCGAGGCTGGCGAGCTTGCGGCCGACCGACTGGGAGGCCTCGGGCGTGAACGCGTTGTAGCTGTGTCCGGCGAGGAGAATCGTCGGCTTCCCGCTCGCGATGGCCTCCTCGAGAGCGCGCCGGCCGAGCTCATGCATGGCCTTTTCGACCGCCACCTGGGCCATGACGGCCCCGGACCAGGCTCCCTCGGCCAGGGGCCGGGGCACGCCCAGTTCGCGAACCGCGAGTTCGACGAGCGTTGCGCACTTCTCGTAGCCCTGCGTGAAATCGAGCAGGGGCGAAAGGAGCCGCATCCGGGGGAACGCCTTCGCCAGGAAATACGGGCTCGCCTGCGTGATCGGGCAAAGAAGCGAATCCCGGCACGCGTTGGGTTGCGGCATTCGCGTCACGTGGGGCAGGAACGCGAGCTCCACTTTCCTTCGCGCCAGATCCAGGACCGCCCCGTGGGCGATCTGCGCCGGGAAGCAAAAGCCCGAGTATGACTTCATGTCCCCGTCCGGCTCGACACCCGACAGGACGACCTCCATCCCGATCCCGGCAAAGAATCCGGCGTAGAGGGGATACAGGGAATGGGTCGTCAAGGCTCTCGGAATTCCGATCCGCCTCGGCGGGCCCGGGTCGGCGGGCGCCTCCTCTCCGAAGCGGTTTTCGATGTACGTCCTCGCCTCGGCCATCCTCTCGCCCAGCCGCCAGCGCGAGGGCGGGCCGGCCGGCGCAATCTTCGGCGAGGGAACGGTCGGCTCCCGGAAGACCAGTTCCGAGCGCTCCTCTACAAGGTCCGGCGCGATGAGCCCGCGCGATCCGCGCTTCCAGGCATGCTCGAAGAGGCTGCAGCGCCCGCCGAAGGGGAAGCGCCGTCCCGCCACCTCGAATCGGTCGATCGAGCAGTGCATCCTGCAGGCGCGGCACGTGAAATGCCCGGCGAGCTTCATCTCGGGCTCGGCCAGCTTGAGCAGTTTTCTGGCATCGCCGTTCACCCCTCCGGCCCGCGTGAGCGCAAGAAGCGCCACCCCCAGCGCGCCCAGGAGCTCCGGGTGGGGCGGAATGACGACCGGCCTCCCCGCGCTGTGCGCGAACGCATGGCCGATGGCCGCATTCAGGGCGACTCCCCCCTGCAGGAACACCTTCGCCCCGACGGGCCTCGGTCCCTTGACCCGGTCGAGGTAGTTGCCCGCGATCGAGTAGACCAGGCCGGCGACGATGTCGTCCCGCGAGTGGCCCTGCTGCTGCGCGATCCGGATGTCGGAATTGATGAACGCGGCGCAGGTCGTCTTGAACTGGACGGGGGACTTGGCCGCCAGCGCTATCCCCGAAATCGCCCCGACCTCGACCCCGAGGTCGCCCTGCGCGCTCTCCTCCAGGAAGGAGCCTGTCCCCGCGGAGCAGGCGTTGTTCATCGTGTAGTCGATCGGCACCCCGTTTCGAAGGAGGATGTACTTCGAGTCCTGGCCGCCGATTTCGAAGATCGTGTCGACCTCCGGGTCGTAGTGCGTGGCCCCGGCAGCGTGGGCGGATATCTCGTTGTAAACATCCTCCGTTCCGAGATAGGCGCCTGTCAGCTCACGCGCGGACCCGGTCGCGGCCGCCAGCCCCACCGGCCGGTCTCCGACTTCCCTCGCCAGCTCCCTGAGGCATTTCCGCACGGCCGTGATGGGATCCCCGTTTGTGCGGGCGTAGTGCGAGGCAACCAGTCCGCGGGTCGCCGGATCCAGGAGAACCGCCTTGGTCGTCGTCGAGCCGGCGTCGACTCCGAGGACGAGCGGCCCCGCCTTCGCGGACTCTTCGGGGGACAGGGTCACGGGTGGCTCCATCACGCGCACCTGGCCGGCGTAGGCGCTGAGCGGCGGGAGCCTGTCCAGCGGGCGCGGCGACGCGGTCTGCGGCTTCCTATGGACGGGCTCGTCCCGCGTCAGAAGGGCGCAGCCCCAGGCGTCGAACCAGGCGCTCTCCGGCCGGACGACGATCTCCGTCCCGCGCTTCTTTTCCCGCAAGGCCGCGACCATCGCGGCGTTCTGCGCGACTCCGCCGATCAACAGGACCCGCCGCGGTTCCCGCTGCTCCTTGTCGAGGAGCGCCACCACCTTCGTCGCCATGCTGTCGTGGAGGGTCCGGAGGACGTCCTCGGGCGCCGCCTCGTGCCGGTTCAGCTTGTGCGTGATGTCGGACTTGCAGTGGACCGAGCAGCGCGACGCCAGCGGGACGACCTTGCCGTCGAATGATCGCCGGATCGCCTCGTCGAGGGACAGGCCCATCCGCCCGATCTGCTGCACCAGGAATTCGCCGCTGCCTGCGGCGCACTTGTCGTGCGACAGGACATTGGCGATCCGCCCGTCCTGAATCGTGTAGACCAGGAACGACTCTCCTCCGAGCGAAGCGACGGCGTCGTACCCTCCGCCGGCTTCCATCAAGGCCCGCTGGATCGCGGCCACCTCGGTGATGTGGCCCAGGGCGCCGCAGACGCCGAAATACTCCGCATCCGCGAATTCCGGCGTGCCAAGCAGCCTTTCGAGGGCCTCAAGCGGCCGTCCCCGGTGAGCCGCAACCGCGGCGGTCAGTTCGTCGCCGCGCAGCGCAACCGCCTTGACCGTAAGGGCTCCGATGTTGATCCCGACGACCGACATTGCGTCGGGAAGGCTAGCGGGACACGGAGATTATGCTGCGCGTCCGTTGGCATTTCGTCAGCACTTCTTGGCCGCCAACGCGGGGCCCGCCCTACCCCTCGTCCCTGCCCGTCACCAGTGCCGTCCACCCGAAAATCGCCAGGGCCGCGCAAAGAAGGACGAACCAGTCCCCGTGCAGCACGTAAAAGCTGTTGCGCCCGATCCAGCGCGAATCCCGCGTGACCGCCACCGTCTCGGTCCCCCGGAAATACACCGTCCCATCCGCATTCTCCATGGGGAGCCGGATCACCCCGAACTCGTCGATCCAGCCGCTCCATCCGCCGTTCCCGCACCTCAGGACCGGCCGCCGGGTCTCGACCGCCCGCAGGACCGAGTGCGCCGCGTGCTGGTAGGCGGCGCCCTCTTCGCCATACCACGCGTCGTTTGTCGGAACGAAAAGGACATCCGAGCCCGAAAGGACGCTCTCCCGCGCAAGCTGGGGATAGATGTCCTCGAAGCAGATTAGGACCCCAAAGGCCATCGAACCCCCGGGAAGGCTGACGATCAGCGGCGCCGCGTCATCCCCGGGCGTGGCCGGGGGCCCAATGGGCACGAACTTCTTGATCCAGCCCAGAACCGGACCAAGGGGGACATATTCCCCGAAAGGAACGAGATGCCTCTTCGCGTAATAGGCGTGCTGCACCCCGAGGTCTGGGGTCACGACGAAAGCCCCGTTGTACCAGTCCTCCGTCTTTCCCTTTGTCTCGATCGCAATCGAGCCGAGAAGGATCGGCGCCCGGGCGCTCGTCGAAAGGCTCTCGACAAAATTCTTCATGCTCGAGTCGCCCTTCACCGCCCAGGGGGTCGACGCCTCGGGCCAGAGGATGAGATCGGGCCGGCTGTTGCCCGCCGCAAGGGTCAGCGTCTTCAGCGTCGAAACGATTCCCGGAGCCTTGGCCGGATCCCACTTCACATCCTGCGGGATGTAGGGCTGAACGAAGGCGACCCGCGCAAGCGGCTCGGCATACATGGCCCTGGCAAACGGCTGCACCTGCACGAGGAAGATGCACATGCAGGTCAGAAGAAGGAATATCGCCATCCAGAATTCCTGGCTTCGCCTTCGCAGAAGGCTGAACCCATCCTGGAAAGCCACGGTCCCGTCCCCCTTTGTTCCAAACCCCTCCCGCCCCTCGAAGAATAGCCTGTGGGCGTAGGCCGCAAAGCCCACATTCATCGTCATGAGAACAAAGGAGATCCCTCCCGCCCCGGTATAGGCGGCGATCTGAAGGATGACCGGCCGCTGCCACTGGCTCGCCGCCAGCGGCAGCCAGGGAAATCCCGTGAAAATCCAGGTCCTCGTCCACTCGAGGACGACCCAAAGCCCCGCAAGCCCGAGCTGGACTGCCAGCCGGACGGGGACCGTCCGGTTCCACATCCGGGGCATCGCCCACCACGCGGCCAGGTACCAAATCCCCACCCACGTCCCCATGAATGGCCCCACAAGGAGAACCCCGGCGACCGTTACATGCCTGAGCCAGCCGAGGATGACCGTCCAGGCAATCGCCTGCGCGGCGAACAAAGTCCAGGCATACAGTTTCAGGCTCGGCCGGCGATACGCCCAGAAAACGGCCGGGGCTGCCATCGCATACCCGGCCTCCGCGGCCTTGAACGGCGGAAATGCGCAGATTGTTACCGCTACTGTCGCAATGAAAACCGCCCCAGCCCAGGCCCCCTCTTCGTGGCGGACCCAGAACGGCGTCTTCGGCGCGTAGGGATCCGGCACGGCCGCTTCATGAGCCATGGCAGTGTTTGTACTTCTTGCCGCTGCCGCAGGGACAGGGATCGTTCCGCCCCACCTTCGCCACTTCCCGGCGGATAGTGACCTTCGGCAGCTGGATTTCCGGTTCGGGCGCTGCGGAACCCGCGGGTGCCGCAGCGGCCGGAGGTGACGCTATCTCGGTCGGCGGGGCGTTCTCCGGGCCCACGGTCCTGGCGCTCCGCGCCAGGATCGAAAGCATGTTCTCGAAGGACTCCAGGTTCGAGGCGCTCCTAAAAAGCCCCGTGCAGATCTGCAGCCGCACGTTGTTCATCAGCTGCTCGAAATACGTGTAGGCCTCCGCCTTGTACTCGACCAACGGATCCTTCTGCCCGTAGCTCCTGAGCCCGATCGCCTTCCTCAGCTCCTCCATCTCGGTCAGGTGCTCCTGCCAGTGGTGGTCGATCGCGTTGATGACTACATAGCGCTCGATGGCACCCAGGGCATCGGGATTTTCCACCGTCTCCTTGACGGCATAGGCCTTCTGGACCCGCTCCAGGATCGCCTTGCTGAGGACCACGGGATCCTCCCCCTTCAGCTCATCCACCTTCATGCCGATCGGGAAATGGGCGTTGACCCAGCCGACCAGGCTCTCGACCGCCGTCGGATTGGACCCGCCCTTCTGGCCGAACCCGGCGACCTCGACCCGGATCGCGATCTCCTCCTCGATCTGGTCGAAGATGATGTCCTTCGGCCTCCCGGCCTGGATGGCGCCGTTTCTTATCCCGTAGATCACCTCTCTTTGCTGGTTCAGGACATCGTCGTACTGAAGGAGCCTCTTTCTTATCGCGAAATTCTGCTGCTCGACCTTCTTCTGCGCGGACTCGATCGACCGATTGAGCCAGGGATGCTCGAGTTCCTCGCCCTCCTGCATAGATCCCTCCATGAGCCGCGAGGCGAGGTTTCCCTGGAGAAACCTCCGCATGAGATCGTCCTCAAGGCTCAGGAAGAACTTGGTCTGGCCCGGGTCGCCCTGCCGCGAGCAGCGTCCGCGCAACTGCCGGTCGATCCGGCGGGACTCGTGCCGCTCGGTTCCAATGACATACAATCCGCCCAGTTCCCGCACACCCTCACCCAGTTTGATGTCGGTGCCGCGGCCGGCCATGTTGGTCGCGATCGTGACCGAGCCCCGCAGCCCCGCCCGGGAGACGATCTCGGCCTCCTGCTCGTGAAACTTGGCGTTCAGGACCGTGTGGATGACGTTCGTCCTCCTGAGCATCCGGGAGAGCACCTCCGATGACTCGACGCTCGTCGTTCCAACGAGGACCGGCTCGCCCCTCTTATTCGCGGCCTCGATCTCCCGGACGACCGCATTGTACTTGTCGCGCCTCGTCTTGAAGATCGAGTCGTTCTTGTCGATCCGCACGCAGGGCTTGTTGGTCGGCACGACCTGCACCGCCAGCCTGTAGATCTCGTTGAACTCCGTCGCCTCCGTCTCGGCCGTACCCGTCATGCCGGAGAGCTTCTCATACATCCTGAAGTAGTTCTGGATCGTGATCGTCGCGTACGTCCTGGTCTCCCGCTCGATCGCAACATTTTCCTTCGCCTCCACGGCCTGGTGGAGCCCGTCCGACCACCGCCTCCCCGGCATCACCCGTCCGGTGTTCTCATCGACGATCAGGACCTTGCTGTCCGGCGCCGGCGTCACGACATACTCGACGTCCTTCTCATAAAGGGTGTACGCCCGCAAAAGCTGCGAAACCGCATGGATTTCCTCGGAGACGTCCCCGAACCTCGTCTGCGCCGCGAGTTTCTTCGCCTCCCGCTGTTCCGGCGTCATCGACGTGTCCTTGTCCAGGTCCGAGAACTCCGTAGCAAGGTCCGGCATGACAAACGCGTCCGGATTGTCCGGCCTGAGCCTTGTCCTTCCGATTTCGCTCAGGTCCGCCTGGTGCTGGCGCTCGTCGATCGTGAAGAACAGCTCCTCCTTCAGCCTGTAGGCCTCGTCCTTGTTCAAATCGGAATTTATCTCGGTCTCGATCTTGTCCAGGAGCTTGCGCCACTCCGGGGTTTCCATGAGCCGCAAAAGGAGCTTGTTCTTGGGGCTCCCCATCTTGACCTGGAGGAGCATCCGCAAAGCCTGGTGCTTGCCGTCCGAGGAGAGGTCTGGTTTTTCCAGAATCTCCTTCGCCTCGCCCGCGAGCTTGTTGCAAAGCCGCATCTGCTCGGCGACCAGCCTGTCGATCCCGGGCTTGAGCCTCGTGAAGGGCTGCTCCCTTTCGATCGGGGCCGGCCCGGAAATGATCAAAGGCGTCCTCGCCTCGTCGACCAGGATCGAATCGACCTCGTCCACGATGCAGTACCAGTGATCCCGCTGAACCTGGTCCTCCTTCCTCGTGGCCATGCCGTTGTCCCGCAAATAATCGAACCCGAACTCGCTCGCCGTACCGTAGGTGATGCTCCTCGCATACATCTCCCGCCTCACGGAGGAGGCCATCTGCTGCTGAATGCAGCCGACCGTGATCCCCAGAAAACTGTACAGGTGTCCCATCCACTCGGAGTCGCGTCTCGCCAGGTAGTCGTTGACGGTGACCAGCTGCGAATTCCGCCCGTTCAGCGAATTGAGGTACAAAGGCAGGGTCGCCACCAGGGTCTTGCCCTCGCCGGTCGCCATTTCGGAGATCTTTCCCTGGTGGAGCGCGATTCCTCCGATCAACTGGACGTCAAAATGGATCATGTCCCAGGTGAGCTCGTGTTCACAGACGATGATCTTTCTTCCGAAGAGCCTCCTGGCCGCGTTCTTAACCGCGGCAAAGGCCTCCGGAAGGACTTGGTCGAGGGTTTCGCCCGCCTTTACCCTCGCCAGGAATTCGTCGGTCTTTGCCCTCAGCTGCTCGTCGGTCAGGGCCTGGTACGCCGTCTCGATCTCGTTGATCTTCGCAACGATAGGAACACACGTTTCCAGGAATTTCCGGTAGTGCCGACCGGCGAGGCGCTTGAACACAAAGGAGAACATGAAAGGCAAGGGATAGGGGGCGGAGTCCGGGTTGGCAAATGGCAAATGGCTACACTTGGATGGCACCCCTTTGGGTGGAGGTACCGGCTCGAGTCGGGTGCTGCCAATACCCGGATGCGCCGTCATCGCCGGCCGCCAAGGAAGCCGTCAGGTCTGACGGCAAGATGGCAGCCACGGAGCCGGCGCAGGAGGCAGCAATCTCCTCGAGCCGGTACCTCCACGCCAAAGGGGAAACCGCCTCGTGTTCGCGGGGTAAGGGCCCAGCTCTATAATTTGCCTCTGAAGTAGGCGATGGTTCGCTTGAGACCTTCTTCCAGCGGAACCACCGGCTCCCATTTGAGGACTTTCCGGGCAAAGCTGATGTCCGGCTGGCGCTGCTTCGGATCGTCCGAGGGCAGCGGCTTGAAGACGAGTTTGCTCTTCCCACCGACCAGTTTGAGCGTCAGCTCGGCGAGCTTCAGCATCGTGAATTCCCCGGGGTTCCCGATGTTCATCGGCCCGACCGTCTCCGCTTGGTTCATGAACGCGACGATCCCATCGATCAGGTCGTCGACATAACAAAATGACCTCGTCTGGCTGCCGTCGCCATAGACCGTGATGTCCTCGCCCCTCAGGGCCTGGACTATGAAATTCGAGACGACCCGCCCGTCGGCCTCGTGCATCCTCGGGCCGTAGGTGTTGAAGATCCGCACGACCCGGATGTCGACCTTGTTCTCCCGGTGATAGTCGAAAAACAATGTCTCCGCGCACCGCTTGCCCTCGTCGTAGCACGAGCGCTTGCCCGTAGGATTCACGTAGCCCCAGTAGCTCTCCGGCTGCGGGTGCACCTGCGGGTCGCCATAGACTTCACTCGTGCTCGCCTGGAGCACGCGGGCCCGCACGCGCTTGGCCAGGCCCAGGCAGTTGATCGCTCCCATGACCGATGTCTTGACGGTCTTGATCGGGTTGTACTGGTAGTGCGGCGGCGAGGCGGGACACGCCAGGTTGAAGATCCGATCCACCTCAAACTTGAAGGGATCGATGACATCGTGCCGCACGACCTCGAACTTTGGATTGGGAATCAGATGCGCAATGTTCTGCTTTCTGCCAGTGAAGAAATTGTCGAGGCAGACGACCTCCTCCCCTTCCTTGATCAATCGGTCGCAAAGGTGGGACCCCAAAAATCCGGCTCCGCCAGTTACGAGAATGCGCATGGTCCCTTCAGTAAAGGCAAAGCCACCCGGTTGGCGAGCCCGGCTTAAAACCTATGCAAGCGCGCTTTCCGCCCGCGCCGCACCCGCCTCGTACCGCTCGATCCAGGCAACGTGCCACGGACCGTAGTCGCCGGCTTCTATGTGTCCACGGGCCTGGGCCATGAGGTCCAGGAAGA